>WQZX01000037.1 GCA_009780515.1 Nocardioidaceae bacterium | reverse complement strand
TTACGAGGTGTCCTTTGCTCGGCGTCGAATCGTGTGTGTGAGAACTCCGATTCTCCCGCCCAGCAAGGGCATTCTCGTCCTACGCCACGCTCACACCGGCAACCTCATCGGTGGATCCGGGGTAACCGGACGAGCCGGATGTCGTTTCAGAGATACGGAATGGACGAGCCGCCCGCCACCTCTCGGAAGGACACGAAGATGAACATCAGTCTCCTGACCAAGACCGTCCCAGTTCTGCTCCTCATCGCCACCGGGATCTCCGATGTCTCGGCCCCTGCGACCGCCGAGACGAATGGGGCGGCTACGCCCCACACAGCGCTCCGTGGCATGCATGCCACGACCTGCTCCCAGTGGAAGGAGCTCGGGTCCTCCAGCTCCGAGTACCGTTACTGCGTCAAGTTCAACCGCAAGCGCACCTGGGCGACATACTCGGACAAGTACCAGGTTGACAACACTGACAGCTCGCAGAAGACCACGCTCCACTGCGAGGTCAAACACTCGAAAACGTGGACGCAATCCGGCACTGTGACGGTCAAGACCGAGGCCGGCCTGATCTTCGCGAAGGCAGAGACCGACTTCAGCGGATCCATCACGCACTCGACCAGCTCGGAGGTCGGCTCCGGAATCGTCTACAAGGTCCGCCCTCACTCCTGGGGCCACTGCGTCTACGGCTCGTCGCAACTGCGTGTCTGGGGAACACGCTGGAAGGAAGTCAACAGCGGGCGCACTCAGCAGCTTGACGTGCGCAGCTTCAGGACGACCTTCCCGTCCACCGCGACCTGGTGGACGGGCCCTGGGCAGATCTGACGTCCCGGCGGCGACCGCTCCTGGTCACCGCCGGGATTTCACATACCCCCCCGTCAGCCGCCCAGGTAGGCGGCGCGGACCGAGCCGTCGCCCGACAGCTCGGCGCCCGTCCCGGATTTGACGATCTCGCCGGTCTCCAAGATGTGGGCGACGTCGGCGCGCTTCAGCGCCTGCGCCGCGTTCTGCTCGACCAGGAGGACCGTCGTGCCCTGCGCCTTGATCTCGTCGATGATCGAGAAGATCTGGGCAATCAACTTGGGTGCGAGACCCATCGACGGCTCGTCGAGCAGCACCAGCTTCGGTCGCGCCATCAAGGCACGACCGATCGCCAGCATCTGTTGCTCACCGCCTGACATGGTGCCCGCCTGCTGGCCGACGCGCTCCTGCAACCGCGGGAAGAGCGTGAAGACCCGGTCGAGGTCCTCCCTGTACGCCTTGGACTTGCGGTCCTTGCGCACGTAGGCACCCATGTCGAGATTCTCTCGGACGGTCATGCCGGGGAAGCAGCCTCGCCCTTCGGGCGACTGGCTCAGCCCGAGCTTCACCCGCCCCTCCGGCGCGAGCTTGGTGATGTCCTTGCCGTCGAAGACGATCCGGCCCGCACGCACTGCGCGCAGCCCGGAGATCGTCTTCAGGGTGGTCGTCTTGCCGGCACCGTTCGCCCCGATCAGGGTGACGATCTCGCCCTGATCGACGGTGAAACTGATGTCGCGGATGGCCTCGATGTGCCCGTAGTTGACGCAGAGTCCCTCGACCTCAAGAAGCGGCATCGTCGTCCTCCTCGACACCCAGATAGGCAGCGATGACCGCCGGATTGTCACGGATTTCGGCAGGCGCGCCCTCGGCTATCTTGCGACCGAACTCCAGCACGACGATGCGATCGGTCACGCCCATGACCAGCCGCATGTCGTGCTCGATGAGGAGCACGGTGTAGCCCTCGTCGCGCACGTTGCGGATGAGTTCCATCAGCCGCTGCTTCTCGGCCGGGTTGAAGCCGGCGGCCGGTTCGTCGAGGCAGAGAAGTTTGGGCCTCGTGGCCATCGCGCGCGCGATCTCGAGTCGCCGCTGGTCACCGTACGAGAGGTTCTCGGCGAGCTCATCGGCACGACCGTCGACACCGACGAACTTCAGCAACTCGAGCGCCCGCTCGCGGGACTCCGCCTCGGTGCGACGATGCAGCGGGGTGCGGAAGAGCGCGTTGAAGAGGCCCACCCTGCTGTGAGCGTCGGTCCCGACCATGACGTTCTCCAGCGCCGTCATCGACTTGAACAGGCGGATGTTCTGGAACGTACGGGCGATGCCGAGCCGGGTGATCTTGTAGCGCTGCATCTTGGCCAGTGGCTTGCCGTCGAAGCGGATCTGCCCGCTCGTCGCTTGGTAGACCCCGGTCATCACGTTGAAGCAGGTCGTCTTGCCGGCACCGTTGGGTCCGATCAGCCCCAGGATCTCGCCCTCGCGGATCTCGAAGGTGACCTCGTCCAGCGCGACCACGCCACCGAACTTGATGGTGACGTTGTCGACCTCGAGGAGTGCGCGGCCGCCGCTCTCGGTGACTGTGCTGGTCGTCGTGTCAGACACTGGCTGTCTCTCCCTCGAGCGCCTCGATCTTTGCCTCCACCTTGAGCACGCGTCTAGTCCGACGGGGCGGGAAGATCCCCTGTGGACGCCAGATCGCGAGCAACATCAGCGCCACACCGAACACGAGCATCCGCCAGTCGCTGAAGCTGCGGAACCGCTCAGGCAGGTAGGCGACGAGCACGCCTCCGGCCAGCGCACCCCAGCGGTTGCCGGCACCGCCGATGATCACGGCGGCCACGAACAGCTCGGAGAGCGTGATGATGAAGGTGTCAGGACTGACGTAGGTCGTCTGCGTAGCGTAGAAGGAGCCGGACAAGCCACCGATCGCCGCACCCAGCGCGAAGGCGAGCAACTTGTAACGGAATGTCGGCACTCCCATCACTTCCGCCGCATCCTCGTCCTCCCTTGTCGCCTCCCAGGCGCGACCTACCCGGCTGTTCTTGACCAGCCGGTCGGCGATTAGAACGATGAACAGAGCTGTCAGCACCAGCCAATAGAACGGGATGGCGTCAGCCACCCCGAACCCGACGAACGGCGTCTCGTGGCCGACGTCGATGACGTTCGGGAACGTGCTCCACGACAGGTGCGGGACCTGGAAGAGCCCGCCGGCGACGCCGTTCGCAGGGTCCGGAGCCTGCCCGATGCTGGGCGGCGGTGGGATGCCGGCGATGCCTTGCGAGGCGCCCAGCCAGTGCGTGTTCGTGATGACAAGTCGGATGATCTCACCGAAGCCCATCGTGACGATGGCCAGGTAGTCACCGCGCACTCGCAGCGTCGGGGCGCCGAGGATGAGGCCACTGACCATCGTCACGACGATCGCAGCAGGCAAGGCCAGGAAGAAAGGCCAGTGGCCGTGGAACTCTGTCAGCAACGCGACGGTGTAGGCACCGCAAGCGTAGAAGCCGACGTACCCCAGGTCGAGAAGGCCTGCGTACCCGATAACGATGTTCAGTCCGACAGCGATCAAGGCATACGACGCCGCATCGAACAGCACGCCGCCGAAGTCGCTGTCAGTCGTCGTGATGATAGGCAGATCGAGCATAGGCAGCGCGTATACGAACAGCACCACCAGGACGAGCAGTGGTACAGAGACCTGCTTACGTCGCAGCAACCCGCCGAGCCGGCCGCTCATGCCCGCGCCTTGCCGAGAGCCTCGCCGAGGATCCCGGACGGTCGGACGAGGAGGATCAGGACCAGCAGGACGAACGACGTCACGTCCTTCCAGCTGTCACCAAGCACTGCGATTCCCCAGTTCTCCACGACACCGAGGACGAGGCCGCCGATGAGCGCGCCCCTCAAGTTGCCGATGCCACCCATCACCGCGGCGGTGAACGCCTTGATGCCGAGCAGATCACCACCGGCAGCCGTGGTCGAGCCGATCCGGATCATGTAGAGCGTTGCGCCGACACCGGCCATGAGGCCGCCGATGAGGAAGGTCAGCTGAACAACGCGCGTGGAGTTGACGCCCATCAAGGCGGCAGCCTCTGGGTCCTGTGCGACTGCGCGAATGCCCTTGCCGAATCGGGTGCGCTTCACAAACGTCTCGAGCAGAAACATCATCAGGAGCGCGGCCACGATCATCAAGATGTCGACATCGGTGATCTTGTAGTTGCCGATGGAGAAGAGCGGATGCGGGCGCACCGTCACCGGCATCGTGTACGGGTTGCGAGCGCCCTGCACATAGTTGGACAGCCTCTGTCCGAGGCCGAAGGCGCTGGCGATCCGATCACGGAGGCCCATGACTTCCTCCAACGCGAACGCCGCACCGATCGCTGAGATCAGCGCGATGATCTTCGGCGCCTTCTTCTTGATCAGCGGCCGGTAGGCGACCCGCTCCAGCAGGAGCGCGACGATTCCGGAAAGGACCATCGCAGCGACGAGGCCCAAGAGCAGGATGCCCGCCGCCTGCTCGAGGTTCTCACTGCGGGAGTTGGGCCCGTGGATCGCCATCGCCACCCATGCCACGGCGAAGGTGCCGAACATGAAGACCTCGGAGTGGGCGAAGTTGATCAGCTGCAGCACGCCGTAGACCATCGTGTAGCCAAGGGCGATGAGCGCATACACAGAACCCACTGCGAGCCCGGTGATGGTGAGCTCGGGGAACTGGTGGAGAAGCAGATGCATGGGATCGGGCTTTCTCGTCATGCAGGTCGGACCTCGTGAGGATGCTCCTCACGAGGTCCGACCGCGGATGCTCACTTGATGGGAGTCGGGTGCTCCGTGTCGAGCTTGCCGTTCTGCACGTGGTACGCGTAGATCGTCGTTGCCGTGACGTCGCCGTTCGAGTCGAACTTGATCGGACCGATCACCCCGGTGCCGCTGTAGCTGTTGACGAAATTCTCAAGGTTCGCGCGGGTAGTGTCGCCCGCCTTGATGCCTGCGAGGAAGATGTTCGTCGCGTCGTAGGCCTGCATCGAGTAGAGGCCCGCTGGCTGGCCGCCGTTCGCGGCGGCGTACTGCTTCGAGAACGAGGCGGTTGCCGGACCGGCTGCAGAGGTCAGGACCGCGCCGTTGGCGGCCTGCGCACCGGCGACGGTCACGAAGTGCGGGTCCTCGGAGCCGTCTCCGGAGACGAACACGCCGTTCCATCCGGCGTTGCGCAACTGCTTGATCAGGAGGCCGGACTCGGCGTAGTAGCCGCCGTAGAACACCGAATCGGCGCCTGACGCCTTGATCTTGGTGACCGTGGCGGAGAAGTCCGTCTGTCCGACCTGGACGTGGTCGGTGCCGACGACAGCGCTGGACGGAAGGGACTTCTGGACGACCTGCGCCAACCCGGTGCCGTACGCCTCGGAGTCATCGATGACGAAGACCTTCTTGGACTTGGCGTTGTTGGTGAGGTACTTGGCATCGGCCGCACCCTGGAACTGGTCGGAACCGACGACACGGTGGAAGGTCTTCCAGCCGCTGTGGGTCAGGTCGATCTCGGTGGCGGACGGCGAGATCTCGGGGAGACCGGCCGCGGCGAACCTCGGGTTGACTGCCTTGGACTCACCGGAGAAGCCGGGACCGACCAGGCCGATCACGCTCGAGTTCGACACGATCGAGCTCGCCAGGGGCGTCGCCTGGCTCGCCGAGCCCTGCGAGTCGTACACCTTGAGGCTGACCTTCGCCTTCGGGTTCGTCTTGTTATACGCCGCCAGGGCCGTCTTGATGCCGCCGATCATGTTCTGGCCGAGGGCACCCTCGGGGCCGGTGGCCGCGCCGAGGAAGGCGATGGTGTAGCTACCGCTGCCCGAGCTGCCGGAGCTGCCGCTGCCGCCGGTCGTGCCACAGGCGCTGAGGCCGAGGGCGACGATGCCAGCGACCGCCGCGAGGCGCACGGTCTTCGTCGTTCGTGTCATGGATCCTCCATTGGTCATGCTGCTGAACTCGACCACAGAGGTCGACGGCCAAACGGTACTGGCGAATTCGGGCAATCGACCGAACGAATCGTGCCCGTTGCGAATTTGTAACCGTGGCCGACTACGGTCAGGACGCTCCCGGCACCCCGTGCGACACCACGCCCTCGGCGACCTGGCGCATCGACATGCGGAGGTCCATGGCCGTCTTCTGGATCCAGCGGAAGGCCTCGGGCTCGGTGAGCGAGAGCTGCTCCTGGAGGATGCCCTTGGCTCGGTCGACCGCCTTGCGCGTCTCCAGCCGATCGGTCAGGTCCGCGACCTCGGACTCGAGCTGGGCGATCTCGCCGAAGCGGCTGACCGCCATCTCGATCGCGGGCACCAGGTCGGACTGGGTGAACGGCTTGACGAGGTAGGACATCGCGCCCGCCTCGCGAGCCCGCTCGACCAGATCACGCTGGGAGAACGCGGTCAGCATCACCACCGGCGCGATCCGCCGGCCGGCGATCGACTCGGCGGCGGCGATGCCGTCCAGGACCGGCATCTTCACGTCGAGGATGACCAGGTCGGGCCGAAGCTCCTCCGCCAGCTCGACGGCCTTCTGCCCGTCGCCGGCCTGGCCGACGACGTCGTACCCCTCCTCGACCAGCATCTCCGCCAGGTCCATGCGGATCAGCGTCTCGTCCTCGGCGATCACCACCGTGCGGGGCTGGGGCGTCTCGGTCACGGTCACGGTCACAAGGCTATCGGGCAGTACGGCGTACGTCGCTCCACGCTCTCCCGGTGCGGGCGGCTGTCCCGCGCTCGGATAATCTGACCGCTCAACGCCCCGGTATTCCAATCGGCAGAGAACGCGGTCTCAAACACCGTCCAGTGTGGGTTCGAGTCCCACCCGGGGCACCAGCGCACGACGTTCAGCAGTGTCGGGCGAACCGGTGGTGGAGCCGCCGGACAAGGGTTCCCAGCCCCACGCCACGCCACGCAGCACGACGGTCGCGACACCCACCATCGGCGGGAAGGTGAGCGGTCAGGAGCGGCGGTACGCCGGAGCGACCTCGTGGATGGCATCGCCCATCCGGTGGATGCGCACGGCGTTGGTCGAGCCGGGGATGCCCGGCGGGCTTCCGGCGACGATCACGACCAGGTCGTCCTCCTGGACCCGGCCGATCTTGAGCAGCTCCTCGTCGACCTGGCGGACCATCTCGTCGGTGTGCTCGACCGGCGAGGTCTTGAACGCCTCGACGCCCCAGCTCAGCGCGAGCTGCGAGCGGACGCGGTCCTCGGGCGTGAACGCCAGCACAGGGATCGGGCTGCGCAGGCGGGTGAGCCGTCGCGCCGAGTCGCCGGACTGCGTGAAGGCCACGATCAGCTTGGCGCCGGCGCGCTGGGCGATCTCCTCGGCGGCCTTGGTGATGATGCCGCCGCGGCTGTGCGGCTGCCACTCGATCCGCCCGAACCTGCTGAAGGCCTCGTCGCTGAGCGCGTGCTCCTCGGTCGCCTCGACGATCCTGGCCATGGTGTCGACGGTGACGACGGGGTGCTCCCCCACGCTCGTCTCCCCCGACAGCATCACCGCGTCGGCGCCGTCGAGCACGGCGTTCGCGACGTCGCTGGCCTCGGCGCGCGTCGGCGCCGGGTTGGTGACCATCGACTCCAGCATCTGGGTCGCGACGATGACCGGCTTGGCGTTCTTGCGGGCCGCGACGATGACCTTCTTCTGCAGGAACGGGACCTCCTCGAGCGGGCACTCCACGCCGAGGTCGCCGCGCGCCACCATGAACGCGTCGAACGCCGCCACGACCTCCTCGAGGTTCTCGATCGCCTGAGGCTTCTCGATCTTCGCGATGACCGGCACGAGGATGCCCTCCTCGCGCATGATCTTGCGGACGTCCTCGGCATCGGTGGCGTTGCGCACGAAGCTCAGCGCGATGAAGTCGACGCCCAGCCGCAGCGCGAAGCGCAGGTCCTCGGCGTCCTTCCCCGACAGCGCCGGCACCGACACCGCCACACCAGGAAGGTTGATGCCCTTGTGGTCGCTGACCGTGCCGGGGACGAGCACCTCGGTCACGACGTCGGGACCCTTGACCTCCAGGACGCGCAGGCGCACCTTGCCGTCGTCGATGAGCAGCGGGTCGCCGGCCTTCACGTCACCGGGCAGCCCGGAGTACGTCGTACCGCAGATCCGGTCGTCGCCCTCGACGTCGCGCGTGGTGATGGTCCAGGTCTGGCCGCGCTGCAGCGTGACCGGGCCGTGGGCGAAGGTCTGCAGCCGGATCTTCGGACCCTGCAGGTCGGCCAGGATGCCGATCGCACGCCCGGTGGTCTCCGCGACCTCGCGCAGCCGCTGGTAGACCTCGGCGTGCTGCTCATGGGTGCCGTGGCTCATGTTGAGCCGGGCGACGTTCATGCCGACGTCGACCAGCTCGCGGATGCGCTCGACCGAGCTGGTGGCCGGCCCCATGGTGCACACGATCTTCGCTCGTCTCACGCCCGGAAGCCTAGTGGTGTGCCACACAGCGCGAGCACCCGGCGGCGTACTGGCCAGTAGGCAGAGACGCAGCCGGGCCCAGCCGTACGACGGCGAGTCGCACCCCGGGCCCGGCTGTCTGGTGCTGCTGCTCAGACCACCAGCGGACGAGCGGTCGGCGGGATCGGCGCCGGCAGGGTGGTCGCACCGGTGAGGTACTTGTCCACCGCGGCCGCGGCCGAGCGGCCCTCGGCGATCGCCCACACGATCAGCGACTGACCACGACCCGCGTCGCCGGCGACGAAGACGCCGTCGACCGAGGTCGCGTAGTCGGCGTCGCGCTTGACGTTGCCGCGCTCGTCGAGGTCGACGCCGAGCTGCTCGACCAGGCCGGGCTGCTCGGGGCCGGTGAAGCCCATCGCGAAGAGCACCAGCTCGGCCGGGATCTCGCGCTCGGTGCCCTCGATCTCGACGAGCTTGCCCTCCTCGAACCTCACCTCGGTGAGGCGCAGCGCGCGGACCTTGCCCTCGGCGTCGCCCAGGAACTCCTTGGTCGACACCGAGTAGACCCGGTCGCCCGACTCCTCGTGGGCCGAGGAGATCCGGAAGATCATCGGGTACGTCGGCCACGGCTGCCCCGCGGGACGGTTGGCCGCCTGACCGTCGGAGTCGGCCGGTCGCGGCATGATCTCCAGCTGGGTCACCGACTTGGCGCCCTGGCGGATCGAGGTGCCGAGGCAGTCGGCGCCGGTGTCACCGCCGCCGATGATCACGACGTGCTTGTCGGTCGCGACGATCTGGTCCTCGACGGTCTCGCCGCGGGCGACGCGGTTGGCCTGCGGCAGGAACTCCATCGCCTGGTGGATGCCGCCGAGCTCCCGGCCGGTGGCCGGCAGGTCGCGCGCGACGGTCGATCCGATCGCGAGCACCACGGCGTCGTACCGGCCGCGCAGGGCGTCGGCGGTCAGGTTGCCCTGGCCGACCTCCACGCCGGTGCGGAAGACCGTGCCCTCGCGCTTCATCTGCTCGAGGCGACGGTCGACCTGCGCCTTCTCCATCTTGAACTCGGGGATGCCGTAGCGGAGCAGGCCACCGGGCCGGTCGGCCCGCTCGTAGACCGCGACGGTGTGACCGGCGCGGGTGAGCTGCTGGGCGGCGGCCAGGCCCGCGGGGCCCGAGCCGATGACCGCGACGGTCTTGCCCGAGAGCCACTCCGGCGGCCGGGGACGGACGTTGCCCGACTCCCATGCCTTGTCGATGATCGAGACCTCGATGTTCTTGATCGTCACCGGGTCCTGGTTGATGCCGAGCACGCAGGCGGTCTCGCACGGGGCCGGGCAGAGGCGACCCGTGAACTCCGGGAAGTTGTTGGTCGCGTGGAGGCGCTCGATGGCCTCCTCCCAGTCGTTGCGCCAGACCAGGTCGTTCCACTCCGGGATGATGTTGCCCAGCGGGCAGCCCTGGTGGCAGAACGGGATGCCGCAGTCCATGCAGCGGCTGGCCTGCGTGTTGATGATCGGCAGCAGGGTGCGGCCGATGCCGCCGTCGGGGTAGACCTCCTGCCAGTCGTGGATGCGCTCCTCGACGGGCCGACGGGTCGCGACCTGGCGGCCGCTCTTGAGGAAGCCCTTCGGGTCAGCCATGCAGCACCTCCATGATCCGGTTGTTGACCGCGTCCTCGTCGAGACCCTCGGCCTCGGCGTCCGCCTTGGCCTTGAGCACGATGCGGTAGTCGCGGGACATGACCTGGGTGAAGCGGCCCAGGGCGGCCGGCCAGTCGGCCAGCAGCTCCTCGGCGACCTGCGACCCGGTCTCCTCGAAGTGGCGGCGGACCATCGTCTCGAGGTCCTCCGCGTGGACGTCCTCGACCGGGCTGAGCTCGACGAGCTCGCCGTTGACGCGGGACTCCTTGAGGTCCAGCACCCAGGCGATGCCGCCCGACATGCCGGCCGCGAAGTTGCGCCCGGTCTTGCCCAGCACGGCCACGCGACCGCCGGTCATGTACTCGCAGCCGTGGTCGCCCACGCCCTCGGTCACGACCACGGCGCCGGAGTTGCGCACGCAGCACCGCTCGCCCACGCCGCCGCGGATGAAGAGCTCGCCCGAGGTCGCGCCGTACGCGATGGTGTTGCCGGCGATGATGTGCTCGTCGGCGCGGAACGACGACGACCGGTCGGGACGGATCGCGATGCGACCGCCCGAGAGGCCCTTGCCGACGTAGTCGTTGGCGTCGCCCTCGATGCGCAGCGTGATGCCCTTGGGCAGGAACGCGCCGAAGGAGTTGCCCGCCGACCCCGTGAAGGTGATGTCGATCGTGCCGTCGGGCAGGCCCTCGCCGCCGTACTTCTTGGTGACCTCGTGGCCGAGGATCGTGCCGACGGTGCGGTTGACGTTGCGGATCGCCAGCTGCGCGCGGACGGGCTCGCCGTTGTCGATCGCGGCCTTGGCCAGCGGGACCAGGGTGGTCATGTCGAGCGACTTGTCCAGCCCGTGGTCCTGGACGCCGGTGTTGCGGACGTCCTGCTCCGGGAAGTGGGTCTCGGCGACGTCGACCTTGTGCAGGATCGGCGCCAGGTCGAGACCCGAGGCCTTCCAGTGGTTGATCGCACCGAGCACGTCGAGCGCCTCGACCTGGCCGACGGCCTCCTCGAGGCTGCGGAAGCCGAGCTCCGCGAGCAGCTCGCGGACCTCCTCGGCGATGAACTCGAAGAAGTTCACGACGAACTCGGGCTTGCCGTTGAAGCGCTCGCGCAGGACGGGGTTCTGCGTGGCGACGCCCACCGGGCAGGTGTCGAGGTGGCAGACCCGCATCAGGATGCAGCCGGAGACCACCAGCGGGGCGGTCGCGAAGCCGAACTCCTCGGCGCCCAGCAGCGCGGCGATGACCACGTCACGGCCGGTCTTCAGCTGGCCGTCGGTCTGTACGACGATGCGGTCGCGCAGGCCGTTGAGCAGCAGGGTCTGCTGGGTCTCGGCCAGGCCGAGCTCCCAGGGACCGCCGGCGTGCTTGAGGGAGGTCAGCGGAGCGGCACCCGTGCCGCCGTCGTGGCCGGACACCAGCACGACGTCCGCGTGCGCCTTCGAGACTCCCGCCGCGACCGTGCCGACGCCGACCTCGGAGACCAGCTTCACGTGGACGCGGGCCTGCGGGTTGGCGTTCTTGAGGTCGTGGATCAGCTGCGCCAGGTCCTCGATCGAGTAGATGTCGTGGTGCGGCGGCGGGCTGATCAGTCCGACGCCCGGCGTGGAGTGCCGGGTCTGGGCCACCCACGGGTAGACCTTGTTGCCGGGCAGCTGGCCGCCCTCGCCGGGCTTCGCGCCCTGCGCCATCTTGATCTGGATGTCGTCGGCGTTGGTGAGGTACTCGCTGGTGACGCCGAATCGACCCGACGCGACCTGCTTGATCGACGAGCGACGCTCGGGGTCGTAGAGGCGGTCCGGGTCCTCGCCGCCCTCACCGGTGTTGGACTTGGCGCCCAGCCGGTTCATCGCGATCGCGAGGTTCTCGTGCGCCTCGCGGCTGATCGAGCCGTAGGACATCGCGCCGGTGGAGAAGCGCTTGACGATCGACTCGACCGGCTCGACCTCGCTGATGTCGATCGGCTCGCGGCCGAACGCCGAGGCGTCCTTGAGCTTGAACAGGCCGCGCAGCGTCATCAGCCGCTCGGACTGCTCGTCGACCAGCTTCGTGTACTGCTTGAAGATGTCGTAGCGACCCGTCCGCGTGGAGTGCTGCAGGCGGAAGACCGTCTCCGGGTTGAAGAGGTGCGGCTCGCCCTCGCGACGCCACTGGTACTCGCCGCCGATGACCAGCTCCCGGTGGGCGGGCGCGATGCCGTCCTTGGGGTAGGCCATGGCGTGCCGCTTCGCGACCTCCTCGGCGATGGTCTCCAGCTCGATCCCGCCGAGCTTGGAGGTCGTGCCGGTGAAGTACTTGTCCACGACCTGCTGGGACAGGCCCAGCGCCTCGAAGATCTGCGCACCGGTGTACGACGCCACCGTGCTCACGCCGATCTTGGACATGACCTTCACGACGCCCTTGCCGAGCGCCTTGATGAGGTTCTTGACCGCGACGTCGGGGTCGGACTTCACGAAGTAGCCCTCGCGTGCGAGGTCCTCGACGGTCTCCATGGCGAGGTAGGGGTTGACCGCGGCCGCGCCGTAGCCCACGAGCAGGGCGACGTGGTGGACCTCGCGGACGTCACCGGCCTCGACCAGCAGGCCGACCTGGGTGCGGGTCTTCTCGCGCACCAGGTGGTGGTGGACCGCACCGGTGAGCAGCAGCGACGGGATCGGCGCCAGCTCGGCGGTCGAGTGGCGGTCGGACAGCACGATGATCCGGGCGCCGCCCGCGATCGCCTCGCTGACCTCTGCACAGATCTCCTCCAGGCGCGCCGCCATCGCGGCGCCACCGCCCTCGACGTCGTACAGGCCGCGGGAGACGTGCGTGACGAACCCCGGCATGTCGCCGTCGTGGTTGATGTGGCGGATCTTGGCCAGGTCGTCGTTGGAGATGACCGGGAACGGCAGCACGACCTGGCGGCACGACGCGGGCGTCGGCTCGAGGAGGTTCGACTCCGGTCCGATCGAGCCGTTCAGCGAGGTGACGAGCTCCTCGCGGATGGCGTCCAGCGGCGGGTTGGTGACCTGGGCGAACAGCTGCGCGAAGTAGTCGAACAGCAGCCGCGGCTTGTCGGACAGCGCCGCGATCGGGCTGTCGGTGCCCATCGAGCCGATCGCCTCGGCGCCGGTGTTGGCCATCGGCGAGAGCAGGACCCGCAGCTCCTCCTCGGTGTAGCCGAAGATCTGCTGGCGGCGGGTGACCGACGCGTGGGTGTGCACGATGTGCTCGCGCTCGGGGATGTCGTCGAGGTGGACCAGGCCGGCGTGCAGCCACTCACCGTAGGGGTGCTCTGCAGCGAGCTGGCCCTTGATCTCCTCGTCCTCGATGATGCGGTGCTGCTCGGTGTCGACGAGGAACATCTTGCCGGGCTGCAGGCGGCCCTTGCGGACCACGCTGGCCGGGTCGAGGTCGAGCACACCCGCCTCCGAGGCGAGGACGACGAGACCGTCGTCGGTCACCCAGAAGCGCGAGGGGCGCAGGCCGTTGCGGTCGAGGACCGCGCCGATCTGCGAGCCGTCGGTGAAGACGACCGACGCGGGGCCGTCCCACGGCTCCATCATGGTCGAGTGGAAGCGGTAGAAGTCGCGCTTCCCGTCGTCCATCTCGGTGTGGTTCTCCCACGCCTCGGGGATCATCATCAGCACGGCGTGCGGGAGCGAGCGGCCGCCGATGTGCAGCAGCTCGAGGACCTCGTCGAACGAGGCCGAGTCGGAGGCGCCGGGCGTGCAGATGGGGAACAGGCGCTCGAAGTCGCCCGGGATCTCCTTGGACGCCAGGAGCGCCTCGCGGGCCCGCATCCAGTTGCGGTTGCCCATCACGGTGTTGATCTCGCCGTTGTGGGCGATGAACCGGAACGGGTGCGCGAGCGGCCAGCTCGGGAAGGTGTTGGTCGAGAACCGCGAGTGGACGACGCCGACGGCCGAGGCCATCCGCTGGTCGCGCAGGTCGGGGTAGAACTCGTCGAGCTGCTCGGTGGTGAGCATGCCCTTGTAGCCGAGGGTCCGCGAGGACAGCGACGGGAAATACACGTCGGTCTCGCGCTCGGCGCGCTTGCGCAGGCAGAACGCCAGGCGCTCCAGCGGCATGCCGGTGACGGTGTCGTCGCCGGCGGCACGCACGAAGAGCTGGGAGAACGTCGGCATGACGTCGCGCGCCATGACACCGAGGATCTCGGGGTTGACCGGCACACCGCGCCAGCCCAGGACCTCGAGGCCCTCCTCGGCCGCGATCTCCTCGATGCGCTGGCGGGTCTTGGCGACGTGCTCCTCGTCGCCCGGCAGGAAGGCCGTGCCGACGGCGTAGCCGCCCGCGGCGGGCAGCTCGAAGCCCGCGTCGCTGGCGACCTCGCGCAGGAACGCGTCGGGGACCTGGAGCAGGATGCCCGCGCCGTCGCCGGAGTTCGGCTCGGCACCGGCGGCGCCGCGGTGGTCCAGGTTGCGCAGGGCTGTCAGCGCCTTCGCCACGATGTCGTGGCTGGCCTCTCCGGTCAGCGTCGCCACGAATGCGACGCCGCAGGCGTCCTTCTCGTGGCGCGGGTCGTAAAGACCCTCCGGCGGTGGGAACGAGTGCGGGTACGGCACCAGAGTTCTCCCGTCGACTACGTCTCCTACCTGGGTCCGTCGTCATTGCCCGACGGAGGCAGAAGAAGGTGGGGCGCAGGGGACAGCATTGGCCCACGCGGCGGAAGCGTCAGGTTACCACCGTATGAATCGGATCCGCGCTTCGCTATTCGCCACCGGGCTCGGTCGCGGGCGTCGTCTCGTCATCCGTCTCGTCCTCCGAGACGTCCGCAGGATCGGCAGGAGAGTCGGTCGCGGAGTCCGGCACGCGCCCGTCGACGTACGGCGAAGCCTCCCGGCCGGGATGGCGGCGGTGGGACCACCACAGGAAGAGCAGGCCGCCGACGAAGCAGACGATCGAGGTCCAGTCGTTGAGCCGCAGGCCGAGGAAGTGGTACTCGACGGTGTCGACGCGGAGGTACTCGATCCAGAACCGGCCGGCGGTGTAGATCACGACGTAGAGCGCCATCACGCGGCCGTAGCCCAGGCGCAGCCGCCGCTCGAGCCACAGCAGCAGGGCGAAGCCGGCGAGGTTCCAGATGCACTCGTAGAGGAATGTCGGGTGGAACAGGGTGCCCATCTCGTAGGGGCCCCCGTTGGCCTTCAGGCACTGGTTGCCGTCGCTCTGCACGCCGTGTACGGCGCACTGCCAGTTCGACGGATCGATCTCCAAGCCCCATGGCAGCTTCGTCGGCCGGCCGTAGAGCTCCTGGTTGAACCAGTTGCCCCAGCGGCCGATCGCCTGGGCGACCAGCAGGGTCGGCGCCACGGTGTCGGCGAAGACCAGGAACCGGATGCCCTTGCGGCGGCACGCGAGCCACGCCCCGAGGGCGCCGAACGCCACGCCGCCCCAGATGCCGAGGCCGCCGTGCCAGACGGCGAGCGGCTCCCACCACGCCTTGCCGCTGCCGAAGTAGCGGTCGTGGTCGGTCGCCAGGCTGTAGAGGCGTGCACCCACCAGGCCGAACGGCACGGCCCAGATCGCGATGTCCTGGACCTCGCCGTACGTGCCGCCGCGGACCTTCCAGCGCCGCTCGGACAGCCAGATCGCGGCGATGATGCCGAGGATGATGCACAGCGCGTAGCCGCGGATCGGGAGGGGCCCGAGGTGCCAGACGCCCTGCGACGGACTCGGGATGGACAGTGCGAGCACGGGATCAGTCCTCGTTCAGCAGGGAGTGGATGTCGGACGCGAACTCGGTGGCGGAGGTGCCCTGCTTCCAGAGCACCACGGCCTTGCCGTCCTCCATGCCGAGGACGATCGTCGAGTGGCCGCCGAGATCGCGACCACCGCTGGGCAGCAGCTTGCCGCTGCTGATGTAGATGTGGAACGGCGTCGCGACCCTGGTGATCGCCGGCAGCGAGCCGGTGAGCCCCACGAACGACTTGTTGTAGCCGTCGAGGTAGGAGCGCAGCACCGATGTCGTGTCACGTCTCGGGTCCGAGGTCACGAACACCATGCCCGTCCTGGCGCGGTCGCGGTCGTCCAGCCGGTTGAACGCGGCCGCGATGTTGTTCATCGTGATCGGACACAGGTCCGGGCAGTGGGTGTAGCCGAAGAACACCAGCGTGAGCCGGTGGTCCTCGGTGTCCGTCGCCAGGGAGTACGGCGAGCCGTGGGTGTCGGTCAGGGCGACCGTGGACGCGGGCCAGACGCTCTTCAGCCGGTCACCGGAGAACGTTCCGTCCTTCGTGCCGCACCCGGCCAGGCCGAGCGCGGCGACGAGCGCCAGCGCCACCCCCAGGAGGGTCTTCCTACGCACGCACCGCTCCCCTGCCGGCGCGGACGCCATGGGCCAGGTCCTCGGTGAGGGCGCTCAGCGCGCGGGTGCCGGCGGCGAGGTCGCCGGCGTGCTCCTGCACCGCCCGGACGAACGCGGAGCCGACGATCACGCCGTCGGCGTACGACGCCAGCTCGGCCGCCTGGGCGCCGTTGCTGACACCGAGCCCGACGCCGATGGGCAGGCTGGTGGCGGCCTTGGCCCGGGCCACGAGCGGGCCGGCGAGCTCGGACGTGGTGGTGCGCGCGCCGGTGACGCCCATGACGGCGGTCGCGTAGACGAAGCCGCGGCAGGCGGCGGTCGTCATCGCGATGCGCTCGTCGGTGCTCGACGGCGCGATCAGGAAGACCTTGTCGAGGTCGTGCTCGTCGGCGGCGGCGATCCACTGCTGGCCGTAGTCGGGCGTGATGTCGGGGGTGATCAGGCCCGCTCCCCCGGCGGCCGACAGGTCGCGCGCGAACGCCTCGACGCCGTACCGCTCGACGGGGTTCCAGTAGGTCATCACGAGCGTCGGGGTGCCGGTCGCGGCGACCGCCTCGACGACGCGGAGCACGTCGCCCGTGCGGACGCCTCCCTCGAGCGCCTGCTGCGCGGCGGCCTGGATGGTCGGGCCGTCCATCACCGGGTCGCTGTAGGGCAGGCCGATCTCGATGACGTCGCAGCCGGCGTCGACCATCGCGCGCAGCGCCTCGATGCTGCCCTCGACGGTGGGGAAGCCGGCGGGCAGGTAGCCCACCAGAGCCGCACGGTCCTCGGCGCGTGCGCGGTCGAACGCGGTCGACGTGCTCACTGGTCGTCCCCTGCCGTGCCGTCGTCGGCGGTGCCGAGGTGGAACCAATCCAGCGCGGTCCCCATGTCCTTGTCGCCACGGCCGCTGAGGCTGACCAGGATGGTCTGCCCCTGCCGCTCCTCGGCCAGGCGCATGGCGCCCGCGACCGCGTGCGCCGACTCGATCGCCGGGATGATGCCCTCGGTCTCGGCGAGGACGCGCATCGCCGCCATCGCCTCGGCGTCGGTCACCGGGAGGTACGACGCCCGCCCGCTCGCGCTGAGGTGCGAGTGCTGCGGGCCGACGCCCGGGTAGTCGAGGCCGGCCGAGATGGAGTGCGACTCGACGGTCTGGCCGTCGTCGTCCTGCAGGACGTAGGTGCGCGAGCCGTGCAGCACGCCCACGCTGCCCGCGAAGATCGTCGCCGCGTGGCGCCCGGTGTCGACGCCGTCGCCGCCGGCCTCGAAGCCGTAGAGGGCGACGTCGCGGTCGTCGAGGAACCCCGCGAACATGCCGATCGCGTTGGAGCCGCCGCCCACGCAGGCCGCGACCGCGTCGGGCAGACGCCCGGTCAGGTCCAGGCACTGGCGCCGCGACTCGTCGCCGATCCCCCGCACGAAGCTGAGCACGAGGCTCGGGAACGGGTGCGGCCCGGCGGCCGTCCCGAAGAGGTACGCCGTGTGGTCGACGTTCGCCACCCAGTCGCGGAACGCCTCGTTGATCGCGTCCTTCAGCGTCGCGCTGCCGGTGTCGACCGCGATCACCTCGGCACCGAGCAGCTGCATGCGCGCCACGTTCAGCGCCTGCCGCTCGGTGTCGACCTTGCCCATGTAGACGGTGCAGTCGAGCCCGAGGTACGCCGCCGCGGTGGCCGTCGCGACGCCGTGCTGGCCGGCGCCGGTCTCGGCGATGACCCGGCGCTTGCCCATCCGCCTGGTCAGCAGGGCCTGGCCCAGCACGTTGCGTATCTTGTGGGCGCCGGTGTGGTTGAGGTCCTCGCGCTTGAGCAGGATGCGGGCGCCGACGCGCTCGGAGAGCCGGGTGGCGTCGTACAGCATCGACGGGACGCCGGCGTACTCCCGCAGCATCCGGTCGAACTCGTGGGTGAAGGTCTCGTCGGCGAGCGCCTTCCGCCACTCGGTGTCGAGCTCGTCGAGGGCCGCGATCAGCGCCTCGGGCATGAACCTCCCGCCGAACGCCCCCTCGTGCCCGAACCAGCCGAGCTGGTCTGCGTCGTAGGTCATGCCTGGATTCCTGTCATCGCTGCGACGGCGTCGCGGGGTGCGCCGTCCCTGACCAGCGCCTCGCCGACCAGGACCGCACGGGCGCCCTCGGAGACGAAGCGCTTGACGTCGACCGGACCGAAGATGCCCGATTCCGCCACCTTCACGCGGTCGTCGGGAATCAGCGGGGCGAGCCGGCCGAAGGTGTCGGTGTCGACGTCGAGGGTCTTGAGGTTGCGGGCGTTGACGCCGACCACCTCGGCGCCGAGGCGTACGGCGCGCTCCACCTCGTCCTCGTCGTGCGCCTCGACCAGCACCGTGAGACCCAGCTCGCCGGCGACGTCGTAGAGGCGGGTCAGGTCGTCGTCGCCCAGCGCCGAGCACATCAGCAGGATGAGGTCGGCGCCGTTCGCACGCGCCTCGACGACCTGGTACTCGGTGACGACGAAGTCCTTGCGCAGGATGGGTACGTCGACGGCGGCGCGCACGGCACGGAGGTCGTCGAGGCTGCCGCCGAAGCGCCGCTGCTCGGTGAGCACGCTGATCGCGGCGGCCCCGCCGGCGGCGTACTCCCCCGCCAGCGCGGCCGGGTCGGCGATGTCGGCGAGCGCGCCCTTGCTGGGGCTCTTGCGCTTGACCTCGGCGATGACGCTCGAGCCGGCGCCGCGGAAGTGGGGCATCGGGTCGCGCGGAGCGGGCGCGTCGGCGAGCCGCGCGCGCAGCTCGCCGAGCGGCAGCGCCGCCTCACGCACGGCGAGGTCCTCGCGGACCCCGGCCACGATCGTGTCGAGCACCGTGGCCCCACCGGAAGTCATATCGACGATTGTTTCATGAGGCCCTGAGGACGCGCTCCCCGCAGTGAGACGTCCGGAGCTTCCGAACCCGAGACAGCGACGTAGGCGGACGGTAAGTTGCGCTCACCATCGATCTGGCACAGACCCAAGCCGCAGAGGACGACCCGATGAGCTACAACGCACCGCCGCCTCATCCTACGGTGGGTACCCGCCGCCCCCTGTCCCGGCCCGAACGTCCGGCAAGGCGATCACCGCGATGGTGCTGGGCATCCTGAGCATCGTGATCTGGTGCCTCGGCATCCCGCTAGGGATCGTCGCCATCGTCTTCGCCGTGCTGGCGCGGCGTGAGATCGATGAGTCGCAGGGCAGTCTGGGAGGCCGAGGCATGGCGATCGCCGGCCTGGTGACCGGCATCATCGGCCTCGCCGTCTGCGCGATCTACTGGATCGTCGTCGTGGTGGTGGCCGCATCGTCCGGTCCGACCTACTACTAGGAGACCTGTTCTCAGCGGGTGGCAGAGCGACACAGCGACTCGCTCTGTTTGAAAGACCGACGCAATGGTTAGTGTCTGCACCACCTGTCCGGTTCTTGTGCCGGGCTCGACACGAAGGGGCAACACATGAGCTATGGAACTCCGCCTCCCCCACCGCCGGGCGGCGGCCAGCCGCCCTACGGCAGCCAGCCGCCTCAAGGCGCGCCGCCGTACGGTGCCCCAGGTGGCGCTGGGGGCCCGCACCCGCAGGCCGTTCTGATCCTCGTGCTCGGGATCGTCAGCATCGTGTGCTGTGGTTTCATCGCAGGCGTGCCGGCGATCATCCTGGGCAAGAAGGGCCTCAACGAATCGGCCGCTGGAGCCCACTACTCCAACGAGGGTCTCCTCCGCGGCGGCTTCATCTGCGGAATCATCGGTACGGCGCTGTCTGTGATCGGCATCATCGTCGACGTCGCCTTCATCATCCCGAACGCAGGCAACTGAGCGTTCCGCATCATGCCCCGGCCGGACACTGTCCGGCCGGGGCATTGCATGTCACGGCGCTGCAGCCGGGCTGCTGCACTGACTGCGCACTACCGCTAGGGCGCCAGCCACGATCCCGCGGGCGTGTTCCGAAGAACCGTGAAGCCGATCAGAAGCACGATGAGGACGTTGGTGCCCACCTTCAACTGGAACGCAGACGGCCGCCACGGCACACCTGTCCAGCGGCCATGCGCCCATCGCAGGAACGAATAGGCGATGAACGGCAGCGAGAGCACGAAGAGCAGGTTGCTCGACGCTGCCGCTCCGATCTGGAGGTTGCTGAGGTCGTTGACGGCGCGCAGACCTCCGCACCCGGGGCAGTAGATCCCGAACAGCGCGTAGGTCGGGCACTCGCCCCACGTGCCGTGCTGGTGCGGGTCGCGCAGGTGCAGCGCAACCGTGGCCACGGCGAGGCCGCCGACCACCAAGGTCGGCGGCAGCATCCGACGCCCGCGCGAGGACGTCCGGGCGGGCCGGAGATCGGGGCGCGCGGGCGCGGTGGTCACATCAGTGACCCGGCTCGTGGAACCCCAGCTTGGCCATCAGGCCGAAGGCGATCGCAGCGACGACGACGAGCGCGACGCCCACCCAGAACACCACCCAGCTGATCGGCTCGATCATCATGCCGACGCCACCGACCACGAAGCCGGCCAGGGCGATCAGGACGGCGGTCCAGGCCGCCGGGGTGTTGCCGTGGTTGTCGGCCATCTGCACTCCTCGGATGAAACGGTGCTTGCGCGCTGATTCTACGCAGCCCTCATTCTGTCGGGTCGTGGCCCTCGTCGAGCGACTTCCACAGCTCCAGGTTGGAGCGGTCCTCGACCGGGATCGCAGCGCCCTCGGTCGCGCCGGCCGAGCCGCCGGGGGCGTCGTACTTGGTGCCCATCTCGGGCCAGGCGGGGGCGAGCCGGGCCGCGGCGACCGCGGCGACCAGGCTGACCAGGGCCCCGACGAGCGAGACCCAGAACGACACCGAGGCCTGCAGAGGAACGGTGTCGGTCGCGCCGATCCGGTTGCTGAGGCTGGACGCCGCGCTGCTCCGCTGGAAGATGCCGCCGACCACCAGGACCACCACGACGCCGGCCGCGGCCGCCGCGGTCAGCACCGCCATCGCGCGTCGTACGAACCCGCGACTGACCAGCACGACGGCCCAGGCCGCGAGCGTGACGAGCGCCAGCGCACCGGCGAGCGGGAAGTCGACGCCGTTGCTGGCCTGCAGGCTGGCCGCCGGATCGACCGCCTTGAGGGAGGTCATGTAGGAGCCGGGGATCTGCAGCATGGTCTTGTGGCCGCCGATCGCTGCGGCGATCCCGCCGATGAGGCCGAGGCCCACGACGGGCAAGAAGGTACGGCGGCCGCCCCGCGCCGCCTCGTCGCGCTCAGCCACCGAGCAGACCCTCGTCGAAGCACGTGCGCGCGCCGGTGTGGCAGGCGACGCCGACCTGGTCGACCTTGAACAGCAGCGTGTCGCCGTCGCAGTCGATCCGGACCTCCCTGACGTGCTGAGGGTTGCCGGACGTCTCGCCCTTCACCCAGTACTCCTGCCGCGAGCGGCTCCAGTACGTCGCGCGGCCGGTCGTCAGTGTGCGGTGCAGCGCCTCGTCGTCGACCCACGCCATCATCAGGACCTCTCCGGTGTCGTGCTGCTGCACGATCGCGGGCAGCAGCCCGTCCGGCGTACGATGGAGGCGGTCGGCGATGGCGGGGTCCAGCGAGTTCACCGCACCAGCCTACGGTCGCGGCGGCACACCTGACCCGGCGGTCGTCACCGCGATCGGCATTTCACAGCGGACGTTCATCCGGCGGCCCTGTCCACCGCGCGTCCGTTGCCCTACGGTGGTCGGAAACCACCCATCTATCTCGGGGGAAACATCATGGGAATGTTCGACAGCATCAAGGGCGCCGCACAGGACGCGGTCAGCGAGCACGGCGACGACGTCGTCAACAAGGCCAAGGAGGTCGCCGCTGAGCACGCGCCCGCCGGTCTCGGCGGCCTGCTCGGCGACTCCGACAAGCCGGCCGACAACGCCGACAACGCCGGCGGCGGCCAGGGCCAGCAGGATCAGCAGGATCAGCAGGACCAGCAGGACCAGCCCGCGCAGGCCCGCGAGCAGGGCCAAGGCGGTCAGCGCCAGGAGGGCCAGGGCCACCAGGGCGGCGGCCAGGGCGAGCACCACGGTGGCGGACAGGGCCAGCACCAGGGCAACCACCAGGGTGGCGGCCAGCACCAGGGTCAGCACCACGGTGGCGGCCACCAGGGCAACCGCGACTGACGCCACGCCAGCACCGAAGACCGCGCCCGGGCCTCGCCCGGGCGCGGTCTTCGTCGTTCGGGGCCTGCCGCGGGCGAACGGCGCCGGTCATCGGGGTCGTGTGCCTGAGGCATCGCCACAGCGGGGTCTGAGGCACACGACCCACGCAGGTCACCAGCCCTCACCGGGTCGTGTGCCTGAGGCATCGCCAGGGCGGGGTCTGAGACACACGACCTCCACCCACACGACCCACCTCGAGCCCCTCGGTCGTCGTACCTCTCGCCCTGACCGCACCCACGGTGACCCGCAGCTGACTCGGCTCGCCGGCTGTTCCCCGCGGTCAGCCGGCGAGGAAGCTGAAGCGCACCTGCCGCTCGGCGTTGTCGACGTTCAGGTCGACCAGGCAGATGCTCTGCCAGGTGCCGAGCGCGAGGCGGCCGTCGATCACCGGCACCGACGCGTACGGCGGCACCAGCGCCGGCATGACGTGGCTCCGCCCGTGACCCACGCTGCCGTGCCGGTGCTGCCAGCGGTCGTCCCTGGGCAGCAGGTCGCCCAGCGCGGCGAGCAGGTCGTCGTCGCTCCCGGCCCCGGTCTCGATGATCGCGATCCCGGCCGTCGCGTGCGGCACGAACACGTGCAGCAGCCCGTCTCCCCTGCCGGCCGCGAACGCAGCCGCGTCGCGGGTGATGTCGAGGACGACCTCCTCGCCCCCGGTGCGGTAGGTCTGCATCTCGGAGTCCATGGGGTCGATCCTGCCAGTCCTTCGCCTGTGCTGAGGTGTCACCAGCTGACACCGGAGCGCAGGCTTGGGTCCGTCAGTAGTCGACAGCAACGTGGGAGCGATAGAGCGACTCGGCGTCCTCCGCCTCGGCGACCGCCTCCCGCACGCGCACCTGCGTCAGGTCGAGCACCCGCAGCCTGTCGTCGACCTCGGCGACGGCCTCGATGCGGTGGAAGTGGTCAGCGTTGCCCTCGGCGTACGTCGCGAGCCCCCGAAGCTTGGGGAGCGCATCGCTGAGGTAGGTGCCGTGCGGGTCGACGATCGACGGCACGACGTTGCCGCGCACCTCCTCGAAGAACACGAAGTCGGGGCAGAGTCGCCGCCAGGAGCCCTGGAGATCGCGATAGGCGACGGCGAGCGCGTCGGCCGATGCCCGCGACGGGTTCCGATACCAGGCAACGGATCGGACGAGCTCGGCTTCCAGCACCGTCCGCTCCCACGCGAGCAGGCCACCGACCGGGAACTGACCCGCACCGTCGGCCAAGAGGTGCCCGCCCACGGTCTCCAACACGTTCCCGCGCAGGTCCTCCACCGCCTCGGTCCGTACGCCGGGCCGGGAGATGTCGATGGGCATCGGCTCCCCCGCCGCGGAGCGCAGGTTGTCGTACACGGCCTTGCGCTCGTCGCTCAGCGCCTTGATCGCGACGCGATGGGAGGCATCCCACTCACGGAACAGCCGGTCGGCCTCGACTCCCAGCTGGTCAACGACCTCAGGCACCCGGGCGAGCGCGGCCGTACGCAGGTGCGCCTCGAAGTAGCCGTCGTCGTAGACGTCCTCGAGCGCCTCCGCGTACGCCGCCGCGAGCTGGGGCGTGAGCACCTGGCGAGCCGTCCGGTAGTCGGCCTCGACCGCCTTGTCGTCGGCACGAAGCGCGAACGTCTCCGAGCCGGCCGTCATCGCCACGTCCAGACCGACGACGATCCGCTCGCCGCTCATCTCCAGGACGTCGGACACCTGCTCCTCGACCTGCGCTTCGTACTGCACGGCCTTGCCACGCAGGAATCCCACCAGTGCGGCCATCGCGGCCTCGTAGGCACCCGGCAGCAGCCCGTCCTTCGCCAACGCGGCGGCGTAGCCGGTGAACCGCCCGACCGGCTTGGATCCACGACGCGGCACCGTCTGCGAGGGCAGCCGGTCGAACGCGGCCCAGACCGTGTCCGGGACGTCCCGGTTCGCGACGAAGTCCTGCTTGCGGACGATCACCTCGGGGCCGGGCCGGACGTCGTCGTCGGTGCCGTTGATCTGCCGGGCGACCTGCTCGGCGGCGGAGCGGTTGAACAACGGCAGGATGCACTCGACGGCGTTCAGACGGTCGTCCCCCGGTATGCGGCGCGCCAGCGGGGTGCGCACCATCCGGCCGAGGAGCTGGGTGATGTGCGTCAGGTCGTTGGCCGGCCGGAAGGACACGAGGACCTCGGCCCGCGGGCAGTCCCAGCCGGTCGAGATCGCGTCCTTCGCCAGCAGCACCCGCACGTGCTTGCGCTCGGCGACGTCCTCCGGAGAGACGTAGGCGATCTCGTGACCTCCGGCCAGGAGCGTCCCACCCTCGCCGAAGACGTGGGCGATGTTGTCAGCGGCGAGCTCGGGCCACTCGTCCAACACCGTCGCGACCGCGTCCGCCAGCAGGGATTCCGACGGCTTGTTCGGCACCTGTACGACGAGCAGCGGTTCGACCAGCGGGCCGGTCCCTCCCTGCGCGGCGTGGTAGGTGGCCCACAGGTCGCTCGCCTCTTTCGTCCGCGCGACCGCGTGCCGCAGCAGCACCGTGTCGAAGACACCGACCTCCGCAGGGAACGACAGGATCAGGCTGTCCTTCAGCAGCCCCGACTCCTGGACTCGGACGGGATCCACCGTGACGTCGGGCAGCGTGGTGCGATCGCGCGCCCGCTCCATCGCCTTGCGATAGCGGTCGATGGTCGCGCTGATGCCGAGCACGATCGGCACCGGCGGTGCGTCGGCCTCGCCGTTGATCAGGGTCGAGACGATGGTCGACTTCTCCCCCGCGTCGCGCGAGGAGGTCTTCATGCCGATGTGCGCCTCGTCGAGGATCACGTAGAGCGTCGTCGCAGGGTCATCGATGGTGTTCGCCAGCACCTCCCAGAAGGTGCGGGCCCGCATGTCCGGCGCAGCGAGGACCTCGGCGTCGTCCTCGGCCCCGCCCCCACGGACCAGCCGTGCCTTCTTGCCGAGCTTCTGGGAGTTGAGGAAGTAGACCGTGCCCGCACGCAGCTGCTCGTCGCTGAACGTCGACTCGACCACCCGCAGGCGGCTGCTGCCGATCCGGTCGGACGCCTGCATGATCCGGTGCCGCGTCTGCTCGTTGAGCGACGGGTCTCCGGTGAACCAGAGCACGGTCGCCGTCGGATCGGCAGGTACGTCGAAGTCGTCGCTGCCGAAGAAGAGCGCCTCGATCACGGCGGCCGCCATCACCGTCTTGCCGGCACCGGTCGCAGCGGTGAGGCCGACGGACGAGCTCATGCCGAGGCCGAGCATCTGCTTCGCCTTGGTCAGGCGGTCGAGCACATCGGCGACCGCGTCGGCCTGGTAGTCCTTCAGCTCGAGCTTCACGCCTGCGTCCCCATCGTGAAGCTGGCGAGGTAGGACTCGTAGAGCCGTACCGGCTCGACGTGGTCGGGCAGGTCGGCGCACACCATCTGGAACGCGCGCTCGTCGTCGGTGACGATGAACGCCATCCGCGCGCCCTCGTGGTCGACGAGCTCCGCCAGGAAGTCACCGGCCGCGTCGACCGAGAAGAGCACGCCGTAGGTGTCGGCGACCTCGAAGGTGTCCGTCGCGCGGTCGATCCGGCGACCCGTCGCACCTGCCTTGAGCCACAGCAGTGGCGCGATCGCCTCGAAGCTCTTGTGGTGCGCGATCGTGCGTGGCGCCTCGTAGGTCAACGTGAAGAACTCGGCGTTCGCCGTGAACCCGTCGCTCATCGGGAACTCGTCGGTGAACTTGTAGTCGCCCTTGATCGGGTCGCCGTCCGGCGTGCGACCGGTGATGGCGGCACGGATGCGCGGCTTGGTGATGTAGTCGCAGATCCCCCACCGCTCCCACTCCGGATCGCCTGGTCGCAGGCCCTGTTCCCGCAGCTTCTTCTGCTCGTCCGCGCTCACCTCGTTGTTGGTCACGCTGATGCACTGCCGGCGCCCACCGTCCTGCTTGTTGAGGCGCATCACCGCGTGGACTGTGGTACCGGAGCCGGAGAAGAAGTCGAGTACGACGGCGTTGGGCTTGTCGCTCACGAAGAAACGGAGGGCGTCCTCGACGGCGTAGAGCGACTTGGGGAACGGGAACTTACGACCGCCCAACAGTCGATCGATCAGACGGCTTCCGCTATTGCCGGCATCGTGACTCGTAATGCGCCAGATGTCGGTTGGCACGAAGCGCGCGACGTAGTTCGACGCGTCTGTAATCACCGATCCGTCGCTTCTACGGCCCGTTACGGCGAAGTCGCCGCCCGCAACCTTCGCGCTCTCCCCCTGCTTGAGGTAGTAGATCGTCGTCGCTTCAGCCCGCCATGCCCCAATGCGGACGTGACCCTCTGAGATTAGCGAGCGAAGAGCTTGCGCACTGATCCGCCAGCGTCCCTCGGATCCATCGCGCCGGAGTGGCCAGATTGCAACCTCTCCACGCGGGACCTCAAGGTCACCTCGATCACCAAAGTGAGCGTCTCCAACTCCGTAGAACTCGGGCCCATCCGCTCCCTGCCCGATGAAGATCGGATAGAACTGGTTGGGGCTGTCATGCCGCGCCGAGTCCGCCCCGCTACGAATTAGCCGACTCCAGTAGATGTCGAGTTTGTTGTCGGTCTTGACAGCGTTCCACTCCCCCTCGAGCGGAAGAGGGGCCGGCCGACTCGTGCCAAGCATCACGAAGTAGAGGTACTCGGCTGCCCTCGCAAAACTCCCCTTCCTCGTCGCGCCCGCCGAGTTGATGGAGCTGGAAACCATCGTGATGCGACCTTCCGGGAAGGTCTGTTGCAGGAGCAGCCCGAGGCGGAGGTACTCCTTCTCGTCGATGGTGACGATGAGGACCGAGTTGTCCGGATTCAGCAGCCGTTGGGCGAGCTTGAGCCGACGCTCCATGAAGGCCAGCCACTTGGAGTGCCGGTAGTCGTCGTCGCCGTCGACGTAGTCGTTGTTGTACTTCCAGTCCTTGGCACCGGTGTTGTAGGGCGGGTCGATGTAGATCGCGTCGACCTTGCCCTCGTGGGTGTAGAGCAGCGCTTCGAGAGCATGGAAGTTCTCGGCGTTGATGACGGTGTGGAACGGGTCGTCGGCGGCACCCCGCTCGACCCGACCGGTCGAGCGCAGGCCCGGGTAGATCGGGTCGCGGTACTCCGCCACCACGACGAGGTCGGCGACCGGGACCTCGGTCCGCTCCTCGTCCAGAGCGAGCGTCGCGACCTCACCCGCGACCCGGAGCACGAGCCAGATGCGTGAGTCTCCCCTCGACGTACTCCCCCGCGGCGGCAGCGCCCGCACCTTGTCGCCACGACGGACCGGACGCCCCGGGAGCTCGACGGCCTCAGGCTGGTGGCGCTCGAAGTTGAGGCCGAACTGTCGGCGCTCGGAGAGAGCCTTGACCTCGGACCGGAGATCGGCGGCAAGGGCCGGGTCGGATCGCTCGACCTGCGCAAGCAGATCGCTCAGTCTCGACAAGGCCCGCCCGTTCCCGATGGATCAATACGTGTGTCTGGATCAATATATTGGTCCAGCCGTCGACGCGCATCCGAACAGGGTTGTGTCTCGATGGCCGCCACCGAGAAAGCCCCCGACTTCGCCCACCGGGCGAAGCTCTTCGGCGACAAGGTGCGCAGCCGTCGTGCAGAGCTCGGGCTCTCCGAGCGGAAGCTCGCCGAGGCGACCGGCCTGAGCCGCGGCTACGTCGCGCTGCTGCTCAAGGACCGGGGCAGCCACAAGGACGGCGCCGGCGAGTACAAGCCACTCAACCCGACGCTCGACGTGATCTGGCGCCTCGCGGAGGCGCTCGACGTCGAGCCGATGTACCTCGTCGACCCACATCGCGGAGTCGAGGCACGGACCCGTTGATGCGCATCACCCTCGGCGTGACCGACAACGACTGGGCCGACTACCTGCGCGCGCGACCGGGGATCACCGAGGCGAACTTCTGGGTGCCCTCGGCGCAGAGATTCACCGGACGGGCGTCGCTGGACGAGCCGTTCCTTTTCAAGACCAAGACGCCGCGCAACCAGCTGGTCGGTGGCGGGTTCTACGCGGGCTACTACGAGCAGCGCGTCAGCGAGGCGTGGGCGATCTTCGGCGAGGGCAACGGGGTCGGCAGCGAGGCCGAGCTGGAGCGCGCGATCCGCACCTACCGCGACCGCACCGGCAAGGAGCACCATCCCGATCCGACGATCGGCTGCGTCGTCGTACGCAACCTGTTCTTCGCACCCGAGGGCGAGGATCTGCCGCAGCCGCCGCACTGGGGGCGGTCGATCGTGCAGGGCAAGACGCTGGACCCGACCGACATCGACTACGAGTACGTCGAGCACGCCTTCCGCTCGCTGCAGGGCGGCGCACGGCTCGACCTGCTCTGGGACCGCGACCTGATCGACGTCGACCTCGACAGCGAGCGGTACGGCGCACCGGTGCTCACCCGCCCGCGCCTGGGCCAGGGCTCGTTCCGGCTCGCGGTGCTCGACGCCTACGGCAACCGCTGCGCCGTCAGCGGCGGGAGGATGGCGCCGACCCTGGAAGCAGCCCACATCCGGCCCTATGCGCGCGGCGGGCGCCACCTGGTCAGCAACGGGCTGACGCTGCGCTCGGACCTGCACGCGCTCTACGACCGCGGCTACCTCGGCGTCGACGCCGACTACCGACTGCGAGTCTCACCCCGCATCCAGGCCGACTTCGGCAACGGGGTCGAGCTCTACTCCCGCGAGGCGCGGGGCGAGGTGATCCGGCTGCCCGTCTCCCCCGAGGACCGGCCCGATCGCGAGGCGCTCGAGTGGCACATGGACGAGGTCTTCCTCAGCGCCTGACCTCTGGCCCGAGTCAGAGGCGGTCAATCCAGGTGTCCTCCTCGCGCTGGTCCCAGGCCGAACCGTCGGCGGACGTCGCGCGCCTGGCGCCGAGGCGGTTGAGGACCCGCATCGCCTCCTCACCGGTGAGGGCGCGGAGGTTGGCGACGGGATGCCCGACCGCCTCCTCGACCGCCCGCTGCCGGTCCTCCATCGCGGTCAACGCGCGGGCGTCGAGGGCCTTGCGGAGGAGGTCGACCTGCCAGTCGGCGATCGGCGCGGGCGTGTGGTTCGCCGGCGGCAGACCGGTCGGCGCCGGCTCCTCGTCACCGAACAGCGAGGCATCGAGGGACACGGCGGGCGATGCTACGCGCTCGTATCCACAGGGCTGACGGAGGTGGGTGGACGGCGCGATGGGCGCTGCCTACCGTGCCGACAATCGACAAGCCACTCGGGAGGATGCACCATGGAACACGTGGGCACAGCAGTCGGGATCGCGGTCGGCGTGATCGCCATCATCGGCGCCATCGTCGCGGCCGCGCGCTGGATCGTCGGACGGATCGAGCACGGTCTCGTACGCAAGATCGATGACACCGTCGCCGCACAGGTAGGCCCCAGGTTCGCGCAGATCGACCGGCGGTTCGAACAGATCGACCGGCGGTTCGAACAGATCGACCGGCGGTTCGAACAGATCGACCGGCGGTTCGAGCAGATGGACGCACGATTCGATCATCTTGAATCGAAGATGGATCACGGCTTCGCGATGACTGAGGTCCGGCTCAAGCACCTCGAGGGCGACATGGTGCTCGTCAAGCAGCACCTGCTCGGCAACGCCGCCTGATCGATCAGAGCGCGGTGCCGTCGGGGTCGCACATGACGACGCCGGGCGTGTCCACGGGGACGACGAGGCGCACGCTGATGTCGAACGTCGAGGCCGTGCCGTCGACGATCACCAGGAAGCCCCTCAGCGGACGGGGAAGCCGGCCTCCGAAAGGCCGGCCTTGACCTCGCCGATGCGCAGGGTGCCGAAGTGGAACACGCTCGCGGCCAGCACGGCGTCCGCACCGGCCGTCACGGCGGGGGCGAAGTGGTCGACGGCGCCGGCGCCGCCGGAGGCGATCACCGGGATCGAGACCTCGGCGCGCACGGCGCGCAGCATCTCGATGTCGAACCCGTCGCGGGTGCCGTCGGCGTCCATGGAGTTGAGCAGGATCTCCCCCGCGCCCAGCTCGGCGGCGCGGACCGCCCAGCCGACCGCGTCGATCCCGGTCGACTGACGCCCGCCGTGCGTGGTGACCTCGTAGCCGGAGTCCGTCCGGACCTCGCCGGAGACCCGGCGGGCGTCCAGCGACAGCACCAGGACCTGGTTGCCGAAGCGGTCGGCGATCTCGGCGATCAGCTCGGGCCGCGCGATCGCGGCGGTGTTGACGCCGATCTTGTCGGCGCCGGCCCGGAGCATCACGTCGACGTCGCCGACCGACCGGATGCCGCCACCGACGGTGAGCGGGATGAAGACCTCCTCGGCGACCCTCGAGACGACCTCGAGGGTCGTGGCGCGGCCGTCGGAGGAGGCGGAGATGTCGAGGAAGGTCAGCTCGTCGGCGCCCTCGGCGTCGTAGGTGCGGGCTAGCTCGACCGGGTCACCGGCGTCGCGCAGCTCCTTGAAGTTGATGCCCTTGACCACGCGGCCGGCGTCGACGTCGAGACACGGGATGACCCGCACCGCGAGCGTCATCTCACAGCCCCTTGGTGAGCGCGAGGGCGTCCTCGAGCGTGAACTGGCCGGTGTAGAGGGCCGTTCCGGCGATCGCACCCTCGACCCCGATCTCGACGAGGCCCATCAGCGCCTCGATGTCGGCCAGGGTGGTGACGCCGCCCGAGGCGACGACCGGCGCCGGCGTACGCGAGCAGACGTCGCGGAGCAGGTCCAGGTTCGGGCCCTGCAGCATGCCGTCCTTGTTGACGTCGGTGACGACGTACCGCGCGCAGCCCTCGGAGTCGAGGCGGGCGAGCGTCTCGTAGAGGTCGCCGCCGTCGCGGGTCCAGCCCCGCGCGGCCAGCGTGGTGCCACGTACGTCGAGCCCGATGGCCACCCGGTCGCCCCACCTGGCGATCGCCGCGCGGCACCACTCGGGCTGCTCCAGCGCGGCGGTGCCGATGTTGACGCGGCGGCAGCCGGTCGCCATCGCGGCCTCGAGCGACTCGTCGTCGCGGATGCCACCGCTCATCTCGACCTGGATGTCGAGCTTGCCGACGATCTCGGCCTGCAGCTCGCGGTTGTCGCCGTGACCGAACGCCGCATCGAGGTCGACCAGGTGCAGCCACTCGGCACCGGCGTCCTGCCAGCGCAGCGCTGCCTCGATCGGGTCGCCGAAGCGCTTCTCGGACCCGTCGACGCCTTGCACCAGCTGGACGGCCTGGCCGCCCTTGATGTCGACGGCCGGCAGCAGCTCGAGGTAGTCACTCATTGTTCACCGGTTTCGTTCGGCCGATCGCGGCCTCAGGGGACAGGTCCGTGGTCACGTGGCGCGCCGAGGCGGCCGCGCTCGTCCTCACAGACGTGAATCGTACGGAACCTCAGAAGCTGGTGCGCATCCGCCACAGCTCGGGGAACAGCACCACGTCGAGCATCGCGCGCAGGTAGTCCACGCCGCTCGTCCCGCCGGTCCCCGGCTTGAAGCCGATGACGCGCTCCACGGTGTTGACGTGCCGGAAGCGCCACAGCCGGAACGCGCTCTCCAGATCGGTCAGCTCCTCGCCGAGCTCGTAGAGGTCCCAGTGCGTCGCGGGATCGCGGTAGACCTCCAGCCACGCCCGCTCGACCTCCTCGCTCGGCTCGTACGGCGAGGTCCAGTCGCGCTCGAGCCGGTCCTGGGGCACCCGCAGCCCGCGCCGGGCGAGCAGCCGGAGCGCCTCGTCGTACAGCGACGGCGAGCGGTACGCCGCCAGCACCTGCTCCTCGTGCGGGCGGCCCTCGTGCACGCCGAGCGCGCGGGCGGCCTTGTTGCCGAGCGCGAACTCGATGCAGCGGTACTGCCAGCTCTGGAAGCCGCTGCCGGTCGCGAGGTAGGGACGGAACTCGGTGTACTCCGGCGGGGTCAGCGTCGCCAGCACGTCCCAGGCGTGGACCAGCTGCTCCATGATCCGCGAGACCCTGGCGAGGGTCTTGAACGCCGGCTGCACGCGGTCGGCGGCCACGTCCGCGGTCGCTGCACGCAGCTCGTGGAGCGCCAGCTTCATCCACAGCTCCATCGCCTGGTGCTGCACGATGAAGAGCATCTCGTCATGGCGGCCCGAGAGCGGGTGCTGCGCCCCCAGCACCTCCTCGAGGTGGAGGTAGTCGGAGTAGTCCATCGGCAGGTCCGGCGTGCTCACGTCACCGCTCCCCTCGTCGCGAAGCGCTCCTCGCGCCACTCCCCCGACTCCATCACCTGGCTCAGCTGCTCGACGGCGTCCCACACGTCGACGTACCTCGTGTAGAGCGGGGTGACGCCGAAGCGCAGGATGTCCGGACCTTCCTCGCCGCCGGCCCGGAAGTCGCCGATGACGCCGCGCGCGATCAGGGCCTGCACGACGGCGAACGCGCCCTCCGGGCAGGAGAGCGAGACCTGGCTCCCCCGCTCGTCGTCGGCGCGCGGGGACTCGACGGTGAAGACGCCGGGCAGGCGCTGCTCGACCAGGTCGGCGAGCAGCCGGGTCAGGGCGAGCGACTTGGCACGGACGGCCTCGAGGCCGCCGTGCTCATCCGCCGCGAGCAGCGTGTCGACGCCGCACTCCAGAGCGGCGATGCCGAGCACCGACGGCGTGCCCGAGAGGTAACGACCGATCCCCTCGGCCGGCCGGTAGTCAGGGCTCATCTCGAAGGGCGCGGCGTGCCCCATCCACCCGGAGATGGGCTGCTCGAAGCGGTCGGCGAGGCCCGGCCTCACCCAGAGGTACGCCGGCGAGCCCGGCCCTCCGTTGAGGTACTTGTAGCCACAGCCGACCGCGTAGTCCGCACCCGCCGCGGTCAGGTCGACCGGCAGCGCGCCGGCGCTGTGGCAGAGGTCCCAGACGGTGAGCACGCCGTGATCGTGGGCCTGCCGCGTCACCGCGGTCATGTCGTGGAGGCGGCCGGTCCGGTAGCCGACCTGGGTCAGCATCAGCACGGCGGCGCCCGGGAGCAGCGCCTCGATGTCCGCGGGTGCGTCGACCGCGACGAGCTCGTAGCCGCGCTCGGCGCAGAGGCGCCCGGCGACGTACAGGTCGGTCGGGAAGTTGCTGCGCTCGCTGACCACGAGGCGACGATCCGGTGCGTCCTCGGCGGCGACGCTGAGCGCGGCCGCGAGCACCTTGTAGAGGTTCACGCTCGTCGAGTCCGCGACCACGACCTCCCCCGGCCCGGCTCCGACCAGCCGGGCGATCTTGTCGCCGACGCGGCGCGGGAGCGAGATCCAGTCGGAGGTGTTCCAGCTGCCGATCAGGCCCTCGCCCCACTCGCGGGTGACGACGTCGTGGAGCCGCTGCGCGGTGGCACGCGGCAGCGCGCCGAGCGAGTTGCCGTCGAGGTAGACCATCCCCTCCGGCAGGGTGAAGAGCTCACGCAACAACGCCAGCGGGTCGGCCGAGTCGAGCGCGGCGAGGTCGTCGCGGTTCATCGGACCTCCCGCAGGATCGCGCGGACCGGGGCCGCGTCGAGACCGGCCAGCTTGATCGGCAGCGCGACCAGCTCGTAGTCGCCCTCCGACACCTCGTCGAGGAGCAGGTTCTCCAGGATCGCCATGCCGTGGCGATGCGCCGCGTGGTGGGCAGGCAGATCCTTGCTGCTCGCCGGGTCCAGGCTCGCGGCATCGGTCCCGACCAGCAGTACGCCGAGAGCGCCCAGCCGCTCGACCAGGTCGGCCGACAGCGCGGTGAAGCCGTCGTCCCAGTCCGTCGGCTGGCGGCCGTAGGTGCGGATCAGCACCCGCTCCGGCGGGTCGGCCAGCGCCGGCTCGACATCGCGCCACCCCACCACCCCGCCCACGGCGAGGGCGTGGACCACCCGGCACGGACCGAGGTAGGCGTCGAGCGGCAGCTCCGCGGCCGTCGTACCTCCGGCCACGAAGTGGAGCGGCGCGTCGGCATGCGCACCCACGTGCGGCGACAGGGTCAGCGCGGCGACGTTGACCGGGCAGTCGGCGTCGATCCGGAACGTCCACTCCGACGAGACGTGCCGGTCGCCCGGGAACACCGGCGACGACGCCCCGACCGTCGGCGAGATGTCCCAGATCCGGCCCATGGGCCCACCCTAGGGGCGGCGGCTACGTCTCAGCACCCGCGCCGCACGGCGCTGTAACACGTGGTTCGCCGATCTGGTCGGCGGGTTGGCTGCTGTA
>WQZX01000036.1 GCA_009780515.1 Nocardioidaceae bacterium | reverse complement strand
TCCGAGGCGACGGCGCGTCGGGACATCAGCCAGCTCGCCGAGCAGCGGCTCCTGACCCGGACTCACGGCGGCGCAACCGCGCTCGGCTCGTCCTACGAGCTGCCGTTGCAGTACAAGATCTCCCGGCAGGCCGACGCCAAGCTGGCGATCGCCCGGGCGGCGGCTGCGCTGCTGCGCCCGGGCATGGCGATCGCGATGAACGGCGGGACGACCACGACCGAGGTCGCCCGCGCGATCGGTCGGAGCCCGGATCTGTCGGCGGACGGGTGCATCACCGTCGTGACCAACGCACTGAACATCGCCTACGAGCTCTCGATCCGGCCGAACGTCGTCATCGTCGTCATCGGCGGTACGGCGCGGTCCCAGTCCTACGAGCTCGTCGGGCCGCTGAGCGACGGAGTGCTCGACCGGGTCAACGTCGAGGCAGCCGTCCTCGGCGTCGACGGGATCACCCCCGACGGCATCACCACCGTGCATCCCGCGGAGGCCCAGCTGAGCGCCGAGCTGATCAGGGTGGCCGCGCGGGTGATCGTGGTGGCCGACAACACCAAGCTCGGGCGGTCGACGTTCGCACGGATCGCGCCGCTGGACGCGGTGGACCAGCTGATCACCGACCTGCCCGTCGATGGCTCACTGGCCGACGACCTCGCCGCTGCGGGTGTCGAGGTCGTCATCGCCGACGGCGCTGCGCCCGCTCACTGAAGCGCGAGCAGGCGGAGCAGCCCCGCGACCGCGTCGGCCATCGCGGCGCGCCCGGGCGCGAGGTACTTGCGCGTGTCGACGACGTCCGGGTGGTCCAGGAGGTAGCCACGCACGGCTGCGGTGAACACCTTGTTGAGGTGGGTGGACAGGTTGACCTTCGTGATGCCCGCCCGCACGGCCCTCGTCAGGCCCTCGTCGGCGACGCCCGAGGAGCCGTGCAGCACCAGCGGCACGGCGACTGCCCGGCTCAGCCGCGCGATGAGCTCCTCGTCCAGTCTCGCCTCCCGGGTCGTCATCGCGTGCGAGGAGCCGACCGCCACGGCCAGCGCGTCGACCCCGGTGGCCGCGACGAACCCCGCGGCCTCCCCAGGATCGGTTCGTGCCCCGGGCGCGTGCACTCCGTCCTTGCCGCCGACCTCACCGAGCTCGGCCTCCACCCACACGCCGGCGGCGTGGCACTCGCGCACCACCTCGGTCGTCGTGCGGACGTTGGCGGCGTAGCCGAGCCGCGAGGCGTCGTACATGACCGAGCCGACGCCGAGGCCGACCGCGTCACGCACCAGCTCCTCGGACTCGGCGTGGTCGAGGTGGACGGCCACCGGGACCGTCGCTGACCGCGCCACCGCCAGGCTGGCGAGCAGCACCGGCTCGAGCGCGCCGTGGTAGCGGACGCAGTTCTCACTGATCTGCAGGATCACCGGCAGCTCTGCCGCCTCCGCGCCCGCGACGATCGCCTCGGCGCTCTCGAGCTGGATCACGTTGAAGGCTCCGACGCCGTGCCCCTCGGCTCGTGCCCTCCCAACGACCTCACCGGTCGGTCGCAGCGGCATCGCAGTCCTCCAGCTCGTCGACGAGGGCGGCGTCCGCCACCCGGTGCAGGGTCGCCACGTCGACCTCGCCCGCCAGCGGCACGGGCACGGCCGCGGCCGACCACGCCAGCGCGGCGCGCAGGCGGTCGGGCCAGGGCAGTTCGGTGGTGGCGCCGATCGCCGCGGCAAGGGCATCGCCCGCGCCCGTGGGATTGCCCGAGAGCCGGGAGACGGCGGGCACCCGCCAGCAGCCGTCGCGAGTGATCGCCAGCAGGCCCTCGGCCCCCATCGACACCACGACGGCCTTGCCGCCCGCATCCAACAGAGCGAGCGCCCCCTCGATGGGATCGAGCCGGCCGGTGGTCTCGCGCAGCTCGGCCAGGTTCGGCAGCAGCACGTCGGCACCGGCTCGAGCCGCCGCCAGCAGCGCCGGGCCGGCGGAGTCCACGACGGTCGCGCCCGGCGTACGGGTGCAGAGCAGGGCGTAGGCGTCCGTGGGCAGCCCGGGCGGCAGGCTGCCGCTGAGCACCACGCAGGAGGCGGCCGGCGCCAGCTCGTCGTACGTCGCGAGGAAGCGGGTCCAGTCGTCATCGGTGAGCTCGGGCCCGGGCTCGTTGAGGACCGTGGCGTCCCCGCAGCCGCGGTCGACCACGGTGACGCTCTGCCGCGAAGAACGGCCGGGGTGGCCCACCAGCCGATGCGGCAGGCCGGCCGCGTCGAGGTCCGCCAGCACCTCCTCGCCGACCACCCCGCCGACGTACCCGCTCGCGACGGTCTCGTGGCCCAGCTGGTGCAGCACCCGTGCGACGTTGATCCCCTTGCCGCCCGCGCGCCGGGCCACGCTGGTGACGCGGTGCGTGGCGCACGGCGTCAGCTCGGGAACCTCGTAGGTGACGTCGAGCGCGACGTTGAGGGTCACGGTCAGGATCACGAGACCCGCTCCCCTGCCCGCCAGACCTCGGTCACGGCGAAGTCGTCGTCGAGCGCCACCAGGTCGGCGCGGAGACCGGGCGCGACGCTGCCGACCTCGTCCTGCAGACCGAGCACCCGGGCCGGGGTCGCGGTCGCCGCGGCGACGACGACGGCGGGCTCCGCCCCTGCCCGTACGGCGCCCGCGACGGCGCGCTCCATCGTGAGCGTGCTGCCCGCGAGCGAGTCCCCGACGACCAGCCGGGAGACGCCGTCGCGCACGACGACGTCCTGGGACCCGAGGCGGTAGCGCCCGTCGGGCAGTCCGGTCGCGGCGACCGCATCGGTGACCAGGGCGACGCGGCTGGCGGCCGAGCGCAGCAGGCCCGCGACGAGGGCGGTGTGGACGTGCACGCCGTCGACGATCAGCTCGACGACGACTCTCGGATCCTCCAGCAGCGCGACCACCGGGCCGGGCGCGCGGTGGTGGACCGGTCCCATCCCGTTGAACAGGTGGGTGCCCAGCCTGGCCCCCGCGTCGATCGCCGCCACCACCTCCTCGTAGGCGGCATCGGTGTGGCCGACCGCCGCCACCACGCCGGCTCCGGTGATCGTGCGGATGGCGTCTAGCGCTCCGGGCAGCTCGGGAGCCAACGTCACGACCCGGACCGGGCCGGCGTCCAGCAGGCGTCGTACGTCGGAGGGATCGGGCGGGCGCAGGACGGACACGTCGTGTGCGCCGCGACGACCGGGGGCCAGGAACGGGCCCTCCAGGTGCACGCCCGCGATCAGGCCGCGCGCGACGGCAGTGGCCAGCCGCCGGGTCACCGCCGCCAGGTCGGCGACGTCGGCGGACACCAGGCTCGCCAGCATCGTGGTGGTGCCGTGGCGGCGGTGGAATCCGACCGCGGTCTCGACGTCGGCCGGCTCACCACTCTGGAACGCCGCGCCACCGCCTCCGTGGACGTGGAGGTCGACGTACCCGGGAGCCAGCCAGCCGGGGTGCTCGACGGCCTCCCCCGCCGGCGGGTCGCCCCGGCCGACCTCGACGATCCGGTCGCCACCGATGCGCACCCAGCCGTCGACGACGTCGTCGAGCCCGGTGCCGAGGATCCGGGGGCAGCGCACGATCATCGGGCGCCCTCCAGGAGGTCCTGGGCCAGCAGGCCGGCGCCCACGCACCCGGCACGGTCGCCGAGCGTCGCCGGGACGACGAGCGGGCGGTGGTGATAGCTCAGCCGCTGCCCGACCGCGACCCGGAGCGGGTCGAACAGCGTCGCGCCGGCGTTCGCGAGACCTCCGCCGACCACGACGACGTCGGGCGCGAGCAGCGCGGCCAGCCACGCGATCGCACGGGCCAGCCCGTCGACGGCGTCGGTCCACACGGCCACCGCCACCTCGTCGCCGGCGCGCACCAGCCCGGCGACCTCGGCCGCCGTGCGGGGGGTGCCGCTGCGGTCGGCGTACCGACGGCCGACGGCAGCGGCCGACGCGACCGCCTCCAGGCAGCCGCGGAGGCCGCAGACGCACAGCTCACTGTGGCCCACGTCGACGTGTCCGATCTCGGAGTGCGGTCGCGGACGCTCGAGGACGACGCCGTCGATGACCAGGGCGGCGGCGATGCCGGTGCCGAGGGCCAGGAAGGTGACGTCGCGGCGGCCCGCGGCGGCTCCCAGCCTGGACTCGGCGAGGCCGCCGGTGCGTACGTCGTGGCCGAACGCGACCGGGATCCCGAGGCGGTCCTGGAGCAGCCTGCGGAACGGCACGTCGCGCCAGCCCAGGTTCGCCGACCACACACCCGTGCCGGCCTCGACATCCACGACACCCGGCACGACGACGCCGACCGCCTCGAGCGGACCGGCCGTGGCGACGAGATCGCCCACCACAGCGACGACCGCGTCGACGACCCGTGCGCCGATGTCGTCGCCCGGTGGCGGTGTCGGCGTCTCCCCGGAGAGGACCAGCTCGGATCCCTCGAGGACACCGCTCTTGATCACGGTGCCGCCGACGTCCACACACCCCACCCGGCCGACCCCTGCCTGCATGCCCGTCATCGTGTCAGCCGGAGGTGGGCAGCTCGACCGCACGCGCCAGGTGGCGCGGAAGATCGACGTCCAGCCCCCTGCTCCGCCCCAGCTCCACGGCCAGCCGCTGCGCCACGACCAGGTGGGCCAGCGGGTCCAGGTCGCTGGTCTCCAGGGCGGCGCCGGTCGCCGCGACGTCGTCGGCGAGCCCGGTCGGCGGCGGCCCGAAGGACCACACCAGCCGCCCGGGCTGTGCGATCGCGATCGGTCCGTGCCGGTAGTCCATCGCGGGATAGGCCTCGGACCAGAACTGCGCGGCCTCCCGGGTCTTCAGGGCGGCCTCGTGGGCGAGACCGACGGTCCAGCCCGTGCCGAGGAAGCTGATCTGCTCGGCGTCGACGTACCCGTCGACCGGGACCTGCAGCGCGCGAGCGGCGTCCTCGGCCAGCGGAGCGACATCCTCACCGAGGTGGCGCCGGAGCAGCGCGAGCGCGCTGGTGGCGAAGCGGGTCTGCACCACCGACTGCTCGTCGGCGAAGTCCAGCGGCACGACCTCGTCGGCCGCCTCGTGGATCGGCGTGTCGAGCGTCCCCGTCAGCGCGGTGGTCGGCACCCCGAGTCGTCGGTACGACGCCAGCAGGTCGAGCACCTCGGTCGTGGTGCCCGACCGGGTGATCGCGAGGACCCGGTCGTAGCGGCGCTGCCGAGGTGCCTCGGACGCCGCGAAGGCGTCGGTCTCGCCGAGGCCGGCGCGCTCACGCAGGGCGGCGTACGCCATCGCCATGAACCACGACGTGCCGCAACCGATCACCGCGACGCGCTCGCCGGCACGGGGTAGGAGCGCGCCGAGGTCGTCGGCGAGCGCCGCGGCCTTCAGCCAGGACTCGGGCTGGCTGTCGATCTCGGCTGTCACGAAGGGGGCGGACACTGGCGATCACCTGTCATTCATGGTCGTTCTGGGAGATGGCCCGGCAGGGCCGGCCCGGGGAGCGGGCGAGGAGGGCGGCCAGAGGCCGGAACGGGATCAGGCGGCGGGGGCGACCACGACCTTCACCCCGGCCGCGCTCAGCGCACCGGCCAACGGCTCGGGGACATCGGCATCGGTGACGAAGACGTCCACCGCCTCGAGCGCCGCGATCCGGGCGAAGGTCCGCTGACCGATCTTCGTGGCGTCCGCGACGACCATCACGCGCGCGGCCGCTGCCACGAAGTCCGCGCTCACCTTGGCCTCGGCGGGGTGGATGGTGGTCAGGCCACCGTCGGCGCTGATGCCGTCGACGCCGATGATCGCGGTGTCGATGTTGATCCGGTCCAGGACGCCGTCGCTCAACGGCCCCACGAGCTCGTAGGACTGCGAGCGGGCGGTGCCGCCCGGAACCACGATCGCCACGTTCGGCCGGATCGACACCTCGTAGGCGATGTTGAGTGCGTTCGTGACGATCGTGATGCTCGCATCGGCATCGAGATCGGGACGCCGGCCGATCGCGCGAGCGACCTCCGTGGTCGTCGTACCGCCGTTGATCGCGACCGACTCGCCCGCCCGCAACATCTCCGAGGCCACCTGGGCGATCGCCAGCTTGGCATCGGCCTGTCGCGCGATCTTGTACTTCAACGGGAGCTCGAACGCCGAGCCGAGCGCGGCCGCGCCGCCATGGGTGCGCACCAGGAGGCGCTGCGTCGCCAGGGTGCCGATGTCCCGGCGGGCCGTCGCCTCGGAGACCCCGAGAGAGCCGACCACGTCACCGATCGTCAGCGACCCGTGGGCGCTCAACAGCTCCAGCAGCTGGTTGAGCCGCTGCTGCCGCGTCATCGCCGCGCCACGCTTCCGGTCACGTCATTCCTCCTTGTCGGGCCCGAGATCGGCGGTGTCACGGAGCTCGACGAGACGTCCCGGTCGGGACATCTCGAGCACCACGACCTGGTTGGCGCCAGCGCGCCACAAGGGGCCGGGCGCATAGAGGGTCACCTGCGGACCCACCTCGTCGTAGCGACCGAGGAGGAAGCCGTTGAGCCAGACGAATCCGCGTCCCCAGCCCGGCAGCGCGAGGAAGCCATCGGCCGGTGCGTCGACCTCGATCACGGCCCGGGCGTACGTCGGCCCGGCGCCGGGTCGCGGCGCGTCGGGCTCGAAGGAGATCGCGTCGGTGAAGCCGTCGGAGTCCAGCTCGATCGCCACCGACTCCCAGTCGTGCAGGTAGCGGTGCGCGAGCCGGATCGCCGAGACGCCCTTGTGGTCCAGGCCGGTCCGGTGGCCGAAGTTGATCCGGCCACGGCTCTCGACGAGCACCTCGAGGCGCGTGGGTACGCCGCCCACGCTCGGCCGCAGAGGCACGCCGGCAGTGGCCTCCTCGGCGTCGACGGTCGCGACCAGGTCGCCGTCGACGTACACGTAGGCGCGATCGGACAGGTCGTCGAGGATGAGATCCCGGCCGTCGGGCGGCACGAGCGCGCTCCCTCGGTACAGCACCAGGCCGCGGCCGGATCCGACCTCCTCCATCCACCGCGGCATCGGTCCCCGCACCGGCGCCCCCCAGGCGTCGGCGTGGTCCACGAGGTCGGCCCACCCGTCGACGCCCACGCTCTGCGGCGCAAGCCGGGGCAGCGGTGCCGGCGGCTCGACATCGGGTACGTCGACGTACCTGCTGATGACCTTGCGGAAGGCATGGAACTTCGGCGTGATCTCGCCGCCCTCGCCGACCGGTGCGTCGTAGTCGTAGCTGGTGACGGTCGGCTGGTGGGCACCGTCCCAGTTGGCGCCGCTCCACAGCCCGAAGTTGGTGCCACCGTGGCCCATGAACAGGTTCACCGAGCCGTTGGCTGCCAGCATGTCGTCGAGGACGCCCGCCGCCTCATCGGCGTCGCGGGTGTGGTGGTGCTCGCCCCAGTGGTCGAACCAGCCGTGCCAGAACTCCATGCACATCTTGTGTGCGCCGGGACGGAACCTCTCCAGCTCGCGGAAGCAGAGCTCCGCATGGGACCCGAAGTTCGCCGTCGCGAGGACACCGGGCAGCGCGCCGCTCGCGAAGTAGTCGGGTCCGGGGCCGTCGGAGGTGAAGAGGGGCACGTCGACCCCCCGGCGGACGAGGCCATCCCGAAGGTGCTCCAGGTAGGCGAGATCGTCGCCGTACGAGCCGTACTCGTTCTCGACCTGACAGGCGATGATCGGACCGCCCTTGGTCGAGAGGAGGGGGAGCACCTCCGGGATGAGTGCGTCGAGGAACTCGTCGACCGCCGCCAGGTACGCCGGGTCCGAGCAGCGCAGCCGGATGCCCGGTGTCCGCAGCAACCAGGCGGGAAGGCCGCCGAACTCCCACTCCGCGCAGATGTACGGACCCGGACGCAGGATGACGTTCAGCCCCACCTCCTGCGCGCTGGTCACGAAGCGTGCGACGTCGCGCCACCCCGTGAAGTCGTAGGCCCCCGGACCGGGCGAGTGGAAGTTCCACGCCACGTAGGTCTCCACGGTGTTCAGCCCCATCGCAGCCAGCCGCTCGAGGCGGTCGTGCCACAGGTCGGGGTGGACCCGGAAGTAGTGGATGGCGCCGGAGATCACCCGGTCCGGGAAGCTCATGCGTCGCTCACTTCCCCGTCGGCTCGAGGTTCATCAGGGTCCCGATGACGTCGGCCGGGTTGGTCGAGTTGGCGATCACGTGATCGGACCCGCTCGCGGCCGGCCAGTTCGTCCAGTGCAGGGTGTCGAGCTCGGCCGGGGTCCCCTGCGTGTGGGTCGGGAGGAACGGGGCCTGGTCGCCGATGATCCCCACCATCTGGCTGCTGAGCTGGGAGATCGTGGAGGTGTCGCTCGGGTCGGTCGCGCCGTACTTCAGGAGCAGGGCCTGGAACTTCGGATCGACCCAACGACCGATGTTCGCGCTGGCCGCCTTGCCGAGCGGAACGTTGTTGGTCGCCTTGAACTGGCCGTACGCCGAGGCGAGGGTCCAACCGTTGTAGGCACACGCGGTGAACGCCATGTCGAAGTTGCCGGTGGACTCGATCTGGGAGTTGGCGTTGTCACCGACCTGGTTCACGGCGACGTTCACGCCGAGAGCGTCCTGCCACTGCTGTGCGAGCAGCTGGGCCTCGGTGACGGCGTTCGGGTTGCTGTTCGGCACGGTGTAGCTCACCGAGTAGGACTTGCCGCCCTTGACCAGCTTGCCGCCCTGGACGGTCCAGCCACCCGCTGCCAGATCCTGCTTGGCGGTGCTGAGATCCTGCGCCTGCGGCTTGTCGTACGCCGCGGGGATGGAGCTCCCCCAGACCGCAGGGTCCAGCCCGGTGACACTGGGCACCGGCAGACCGCTGTTGTCCGCCTTCGCCATCTGCGGGACGTTCGCGGCAGCGACGAACGCCTTGCGGACGTTGAGGTCGTTGAACGGTGCGCGGGCGGCGTTGAAGGTGACGCCCTCCGAGGCGCCGCTGGAGTAGTAGGTGTACTGGTGGTGAGTGGGGTCGGTCGAGGTGAACTGCTTGCCGTTCGACGGCAGCACCGTTCCGGCCCAGTCGATCTTGTCGGAGTTGAGGTCCGAGACCAGCGCGTCCTGCTGGGCGACGGCCAGGATCTCCAGCTTCGAGACGCCCTTGCTCTTGCCGCCCCAGTAGCCGTCGCGCATGTGCAGGAACATCGCCTGCGGCGAGAACTTGTCGAGCACGACCGGGCCCGTGCCGACCGGGTCGGGATCGGTCCAGGTCATCGCGTTGTGACCTGCCCAGATGTGCTTCGGCACGATGACGTACTGCATGTAGGACGCCATCGCGGTGTAGGTCGGGACCGGGTAGTGGACCGTCACCGTGTCACCGCTGGTCGTCACGTCGGTCCAGGTGGACCAGCCGGCCTTGCGGTAGGCATCCAGGGAGTACTTCACGTCGGCGGCGGTCAGGGGCTTGCCGTCGGACCAGGTGACGCCCTTGCGCACGGTGAACGTCAGGTCCTTGCCGCCCTTGGAGAAGGCCCAGCTCGTCGCGAGCCAGGGAGCGAACTTCGTCGGCGTGGCGTGGTCCACGGCGACCAACGGCTCGTAGATCATCGAGATGCCCGGCCCCCAGGGCCCGTTGCCCGTCAGCGGGAACGGGTTGAAGTTGCGCGCGAACGAGGTGCCGCTGCCTGCGATCACGAGCGTGCGTGACGACGTGGCGCCGCCGGTCGTCTTCGTGGTGCTGCAGGCGGTGGCCGACAGCGCAAGCGCAAGCGCGACCGCGAGGGTGGTGCCGAGCCTTCTCATCGAACTTCTCCTTCTGGGTTGGACGCCCACGCGGTGCGGGACGGGTCGGGCGCGGCAGCGAGCAGCTGCTGCGTATAGGGGTGCTGGGGATCCGTGATCAGCTGCTCGGTGGGAGCCCGCTCGACGATCCGGCCGTCCTTCATCACGCAGATCTCGTCGGCGAGGTAGCGCGCGCTCGCGATGTCGTGGGTGATGTAGAGGACCGCGAGCCCCTCCTCGTCGCGCTGCTTGCGCAACAGGTTGAGGATCCCGACGCGGATCGAGGCGTCCAGCATGGAGGTGGGCTCGTCGGCGAGCAGCACACGCGGCTCGACCGAGAGCGAGCGAGCGATAGAGATGCGCTGGCGCTGACCTCCGGAGAGCTCGTCGGGATACTTGTCGAGGTACTGCGAACCGGGGGTGAGCGAGACCCGCTCGAGGAACTCGACGACCTTCGCGTCCGTCTCTCGTCGTCCCGACGCCTTGCCGTGGACAGCCAGCGCTCGACTCAGCACGTGGCGGATCCGCTTGAGCGAGTTCAGCGAGCTGAACGGGTCCTGGAAGATCATCTGGACCTGGCCGTAGTAGTCGACCTTGCGACCCCGCGCGCTGACCGGCTTGCCGTCGAGCAGGATCTCTCCGGCGCTCGGACGGTAGAAGAGCGCGAACAGCCGCGCCAGGGTGGTCTTGCCCGAGCCGCTCTCGCCGACGAGGGCCGTGATCGTACCCGGATACAGCGCCAGCGAGACGTCGTCCACGGCAGTGCGTTGACCGAAGGCGCAACTGACGCCGCGCGCTTCGAGGACCGGGCTGCCGGTCCTGACCGACGGCGGATTCTGGTCGGCGACGGTCATCGCTCCACCTCGACGAGATGGCACGCAGCAGCGCCGTCCCCGCGAACCACGAGCTCGGGACGCTCGCTCTCGCATCGGTCGAACCGATGCGCGCAGCGCGGCGCGAAGGCACACCCGATCGGAAGGTTGCGAAGATCCGGCGGGGTCCCGGAGATTCCGGGCAGGTGACGCACCGGCTCGCTCAGCGGCGGGTACGCGTCACGCAGGCCCTTGGTGTAGGGGTGCCGCGGCGCGTCGTAGATCTGGCGAGCGCTCCCCGTCTCGACGATGCGGCCGGCGTACATGATCGCGATCCGGTCGGCGAGCTCGATCAGGAGCGAAAGGTCGTGGGTCACGAACAGGACCGCGAAGCCGAGCTTGCCCTGCAGCTCGAGGATCTGGTTGAGGATCTGTCGCTGCATGACCACGTCGACAGCGGTCGTCGGCTCGTCCATCACGATCAGCTGCGGGTCGCAGGCCAGCGCCAGCGCGATGAGGGTGCGTTGCCGCATGCCGCCGGAGAGCTGGTGCGGGTAGCTGTACATCCGGTCCGCGGGGATGCCGACCATCTCCAGCAGCTCACCCGTACGGCGGACGCGGTCGGACTTGGACATCCCGGGCCGGTGCCGCTTGAGCACGTCGCGGAACTGGGCGAGGATCGTCGTGACCGGGTTGAGGCAGGCCATCGCACTCTGCATGACGACCGACATCTCGGTCCATCGCAGCCGCGACAGCTGACGCTCCGACATCGAGACCAGGTCCACCGGGTCGCCGCCGCGGGGCCGGTAGGTGACGCTCCCCCCGCTGGTGACCGCCGGCGGCCGCTGCAGCCGGGTCAGCGCCGTCAGCAGCGTCGACTTGCCCGACGCCGACTCACCGGCGATGCCGACGATCTCGCCGGCGTGCACCGTCAGGTCGACGTCGGCGCAGGCAGGGACCCACGGTCCGCGCTCGCTGACGTAGTCGACGCTCAGGGCTCGGGCCTCCAGCAGGACGTCGTTCATGCCGTCGCTCCTTCCGTCTCCTGCGAGCGGCGCGCGGCCAGCTCCCTCTCGGCCCGCTTCATCGCCTTGCGCACCCCGCTGCTCGCGTTGCGCAGGGCCGGGTTGCTGACCTCGTCGACGCCGAAGTTGACCAGCGCCGTCGCCGTACCGAGCAGCGCGATGCACAGGCCCGGCGGGACGTACCACCACCACAGGCCGAGCCCGATGGCACCGTGCTGCTGGGCGGCGCCGATGACGAAGCCCCACGAGACCGTGCTGCCGCCGATGCCGAGGAAGGCCAGGCCCGCCTGCGCGAAGACGCCGGCGACGACCGCACGCAGGAACATCGCGGAGATGATGCCCGTGAGGTGCGGCATCACCTCGACCACGAGGATGCGCCAGCGCGACTCACCGATCGCGATCAGCGCCGTGGTGAAGTCACGACCCCGCATCGACATCGCCTGGGCGCGCAGGTAGCGGGCGCCGCCCGGCCACTCGACCAGGCCGATGATCGCCGAGCTGAGCAGGATGCTCGGGCTGTTGATGTAGCCGGCGACGATGATCAGCAGGATGAAGCTGGGCAGCGTCATCACGACGTTGGCGAAGGCGTTGAGCAGCCTGTCGGTGATGCCGCCGGTGAACCCGGCGGTGACGCCGACGAGAGCCGCGAGCGCCATGGCGATGAAGCCGGAGAGCAGGCCGACGAAGACCGAGCCGCGGGCTCCCTCGAGCAGCTGGGCCAGGCAGTCCTGGCCCGACGTGGTGGTGCCGAGGAGGTGGTGCCAGCTCGGACCGGCGGCGACGGCGTTGAAGTCGGAGTGCTCGGCGGTGGTGTGCATGACGTGCGTGACGATCCAGGGACCGATCACACCCACGAGGCAGAAGAACAGGAACACGCCCAGACCGACCCTCACCCGGGCGCTGCGCGGCAGGCGGATCCTCATGACTGCTCCTGTCCGGTGCGCGGGTCGAGCAGGACGTAGACCGCGTCGGCCACGAAGTTCGAGACCAGGACGGCGAAGACGAGCATGAAGAAGATCGCCTGCATCAGCGGGAAGTCCTTGGCGGCGACGCCCTGGGTGAGCAGGTAGCCCATGCCTGGATAGGTGAAGACGGTCTCGACCAGCACGACACCGCCGATGACGCCGCCCAGCGCGTGGGCCAGGCCGGTGATGTTGGGCAGCATCGCGTTGCGGGCGGCGTACCCGAACATCACCCGACGCTCGGAGAGACCCTTGGCACGCGCGAACTGGACGTAGTCCTCCGCGATGGTCGTGACCATCACGTTGCGCATGGTGAACTGCCAGGTGCTGAAGCCCAGGACGATGAGGGCCATCGCGGGAAGGAAGCTGTACTTCAGGATGCTGAGAACGAACCAGAGATTCCCGAGGCTGTAGGGAACGCTCGGGTCGTAACCGCCGCTCGAGGGGAACCAGCCGAGCCGGAACGAGAACAGGGAGAGCATCAGCAGCGCGAACCAGAATGCCGGCACGGCGTGCAGGAAGGTGCTCAGCGAGGTGAGGCCCGAGTCGACCGCTCGGCCGGGACGCCAGCCGGTCCATGCACCCAGTGCGGTGCCGATCAACCACGCGATCACGGTGGTGGTGCCCACGAGCGCCACCGTCCACGGCAGCGCCTGCCACACGAGATCCTTGACGGGGGTCGGGTATTGGCTGATCGAGAGCCCGAAGTCGAAGTGCACGACGTGATCGACATAGTCGACGAACTGGGCGACGAGGTTCTTGTGCGGGTCGCCGTACAGCGCGTCGATCTTCGCCATCACGTCCGGCGACGGCGACTGGCCCGTCTGCTGGCGGAGGCGGTCGGCCAGCTGGAGCGCCGGATCGCCGGGCATGAACCGTGGGATCACGAAGTTCAGGACGAGGGCGAGGAACCCGGTGACGACGTAGACGCCCAGCTGCTTGAGCAGGAAGACCGCGGCCCTTCCCGAACGCCGGTCGGCCCGCTTGCCGACCCTCCGCGGCGTCTTCGCACGGTCGGCGACTGTCGCCTCCTCCGCCGCCATCATCGGCATGGGATCCGTCACGCCGTTACCTCCTCGTCGCCTCGATTTGAGCGAATCTGATCGAAGTATGCACAAATCATTCATGCATGTACAGTCTTATGAGTGATCGGTGTCACTTTTTCGTCCATAGTGCGCACGACCGGTCCTGCACTGCGATCCCCCACGCCTGCGACCGAGCGCACCGTCATGACGGCGGGGTTCCCCGTCGGCACCGGTCGACTGGGGGCCATCGCGACCGGTGAGCCGTTCGCGGAGCTGCTCTGCCTCGCCGAGGCGACGCTGTGGACCGGCGGCCCGAACACGTCGGTCGACGCCGACGGCCAGTTCCCCTACGACGAGCGGTTCGGCAGCTTCGGCCAGCTGGCACGGGTGCGGATCGAGCTCGACGACGGCGACATCAAGGCCATCCCGGATCGCTACGAACGCACACTCGATCTGGCCACAGGGGTGGTCACGACGACGTACCACCACAACGACGGGACGCACCTGCGCGAGCTGTGGGGCAGCCATCCCGACGACGTCGTCGTCGTCCGGATGCGGCAGGAGACCCCGATGACCGGGGTGGTGCGCCTGAACGGCACTCGTCGCGAAGACGCGCGGACAAGCGGACGGATCGCCTGCTTCTCCGCGCGACTGGACAACGGACTCCCCTACGCTGCGGCGCTCCACGTCAGCGGAGACGGCGAGGTGTCGGCGACGGACGACGGCCTGGCCTTCCGCGACTGCACGACCGTGACCGTGCTGTTCGCCGGCGCGACCGGCTACTCCTCCGATGCGAGCACCGGCTTCGTCGGCCGCACCGATCCCCTCACCGAGGTCGGGGCGCGGCTCGACGCGGCATCGCGTCGCTCGGCCGACGAGCTGCTCGCTCGCCATCGCGCCGACTATCAGGCGTTGGCCCAGGGATTCTCGCTCGAGCTCGGCACGTCGACGGAGGCGGAGCTCGTGGCGACGTACGTCCATCTCGCCCGCCACCTGATGATCAGCGGCTCGCGCGACAGCCTCCCGATCGGGCTCCAGGGTCTGTGGATCGACCGCAACGACCCGCCGTGGAAGGCAGACCTGCACACCAACATCAACCTGCAGATGAGCTACTGGCTGCCCGATCGCGTCGGGCTCTCCTCGTGCTTCGACCCGTTGACCGACTACTGTCTCAGCCAGCTACCGGTGTGGGAGCGCACGACCCGGGCGGTGTTCCAGGACGAGCGCAACGGCTTCCGCAACACCAGCGGAAGCGTCGCCGGGTGGGCGGTCGCCACGTCGACCAACCCGTGGGGCGGCGGCGGGTGGCGATGGAACCCCGCCGGCAACGCATGGCTGGCCATCACCCTGCTCGACCACGTCTCCTACCGCAACGACCACGCGGAGCTGGCCCGGATCCTCCCACTTGTGCGCGGGGCGTGCGAGTTCTGGGAGGTCCGCCTCCTCGAATGCGACGGCGTGCTCGTCGCCGACCACGACTGGTCACCCGAGCATGGCCCCCTCGATGCCATCGGGATCACCTACGCCCAGGAGCTGGTGTGGCACCTCCTCGACGGCTACCGCCGCGCCGCGCGGCTGCTCGGCGTCGACGGCGCGTACGCCGACCGCCTCGACGAGATGCAGGCACGGCTCCACCTCCCCCGGCCGAGCAGCCGGACCGGCCACTTGGAGGAGTGGTGCGGCGAGGACGACCTCGGCGAGGCGGACCACCGCCATCTCTCGCCGCTGGTGGGCCTGTTCCCCGGCGACCGGATCAACCTGCGCGACACCCCGCGCGTCGTCGTCGATGCGGCGCGCGAGCTGCTCCACGCGCGTGGCATGGAGGGCTACGGGTGGGCGTGCGCCTGGCGGGCTCTGTGCTGGGCGCGGCTCGGGGAGGGCGAGCTCTCCCGCCGGCTGGTCCTGACGGTGCTCACGCCGGCGGAGGGCAGCGGCAACGGGACGGCGCCCAACCTCTTCGACATGTACGACCTCGGCGACGGCAGCTCGGTGTTCCAGATCGACGCGAACCTCGGCACGGCGGCCGCCGTCATCGAGATGCTCGTCCAGTCGCGCCCCGGGGCGATCGACCTTCTCCCGGCACTGCCCGATGCCTGGGCGGACGCCGGTCATGTGCGCGGTGTGGGTGCCCACGGCGGTCTGCACGTCGACCTCCACTGGCGCGACGGTCGGCCGACCTCGATCGTGGTCCGCGGCCGGGCCGGCACGACCGTCGATCTGGTCCACGAGGCGTGGCGCACCACCGTCACCCTGGGCGACAACGGGATCGCCGAGGTGGCCGCATGAGGGGGCTCGGAGCGGTTCGGGACGTCCTCGCGACCGAGCCGTCGGGCGACCCGGTCGAGGTCGCCACGCGGGGGCCGGCGCTCGTCGAGAGGTCGGTGGCATGACCCGGGATGGCGCACGACTTCGCATACTGCTGGCGATGCCGGAGGGCACCCGTGATCTGCTGTTCACCGAGGAGCTTCGTGCGCGGCTGCTGCGTTGCGCCGACGTAGACCTCGATCGGCCGGTGACCGACGTGACCGCGTGCGGCACGGCCGAGCTCGCAGACGTGGAGGTCCTGCTGACCGGTTGGGGCGCCCCTCGCCTCGACCTGACCGCCGTGGACCGGATGCCGCAACTGCGTGCCGTCGTGCACGCGGCCGGCAGCATTCGACCGTTCATGGACGCCGCCGTGGTCGAGCGCGGCATTCTCGTGTCGACCGCAGCACACGCGAACGCGATCCCGGTCGCGGAGTTCACCGTCGCCGCGATCGTCTTCGCGACCAAGCGGGTCGGGATCTTCGCCCACCACCTGCGCACCGCGCAGACGCTGGGCCGACAGGAGACCGAGGCCCTCCGGATCGGGACGTACGGCGCCACCGTCGGCCTCGTCGGGGCGTCCCGTGTCGGCCGCGCGGTGGCCACGATGCTGCGCGCGGTCGACGTTCACGTGCTGCTCAGCGATCCCTACGCCAGCGCAGCCGACGCCTCGGAGCTCGGCGTCGAGCTCGTCCCGCTCGACGAGCTAGTACGGCGCAGCGACGTCGTCAGCATCCACGCGCCGGAGCTGCCCGAGACCCGTCACCTGATCGACGCGTCGCGGCTCGCGGCCATGCGCGACGGCGGCACCCTGATCAACACCGCGCGCGGGTCGCTCGTCGACACCGAGGCGCTCGTGCCCGAGGTCATCAGCGGACGGCTGCACGCGGTGCTCGATGTGACCGACCCCGAGCCGCTGCCCGCAGGCCATCCGCTCCTCCACCTGCCGAACGTGCTGGTCACTCCGCACGTCGCCGGATCCCTGGGCACCGAGATGCACCGGCTCGGTGAGCATGCCGTCGCGGAGGTCGAGCGGCTGGCCGCCGGCTCGCCGCTGGCCCACCCGCTCAGGGCCGCCGACCTGCTGCACGGCGCATGACGACGTCGCCGTACACCGGCGCGACCCGTGCCGACTGGGAGACCACGGCCGATCGGCTCCTCGGCGCGCTGGCGCCGTACGCAACGCCCGACCACGCCCAGATCCGCCTGCACGGCCGGACGAGCTGGTCGGGCGAGGCCAGTGACGGTCTCGAGGGATACGCCCGGTCGTTCCTGCTGGCCGCCTTCCGTATCGCGGGGGCGCGCGGCCTCGGCACCGAGGCGCTGCTGGACCGCTACTCTCGCGGGCTGCTCGCCGGCACCACTCCCGGCGGCCCGTTCTCGTGGCCGCCGGTCGCCGACAGGTCGCAGCAGATGGTCGAGGCCGCCTCGATCGCCATCGCGCTGCACGAGACCCGGGCCTGGCTCTGGGAGCGGCTCGACGGCGTGGAGCAGGACCGCGTCGCGGCGTGGCTCGGCGGCATGGTCGGGCGACGTACGAACGACAGCAACTGGGTGTTGTTCCAGGTCGTGGTCGAGCAGTTCCTGGCATCGGTCGGCGCGCCGTACGACCAGAGCGAGATCGACCGCGGCCTCGACCGCATCGAGGCGTGGCATCGCGGCAACGGGTGGTACGCCGACGGGCCGGGCCAGAGCTTCGACCACTATGCCGCGTGGGCCTTCCAGGTCTACCCACTGATGTGGGCGCGGATGGTCGGTCCGCATGACGGAGGCCGCACGGATGTCTACCGCGAACGCCTGCTGGACTTCCTCGGCCAGTACGTCCATCTGTTCGGCGGGGACGGGGCACCCGTCCATGTCGGTCGGTCGCTGACCTACCGCTTCGCGGCCGTCACGCCGTTCTGGCTGGGCGCCCTCTGCGACGCCACCCCGCTCTCCCTCGGACAGACGCGACGACTGTGCTCACGCACTCTGCACCACTTCGCCTCCCGTGGCGTCCCCGACGGCCGCGGGCTGTTGACGCTCGGCTGGTACGACGAGTTCCTCCCGATGACGCAGCCCTACTCCGGCCCGGCGTCGCCGTACTGGGCGAGCAAGGGCTTCCTCGGGCTGCTGCTGCCGCCGGACCACCCTGTATGGACGGAGCCAGAGGCGCCGCTACCGATCGACATCGCCGACGTCACGGTGGCCCTGCCGGCGCCCGGATGGCTGGTGCACGCGACACACGGGGACGGCGTCGTACGTCTGCTCAATCACGGCAGCGACCACAACCCGCCGCCGCCCGCGCCGGCCGAGGACGACCCGCACTACGCCAAGCTCGCCTACTCCTCCGCGACCGCGCCCGACACCGGGGCAGAGGCCCGGGCGGCCGACGTCGACGGCCACGTCGCGCTGGTGCGTGCCGACGGCTCCGCGACGCGCCGGCGCCGGATCGAGCGGGGTGGCGTCGGCGAGCACTGGGCCCGGTCGTCCTACGTCGACGACGGAGCCCGCCTGGAGACGACCTCGGTGGTCCGTGGACCGTGGGAGGTGAGGGTCCACGTCGTGACCGGGCCAGCTTGCGGACAGGTCCGCGACGGCGGGTTCGCCGTCGCCGGCGGCGCTGCACCGACGACCGCGACCGGCGCCGGATGGGCGACTGCCACGACCCCGGACGGGCTGGTCTCAGCGATCATCGCGATCGCCGGCTGGACCGAGGCAGGGGTCGCCGCCGCCCAGGACGCCAATGCGTTCGGGCCGTCGTCACGCACGCCGTACCTGTCGAGCGCCGAGCGCTCGGCGGCGGCGACCACGCACATCAGCCTGGTCGTGCTGAGCCGCGAACCGATCGACGCCGACCTGCTGCGGGGCGCCGTCTCGGCAGAGGTCGCGGAACACCGTCTCTGGGTCGGCTTCCCCGACGGTGTGACCATCGAGGTTCCGCGATGATCCGGTGGCGCCGCGGGTTGTCCACGCTCGGCTGCCTCGAGCTGACCTTCGCCGACACCTGCCGACTGACACGGGAGCACGGCGTCGAGGGGCTGGAGCTGCGGACCGGCCTGACACCGCTGCCGCCCGTCGCTGAGATGCGGCAGCTCCTGGCTTCCCACGACCTCTCGGTCCTCGCCGTGGCCTCGTCGGCACGACTGGCCGACCCGGCGGCGTACGCCGCGACCGCGCACGTGCTGCGCGCGGATGTCGAGCTGGCGCTGGCCCTCGAAGCGGCGTACGTCCGGGTGTTCCCGGGTGGCACCGACCGACGCACCGTTGCCCGCCACCTGTCGGCACTGGACAACCTCGACCCCACCGACGGACCGGTCCTCGCACTCGAGACACACGACCACCTGCCGACCGGCCGCGCGGTCGCGGACCTGGTCACCGAGCTCGACGACCCGCGGCTGGGTGCGGTGTGGGACGCGCTGCACCCGTGGCGGGCCGGCGAGGCGATAGGCGAGACGGCCGAAGCACTGCTGCCGCTGCGCGGCTACGTGCAGGTCAAGGACGCGGCGCTCGACGACCCGACGCCGCGACTGCTCGGCACCGGCGCGGTGCCGCTCGACGCGCTGCGGACCGCGCTCGAGCAGCACGCGTACGGCGGCTGGGTGAGCCTCGAGTGGGAGCGCGCCTGGTACCCCGACGTCCCGCCGCTGGCGGACGTGCTGGCCGACACGGCCGGCTGGTGACCGACATCCGAGCAGCAGCGCCGACGGCGCTGGCCTTCGAATCACATCGGTGATCGATTTCGAGCGACACTATGCATACTTGATCATGTATGAACATCACATGTGGCAGCATCTCGGTATGATGCGGGCACCGGCGATGGGCTGGAACAGCTGGAACCAGGTCCGCTGCTACGACCTCACCGAGCAGGTCGTGCGCTCGGCGGCCGACGCCCTGGTCGAGACCGGTCTGCGCGACAAGGGCTACCGCTACGTCGTCGTGGACGACTGCTGGCAGGACGTACGACGCGGGCCGAGCGGCGAGCTCCGGCCACACCCCGAGCGGTTCCCGAGCGGGATGGCCGCGCTGGCGTCGTACGTCCACGAGCGGGGGCTGCGCTTCGGCATCTACGCCACGCCCGGGAGCGAGACCTGCGCGATGCGCTGGGACGACTACCCGGGCACCGGCCTCGGGTCGCTCGGGCACGAGCGGCAGGACGCCGAGCTGTTCGCGAGCTGGGGCGTGGACTTCTTGAAGTACGACTGGTGCCAGGCCGATCTCACCGACGGCTTGGAGCCCGAGCCGGCGTTCCGCACCATGCGCGCGATGCTCGACGACCTCGAGCGACCGATGCTCTACTCGATCGCGGAGTACGGCGAGCACGAGCCGTGGCGCTGGGCACCGGGACTCGCCGACCAGTGGCGGACTACCCAGGACCTCGGGCCCGCCTGGGCCTCCGTCGCACGGGTCATCGACTCGCAGGCGCGGTTGGCGGACTTCAGCGGCCGGCCCGGCGGCTGGAACGACCCGGACATGCTGCAGATCGGCAACGGCTCGCTGACCGTCGAGGAGTGCCGCTCGCACTTCTCGTTCTGGGCGATGCTCGACGCGCCGCTCTTCCTCGGCACCGACATCGCCGCGCTCTCCCCCGAGCTGCTGGCGATCGTCGGCAACGAGGAGGTGATCGCGGTCGACCAGGACTTCGGCGGGGAGCAGGGCCGCCGGGTCTGGACCGGCGATGGCGAGGAGATCTGGACCAAGCGGCTCCACTCAGGAGGGGTGGTCGTGCTCGTGCACAACCGGAACGAGACCGAGCGGGTCGTGACGTGCACGGCCGAACGGATCGGTGCGCCCGAGGCGTCGTCGTACGACGTGCGCGACCTGTGGTCGCACCGCGGGCTCGGACCGCTCGGGGATGGCCTCGATCTGGAGCTTTCGCCCCACGGCGTACGGCTGCTGGCGGTGGCACCGTGATCCCCATCGACCCGGGCGACACCGCCGACGACGTCGTGGCGAAGGCCGCGCAGGTGACGCCGACGCCGGCCCAGCTGGCCTGGCAGCGGACGGAGCTGAGCGGCTTCGTCCACTTCGGACCGAACACCTTCACCGGCCGCGAGTGGGGCACCGGCGCGGAGGTTCCCGACGACTTCGCGCCGACCGCCCTCGACACCCGGCAGTGGGCCGCGGCGTTCGCCGCCGCAGGCTTCGGACGCGTGATCGGCGTGGCCAAGCACCACGAGGGCTTCTGCCTGTTCCCCTCCCGCTACACCGAGCACTCGGTCGCCGCGAGCCGGTGGCACGACGGGAGCGGCGACGTGGTCCGCGGGTTCGTCGACGCGATGCGCGAGCGGGACATCGCCGTCGGCCTCTACCTCTCCCCCGCCGACCTGTTCGAGGCACAGCCCGGCCGGCGCTACGCCAACGGCAGCGAACCGCGGTCCGTGACCGTCCCGACACTGGTGCCGGGGGACGACCGCGCCGACGCCGTCGCCGACGGCTCCCTGCCGACGTTCGAGCTCGATCTCGACGACTACAACGCCTGCTTCGTCAACCAGCTCTACGAGCTGCTCACCGAGTACGGACCCGTCGAGGAGGTCTGGCTCGACGGCGCGAACCCGACCGATCGCGAGCAGCCCTATGCGTGGGAGGCCTGGTTCGAGGTGATCTCGACGCTTCAGCCCGACGCGGTGGTGTTCAACGGCCGGTCCGTCCGTTGGGTCGGGAACGAGTCGGGCGTTGCGCGCGAGAGCGAGTGGAGCGTGTTGCCGTTCGTGGGCGACCCCGCGACGACCCGCATGCGCAACGAGGTCGCCGACGAGGAGGCCGCGGACCTCGGCTCGCGCGCACGGCTGGCGGACCCGCGCGCCACCTTCCTCGACTGGTATCCCGCCGAGTGCGACGCGTCGATCGTCGACGGGTGGTTCTGGACGGAGGACAAGCGACCGCTGGCGCTGGACGAGCTGACGTCGATGTACCTCGCCTCGGTCGGTCGCAACGGTGTCCTGCTGCTCAATGTCGCGCCCGACATCCGCGGGCTGATCCCCGCCGACCAGGTGGCCCGGCTGCGCGAGCTCGGCGACTGGGTGCGGACGACGTACGACGACGAAGCGCTCGTCGACCACGGCAGGATCGGCGCGATCGTGCTGCGGGAGGCGATCGAGCTCGGGCAGCTCATCGAGGCATTCGAGGTCGACGGCCTGGTCGAGGGCTCGTGGCAGCGGCTCGCCACAGGCACGACGATCGGCCACAAGCGGATCCTGGTGCTCGACGCGCCGGTCGTCGTCGACTCTCTGCGCGTGCGCGTCACAGCTGCCCGCGCCGAAGGTGCCACAGCCGAGGTCGCCGGATCGACGGCACACGACAACGCAGGAGGAGAATGATGACGCTGACCTTGGTCCCGTGGCCTTCGCAGGTCACCGAGGGCGGACCGGGCTTCCAGATCACCGCCGGCACGGGCGTCACCGCAGAGGCAGCAGCCGGCGAGGTCGCCGTACTCCTGCGCGAGGAGCTCGGCCTGGCCGACGGTGACGGCATCCACCTCGGCATCGACCCCTCGCTCTCGCCCGAGGGCTATCGCCTCACTGTCACCGCCGATGGCGTGACCATCGCCGGCGGCGATGCGGCCGGCGTCTTCTACGGGACCCGGACCCTGCTGCAGCTGCTGCCGGCGGCCGCGGTCGCCGGGCCTGTCGCTGAGCCGGACTGGTCGCTGCCCGGGGTCGCGATCCTCGACCGGCCCCGCTTCGGCTGGCGAGGCGGGATGCTCGACGTGGGCCGCCACTTCCGGTCGAAGGAGTTCGTGCTGCGGTTCATCGACCTGCTCGCGCTGCACAAGCTCAACGTCTTCCACTGGCACCTCACCGAGGACCAGGGCTGGCGGATCGAGATCGAGCGCTACCCGCGGCTGACCCGTGTCGGCGCGTGGAGGGACCAGACGGTCGTCGGACGGGTGACCGACGACCACGCCGACGAGCAGTACGACGGCGTGCCCCACGGCGGGTTCTACACCCAGACCGAGATCCGCGAGGTCGTCGCGTACGCCGCACGCCGGTTCGTCACCGTCGTGCCTGAGATCGACCTGCCGGGCCACTCCCAGGCCGCCATCGCGGCGTACCCCGAGCTCGGCAACACCGGGCAGCAGCTCGCGGTGGGGACCACGTGGGGCGTGAGCGAGCACGTGCTCAATGTCGGGCAGTCGACGCTCGATTTCTACAAGGGAGTGCTCGACGAGGTGCTCGACCTCTTCCCGAGCCGGTTGGTCCACCTCGGCGGCGACGAGTGCCCGAGGACCGAGTGGCGGGCCAGCCAGCGCGCGCAGGCGCGGATCCGCGAGCTGGGGCTCGCCGACGAGGACGCACTGCAGGCGTGGTTCATCGGCCGGCTCGGCGACCACCTCGCGAGCCGCGGCCGCCGGATGATCGGCTGGGACGAGATCCTCGAGGGTGGGGCCGACCCCAGGGCGGCTGTGATGGCCTGGCGTGGACGGCAGGCCGGGATCGAGGCCGCGCGCGCCGGGCACGACGTGGTGATGACGCCCTGGTCGCACGTCTACCTCGACTACGCCCAGGCGGAGGACGCCTCGGAGCCGCTCTCCATCGGCGGCCACACGCCGCTGCGCAAGGTCTACGAGTACGACCCGCTGCCGGCCGAGCTGGCCGACTGCGCCGACCGCGTGCTCGGCGCCCAGTTCAACGTGTGGACCGAGTACATGCCGACGGCAGCGAGCGTGGAGTACATGACCTTCCCCCGCGCCTGCGCCCTCGCCGAGGTGGTGTGGTCGATCGAGCGGCCGCCGTACGACGACTTCGTCGCCCGCCTGCGCGGCCACCTGCAGCGGCTCGATGCGCTCGGAGTGCGCTACCGCCCGCTCGACCCGGCCACGAGCACTACAAGTTCGAGCTCAGGAGGACCGATCCGCCCGTGAGAGCGTCGAACTTGTCGTTCCCGTGGCCGCCACGGGACTTGGTCATGCCCCGGTCACCACGATCCACGCGGCGGCGTCACCGGGCAGCACCCCCGGCTCGGCCCCGGGGTCGGACCCGAGCAGCAGCGTGCCGGGCAGCGCCACCGGATCGCCGGTCGTGTTGACCCAGACCTGCAGGTCGCCGCGAGCGAACGCCAGCACCCCGTCGGGCGCCGACAGCCAGGCGAGGTCGTCGTGCAGCAGCAGCTTCGCGCGCAGCTCCACCGCTCGGCGGTAGAGCGTCAGGGTCGAGTCGGGGTCGGTCTCCTGCACATCCGCCGCGTACGACGCCCAGCCCTCCGGCTGGGGCAGCCACGTCGGCGCACCCCCGAAGCCGTACGGCGGAGTCGAGCCCGACCACGGCAGCGGCACCCGGCAGCCGTCGCGGCCGATCACCTTGCCCGCGGCCTGGATGACCTGCGGGTCCTGGCGCGCCTCCACCGGCATGTCCTCGAACTCCGGGAGGCCCAGCTCCTCGCCCTGGTAGAGGTACGTCGTGCCGGGCAGCCCGAGCGTCAGCAACGCGGCCGCACGGGCCCGGCGCAGCCCCAGCGCGAGGTCGGGCTCCTCGGCGCCCCAGCGGTCCTGGTCCCAGTGTGAGGTGAACGGGTGGTCGGGCTGCGACCGCGCGAAGCGGGTCGCGTGCCGGACGACGTCGTGGTTGGAGATCACCCAGGTCGCCGGCGCGCCGACCAGTCGAGCGCTGTCCAGCTCGCCCTGGATCGACTCCTCGAGCACCGAAGCCACGAACGACGAGCCGAGGAACGCGAACCCGAAGGCCGTGTGCAGCTCGTCGGGTCGCAGGTAACGGGCGAGTCGCTCGCCCTCCACCCATGCTTCGGCGACGAAGACGCGGTCGCCGTACTCGTCGGCGACCTTGCGCCAGCCGCGGAAGATGTCGTGCACGGCGTCCTGGTCCCAGGCGGGATGGACGAACGGCCCACCGGCCGCGGCATCCGGGGCATCCGGCAGGCCGGGGGCCTTGGCAAGCGCGTTAGCCACGTCGATGCGGAAGCCGTCGACGCCCTTGTCGAACCAGAAGCGAAGGATGTCCTCGAACTCGGCGGCGACCTCCGGGTTGGACCAGTCGAGGTCGGGCTGGGCCGGCGCGAACAGGTGGCAGTACCACTCTCCGGCGGTGCCGTCGGGAACCACGACCCGTGTCCAAGCCGGACCGCCGAACACGCTCCTCCAGTTGTTCGGCGGCAGCTCACCGTGCTCCCCGCGCCCAGGGCGGAAGAGGTAGCGCGCGCGAGCCTCGGGATCGCCGGCGAGGGCCGACTGGAACCACGGGTGCTCGGCAGAGGTGTGGTTGGGCACGATGTCGAGGACGACCCTGATCCCGAGCGCGTGGGCCTCCTCGATCAACCAGCATGCCTCCGCGACCGTGCCGTACGCCGGGTCGATCGCCCGATAGTCGGCGACGTCGTACCCGGCGTCGGCCTGGGGCGAGGCGTACCAGGGGTTGATCCAGATCGCGTCGACGCCGAGGTCGCGCAGGTGTCCCAGCCGCGAGCGCAGGCCGGCGATGTCGCCGATCCCGTCGCCGCTGCCGTCGGCGAACGAGCGGATGTAGACCTGGTAGACGACGGCCCTCCGCCACCAGCTCGTGTCGGTCATCCCTCAGTCCTCCTTGATCAGGCGCAACAACGCGCTGCCGAACCCGAACCCGTCCGCCCCGGGCAACGTCAGCCCGACCTCGCGCAGCAGGCTGCCGTCGTACGACGTCCCGCTGGTGTCGTCGCGGTAGCGAGCCGTCGCGTCGACGCCCGTGAGGCGCACGGGCGGACGATGGTTGCCGATCGGCCGATCGCGCCAGAAGGCGATCACCACGACCTCGGAGTCGTCGGCGGCGACGAGCTCCCAGGCTTCGCCGTGGCGGTGCATCCGGCCTCCCTGCACGACCGGACGGATCTCCTTGTACCGCTCGATGTGGGCAGCGGCCTCGGCCAGATCCTCCTCGCTCCACCTGGTCAGGTCTCCGCCGACGCCCAACGCTCCAGCCATCGCGACGTGGAAGCGCTGCGCCAACGGCAGCGGACGCTCGAGACCGTAGTGCGGCCAGTCGCTGACCCAGGTCCCGGTGGTGCCGGGCGGGAAGGCCTGGCTGTAGCCGTCGTGGATGTCCCACCGCATCGACGGCTCGGTGTTGTCCGAGGACGACACCTGGTGGACGTGACCGAGGATGCCCAGGTCGACCCGGGCGCCGCCACCGGCACAACCCTCGATGAGCACGCTCGGGTGAGCAGCGCGCAGGGCGTCGAGGATCCGGTAGAGGCTTCTGGTGTGCTCGACCCACAGCCGCTCGGGGTTGTCGCTGCCGGCCCAGCCGGCATCGGCGATGTTGCGGTTGGCGTCCCACTTCAAGAAGGAGATGTCGTAGCGCGCGAGCAGCCCGTCGACCGTCTCGAGGACCCAGTCGGCCACATCGGGCCGGGCCAGGTTCAACATCAGCTGGTGGCGCCTCTCCACCGGCTCGCGGCCGCCCATCCGGTAGGCCCAGTCCGGGTGGGCGCGGAACAGGTCGCTGTCACGGCTGACCATCTCCGGCTCGACCCACAGCCCGAACCCCATGCCGAGCTCGTGCACGCGATCGATGAGCGGCTCGAGGCCGTTCGGGAACTTCTGCGGATCGGGGCGCCAATCGCCCAAGCCACCGGTGGCGGACGGCCGACCCGGGAACCAGCCGTCGTCGACGACGAACAGCTCGACACCGATGCCGGCCGCCCGCTCGGCGAGAGCACGCTGGCCCTCCTCGGTGACGTCGAAGGCGGTCGCCTCCCAGGAGTTGTAGAGGACCGGACGCCAAGGACCTGCGTCGCGCAGCCGGGGCGGTGCCGACTCCGAGACTTCGATGCTGGGCAACACCCGGGCCCGGGTCCAGTCGTGCCACGCACGGCTGGCGCCACCGAGTCCGTCGGCGGTGTGCAGACCCGCGAAGACCGGGAGCGCGGTCTCCTGGCCCACCGCCAGGCGGTAGGACAGATCGAAGTCGTTCCAGCCGCCGGCTACGTGCATCCGGTCGGCGGCGGTGCGCTCGGCGACGATCTTCCACGACCCGCTCCACGCGACCTGGCCGCTCCAGACCTCGCCGGTCTCCTCGGTCGCGGCGCCATCGCGGTCCAGGGTGAACCACGGGGTGTGCTGGTGGCCGGTCATCCCGCGCCGGCTCTCCAGGGTGAACTTGCCGGGCGTCGCGAGCATCACGTCGCCCAGGCGGTGCTCCATCCCCCAGCCGCCGTGCTCGTAGCGCAGCCGCCACGGTCCGTCGTACGCCGGCAGCCACCAGCTCGCCGACGCAGCCAGCCGTACGTCGACCTCCTCCACGCCGGTGTTGCGGATGGTCGCCCACCGCTCCAGCACGTCGAAGCCGTGCGCGGCGCGATAGTGCAGCGTCACCGCCAGCCGGTCGCCGTCGACCAGGTCGATCTCGAGCAGGGCGGCGCCGTCCTCCTCGGCGATCCGGTGCCCGGCGACGCTCAGGTCGAGGCCACGGTCGCCATCGGCGTAGGTCACCTTGAGGGTCGGCTCGTCGTAGCGCATGCCGCCCCAGCCGACGTACTCGTCGGGGGCGTCCTTGGACCACGCCAGGTCCCGCGTGCGCTGCAGCGCAGGCCCCTCGCAGTCGCGCGTGAGCGCGGCCACCGTCCCCGACCCGAGCGGCGCCCCCCAGTGCAGGTGCCGCAACGAGCCCTCGTCACTCACGCAGAAGGCGTACGACGACGACGCCAGCCCGATCAGCCAGGACCGCGACGACTCGTCGTAGGAGATCGTGCTCATGCCGGCGGAGCCGCGATCGCGACCGGCACCGACCCGTTGCGCAGGGAGTACGTCGCCGCGCAACCGGCCGCGACCGCCTCCCGAGCCGCGACGCTGTCGACCACGGTCGATCCGCCCTCTCGGACGTAGCGCAGGAACTCCGCGACGATCCGCGGATCGGCACCGCCGTGACCGCCCTCGGCATCGGGGATGGTGATGTCGAGGTCGCCGACGGCGTCGTAATCGAGCTTGCGGGTGTTCCAGACCTTGATGTGGTCGCCGGCGTCGTTGCCGAAGCACTCGAGCCGACCGGCGTCGCCGATCACGGTGTAGTTGCGCCAGTAGTCGGGCGTGAAGTGGCACTGCTGGTAGCTCGCGATGACACCGTTGTCGAGCGTCATCAGCATCATCGAGAGATCCTCGACGTCGGCCCTCGGGTTGAGGCCGGTGTGCGAGGCCGGCGGCCAGGTCGACTGCAGGCTCTCCAGCGTCCATGCACCCGGCTCGAGGTAGTCCGCAGTGCCGTCGTGGGTGGCTTCGCCGTACACCGCGAGGGTGCCCATCGCGGTGACCTGGCGGCTGTAGCCACCGGCCAGCCAGTGGATGACGTCGATGTCGTGGGCACCCTTCTGCAGCAGCAGGCCGGTGCTGTGCTCGCGCTCGGCGTGCCAGTCCTTGAAGTAGTAGTCGGCGCCGTGGCCGACGAAGTGACGGCACCACACGGCCCTGACGTCGCCGATCGCGCCCTCGTCGATGAGCCGCTTCATCTCGGTGACGACGGGCATGTGCCGCATGTTGTGGCCGACGTACAGCCTCGCGCCGGTGCGCGCGGCGGTCTCGAGCATCCGGTCGCAGCCCTCGGTGGTGATCGCCATCGGCTTCTCGACGTACGCCGCCGCGCCGGCCTCCATCGCCGCGATGGCGTGCTCCTCGTGCAGGTCGTCCCGCGAGGTCACGAAGACCGCGTCGAGGTCATGGGCGAGCAGCTCCTCCACGGTCGCCACCGTGACGACGGCGTCGCCCAGCACCTCCCGTGCCTTCGCGAGCCGCTCCGGTCGCGGGTCGCACACCGCCACCACGACCGACCCCTCCCCGGGCCGGTGCGCGTGACGCGCCAGCCCCGCTCGCAGGCCGTAGCCGATCACGCCGATCCTCAGGTCAGACACGCTGGCTCCTTCTCGTTGGTGTGTCGCACGTTGGGTCGTTCGCGTCGCGCGCCGGCGCCCGGCTCGACGACGAAGGTGCTGGGGCGGGCGAACCGACGGTCGGCGAAGGCCGCCTCGACCTCGGCGATCACGTGGTCGACCCGGCCCGCGTCGACGAGGGCGATCGCCGACCCGCCGAAGCCGCCACCGGTCATCCGCGCACCGAGGGCGTCGGCGGCGACGGCTGCGTCGACGGCCGTGTCCAGCTCAGGCACCGAGACCTCGAAGTCGTCACGCAGCGAGACGTGCGAGGCGGTCAGCAGGTCGCCGATCGCACGTGGGCCCGCTCTGCGCAGGAGGGCGACGGCGCGCAGCACCCGAGCGTTCTCGGTGACGACATGCCGTGCACGACGTGCGGCGACGTCGTCCAGACGCACGGTGGCCGACGAGAGGCGCTGCGGCGTGATCTCCCGCAACGACTCCACCCCGAACGCGCCGGCGGCGCGCTCGCAGGCCGCCCGGCGCTCGGCGTACCCGCCCTCGCTGTGCGCGTGCGTGACCCGGGTATCGATCACGAGCACGCACAGCCCGGCCGCTGCCAGGTCGAGCGGCACCTGCTCGCGACTGTCCTCGCGACAGTCGAGGAACAGCGCGTGTCCGGCCTCGCAGAACAGCGACGCCGACTGGTCGAGCGTGCCCGTCGGGGCACCGACGACCTCGTTCTCCGCCCTGTGCGCGGCCTGCATCAGCGTCTCCCGGTCGACGCCGAGGTCCCACAGGTCGGCCAGCCCGAGAGCCAGCGAGCACTCCAGCGCTGCCGAGGACGATAGTCCGGCGCCCACCGGGACGTCCGAGGTGAAGTAGGCGTCGAAGCCGCCGAGGTCCCGACCGACGGCCTGCTGCAGCGCCCAGGCCGTGCCGAGCGGGTACGCCGACCAACCGGTCACTGCGCCCGGCGGCATGTCGTCCAGAACCCGGGCCGCGACGACACCGACGGCCGCCGACCCGACCCGTGCCTGCCGGTCCGTACGGCGCCGCAGCGCGACGGCGGTGCGGCGCCCGATGGCCATCGGCAGCACGAATCCGCCGTTGTAGTCGGTGTGCTCGCCGATCAGGTTCACCCTGCCGGGCGCGGACCAGACGCCGACGGGATCGGCGTCGAAGCACCTCCGAAAGCCGCTGACGGCCTGCTCGGCCAGGTCAGGCACGTGCATGCCGGTCCTCCTCCAGCGCGGCCCGCAGCCGCGCCGCCTGCTCCTCCGGGCCGACGTCGGCGACCCATGCGCCCATCGCCGCCTCGCTCCCGGCCAGGAACTTCAGCTTGTCCGCGCCTCGCCGTGGGCTGGTCAGCTGCAGGGTCAGTCGCGCGATGTCGCGGTGCGAGTGCACCGGCGCCTGGTGCCACGCGGCGATGTAGGGCGTCGCGTCGTCGTAGAGGCGGTCGACGGCGCGCAGGAGCCGTGGGTAGAGGTCGGCCAGCTCGGCCCGCTCCTCCTCGGTGGTCCCGGCGAGATCCGGCACCTGACGGTGCGGCATCAGGTGGACCTCGACGGGCCAGCGGGCGGCGTACGGGACGAAGGCGGTCCAGCGCTCGCCCGCCACGACCACCCGCTCCCCCGCACGCTCGAACGCGAGCAGCTCGGCCTGCAGGTCGCCGTCGTACTGCTCGATCATCGCGAGCAGCCGCGCCGTCCGCGGGGTGACGTAGGGATAGCCGTAGATCTGGCCGTGCGGGTGCGGCAGCGTCACACCGACCGCCGCACCTCGGTTCTCGAACGGGAAGACCTGCGCGATGCCGGGCAGCACCGACAGCGCAGCCGTGCGATCGGCCCACGCATCGATCACCGTGCGCACGCGCTCGACGGCGAGGCCGCCGAGGGAGCCTTCGTGCTCGGGGCTGAAGCAGACGACCTCGCAGCGGCCGTACGACGGTGCGCTGCGACCGATGCCGACGCCCTCCAGCTCGAGGAGGTCGCCAGGGCCCGGGAGCGCCGGGCCGAAGGAGGGCGACCGGTTCTCGAAGACGGCCACGTCGTACGACGACGGGATCTCCGAGTCGTTGCCGCTGCTCTGCGGCGCGAGCGGGTCCGACTCGGCCGGCGGCAGCACGACCCGGCCCTGGCGCGCGGTCGCGTGCGAGATCCACTCGCCGCTGAGCGGGTCCTGCCGCATCCGCGGGGTCTGCGGCCGGGGCGGAAGATCGCGTCTGTCCGGCGCCGGAGCGGCCGCGCGCGCGGTGCCACGGTCGTCGTAGTAGACGAGCTCACGGCCGTCAGCGAGACGGGTCAGGACCCGGTCGGGACGGATGCGCGGCACAGCCGAGACTGTAGGTACTTTCGTTTTCGAAAGCAAGCATCCTTTCTTATTGACAAGTCGGGCGAGGGCTGGGATGTTGCACCGGTGACCGACCGTGACGTGGCCTCCGCCGACGAGCGGCGGCGCCGGATCACCGCGATCGTGGACGGCGGAGGCTTCGCCTCGGTCGCCGACATCAGCGAGGCCGTCGGGGTGTCCTCCGTGACGGTGCGCGGCGACCTCGACGCCCTCGACCGGCTCGGGCTGCTCCGTCGCATCCGGGGCGGAGCGCTCTCACTCGACCCGGCCGCCCTCCCCGAGCGCCCCTTCGAGGAGACCGAGGGCGAGGCGGCCGGGGCCAAGGCGGCGATCGCGGCCCGTGCAGCGCAGCTGGTGCAGCCGGGCATGTGCGTGCTGCTCGATGTGGGCACCACCTGCGCTGCCGTCGCCCGTGAGCTGCTGCATCGAGAGGACCTCCACGACGTCACGGTCATCACCAGCGGCCTCTCCATCGCTCTGGCCCTGGAGCCCGCCATCCCCCGGCTCCAGGTGGTGGTCACCGGCGGCACGCTGCGCCCCCTGCAGCACTCCCTCGTCGCACCACTCGGCACGCTCCTTCTCGAGCACGTCCGCGCCGATCTCGCCGTCGTCGGCTGCAACGGCGTCGACGCCGAGGCGGGCATCACCAACATCAACCTGCCCGAGGCCGAGGTGAAGCGGGCGATGATCGCCGCCTCGAGCAGCGTCGCCGTGGTGGCCGACGGCTCCAAGATCGGCCGCGCCCGACTAGGCGTGGTGGCTCCCGCGAGCGAGGTCGACTGGATCGTCACCGACGACACGGCACCCGCCGAGGCCCTGGCGGCCCTGACCGCGCTCGACGCACCGGAGATCGCCGTCGCCGGGTCCGCGAGGGGCTGAGCGCCGATGGAGGTCGTCCCGCTCCACGAGCCGGCGGAGGTCGCAGCCCTCGCGGCCGACATCGTCGAGGAGCAGGTACGCCGCCGACCCGCGACCGTCCTGGGCGTCGCGACGGGCTCGAGCCCGATGGCCACCTACACCGAGCTGATCCGGCGGCACCGGGCCGGCACCGGTCCGTCGTACGGCGACGTCACGACCTTCACCCTCGACGAGTACGTCGGCCTGCCCGACGGGGACCCGCAGGGCTACCGCACGACGATCCTGCGCGAGCTGGCGTGCCCGCTCGGCGTGCCGCAGCAACAGGTGGCGGCGCCGGATCCGACCGCGTCCGGTCTGCCGACGGCAGGCGAGCGCTACGAGGACCTCCTCGCGAACGCCGGCGGCGTCGACCTGCAGATCCTCGGCATCGGCGCCAACGGTCACCTCGCGTTCAACGAGCCCGGCTCCTCGCTGGCATCGCGCACACGGATCAAGACGCTCACGGCCAAGACGCGACAGGACAACGCGCGCTTCTTCCATGACATCGAGGACGTGCCGCGGCACGTGCTCACCCAGGGGCTCGGCACCATCCTCGACGCGCGTCACCTCCTGCTGATCGCCACCGGCCACGCCAAGGCCCGCGCGGTCGCCGCCGCCGTCGAGGGGCCGCTGACCGCGAGCTGCCCGGCATCGATCCTGCAGATGCATCGGCGCGTCACGGTGCTGGTCGACTCCGCCGCCTCCCGCGGGCTCGCCCGGCTGGCATACTACCTCGATGTCTGGCACCACAAGCCCGATTGGCAACGGCCCGGCGGCTGAGCCCGGCGAGACGGCGTACATCCTCAACACCCCAGGCGCGCCCGCGAGGCCGGCAGCAGGGCGATGGGAGTTCCTCCACTATCGAGCTTGCTGGTCGCCTCCTGGACAACCAACAACCGATGACCGTCGGGAACCGCGTAGGAGGCACCGGGGATGAAGGCCCATGCGTCGGAGGCGGTGTCGGCAACCATCAGCCCTCCGGCCGAGACCGGCACCGTCGCGATGCCGTCGGTGATCGCGACCGGGGGTCCCCCTCCGCCTTCGGGTACGGCTCCCAGCCGTTCGGGGCCGGCGGACCCGGTCGAGGCCGCGTACATGCGTTCGGGGTCGCCGGCCACCCATGCCCACCTGGTGCCGTCGGAGACGAAGCCCCATGCTCCTCGGACGTGGCCGAGCACCGAGGGCGGCGCGACCGCTCGCCCGGTCTTCAGGGCGATCGCGTGGATCACGGTCGGCGCACCCGGCTTCGCCGACTCGGCGTACAACACGGTGTCTGGGGTCAGGGCGATCCAGCCGGGATGGCCGACGTGAGCGATGTGGCGCTGACCGGTGGCGAGGTCGAGCACGACGACCTCGGCCTTCCCGTCGCTGCGGAGGCCTTCGACCCATGCGGCCCTGTCGCCGCTGATGACGGGGTCCTGCACGGTGCTCGCGACCACGCGGCCCCTCGTGGTGTGAGCGCCGCCGACGGTGCGGATCCTGCCGGCCTTGGCCGACCACTCCCTCACCGTGAAGTCGTCGACATCGGACGGGTCCCGGCTCTCCTTCCACACCACGTACTCGCCGTCGTAGGAGCCGGTGGCCTGCGCCGTGGCACCGAGTGGCTCCACGGTGCGGATCAGTGCTCCGCTGGCGGGATCGACCAGGGCCACCGATCCGGCGGGCCCGTTGTGGACCGCTACCATGATCGGCCGGCCGGGCGGCAGCGACGGAGCGCTGAACGGCACGGTCTGATCTGGCCACGGGTGGGCCCACCCGCTCCTGAGCGTCGCCTTCAGCGCGTCCGAGGACGCAGCGGTCGCCCTGCAGCCCAGACCGCCATCGCTTGCTGACGCAGGCGCGCCCGGCCGGCTGGACGAGTGCGTGGTTGTCCACGTGCTCGCCCCGACGGGGTGGCCGGTGGGCGGTGGGGCGCTCGGCGTACCTCCGCTACAGCCCGAGAGGCATGCCGCCCCGATTAGCAAGGCCGCGGCGGGCACGCGGCTCCGACCAGACGTGGCCACGACCACCGACGATAGCCGTCATCGGGATCGACGCGTTCCTGGTGTCGTCGCCATCTTCAGGTCCGCGACATCGGCTAGGTGGTCGCCGACCTGCGAAGACGCTGCGTCAGAGCTCGCTCTACACCTCGGCGAGGAGCTGGCGGGCCATCACGATGCGCTGGACCTGGTTGGTGCCCTCGTAGATCTGGGTGATCTTGGTGGTTCGTGCCTGATTTCCACCGTGACCTGCGGTGACAAGAATCGGCTGACACACAAGCGGCACATGGCGCGTGGCGCCGTGCGGACTCACACGCCTTACTCACGTCGCGGCTGATGCGGCCGCACGTCAGCGCCTCACTGATTCCAGGCGAGCCTGGGCCGCAGGGAGAAGGGGCACCTTGGCATTCCAACTGGCACGAGGGATCCTCGGCATCTAGTGGCAACGTAAGGCCAAATGTAAATGTCAAACTGGCTGGTTGACATTTGGCCTTACGTTGCCCCATCCGAGACCCACCCCGCCGTAGACCGGTGCATGCGGATCCCCCCGGAACGTGAATCTGGGAGACAGCCCGAGGGTGGACGCCTGCACGGAGCGCTACACCGCACGACGGGACGTGCCGGCGGCCGGGTCGCTTGAATCGACGAGCAGCGGCGTCCTTGCTCGAGGCATTGGCGCCGTCGGCTCCGCTCGCGACGCCCTCCTGGCGACACAGCCGTCGGGCGGTCAGACAGGACCGGACGCTGTCGCCCAGCAGCCGCCCCGGTCTATGGCGGGGAGATCACTTGACAAAATCTGTTGTTTAGATGCAACACTTCTGGGGTGGGCGATGCCAGCTCAACGATTGAGATCATGCCGCTTCTCTCTGCCACCGAGCGGCAGTTGCAACCGCGCCAGCGTCGGGCGCCGGCGCTGTACGAGCCCAGAGGACGCAACAGCCTCCGCACCCGACGCCCAGATAGATTCTCAAAATTCCTGGGTGAATCGATTGCACGGCCAGATCCGTCGAGCACAGATACACGTCGTGAACCACAACGTGACCTCAGCGCCTGCGGACCCACCTATGCACCAATCCGGATCGGGCGAACCGGTCAGCCCAGCCGTCGATCAGGCGATCGCTCCCATGGCTAGCCCGACCAAGCCGCGGAAGCGTCGAGACGCCGACCCTGTCCACATCACCGCCGACCACCGCGTCGTGTACTACCCGAGTGGCACCTGCGGCATCGGGCAGCGGAAGTTCATCCGCCACAAGAACGCCACCGACGCAGCCGCCACCGCTGACAGGATTCGTGCCGGGCTGACCAGCGGCCTCGGCACCCAGTCGCACCGCACGGTCCGCGATGCGATGTCGGCGTTCGTCACCTACCTGGAGACGAACAACGCACCCCCGGGAACTCGCCGGCAATACCGGTCGAACTTCAACGCCCACGTCCTCGACGTCCTCGACAAGGTCGGGGCCTGACCCCGGTTCTTGGACACGCTGAATCCAGCACCTGCTGGGGAAGCGAGATGATCGAAGAACCATGGCCAGGAAGAACTACTCCGAGGAGTTCCGTCGTCAGGCCGTCGACTTGTA
>WQZX01000035.1 GCA_009780515.1 Nocardioidaceae bacterium | reverse complement strand
TCCGAGCGAACGAAGCTGGTGGGCCTGTGAGCGAGTGGCGCGGCCGCCTCGGGGCGCGAGGTGACGGCGGGCTGTGGCTTGAGGCCGCGTCCGAGCGAACGAAGCTGGTGGGCCTGTGAGCGACGAGAACAAGGGGCCGCAGCGGCGGCCTGCCGAGTCCGGCGCGCGATCGGTCAAGGCCGGTGAGCTCGACCTGCGCGAGCTGGCCCGCTGGACCTGGCGCCAGCTCTGCTCGATGCGGACCGCCATCGTGCTGCTGCTGCTGCTCGCGCTGGCCGCCGTGCCCGGATCGGTCATCCCGCAGTCCGGCGTCAACGCCCAGGGTGTGACGCAGTGGAAGCAGGCACACCCGAAGCTCACCCCGCTCTACGAGCGTCTCGACCTCTTCTCGGTCTACGGCTCGCCGTGGTTCGCGGCGGTCTACCTGCTGCTCACGATCTCGCTCGTCGGCTGCATCGTGCCGCGCCTGTTCGTCTACTTCCGCGCGTTCCGGGCCCAGCCGCCCGCGGCACCCGCGAACCTCGGCCGGCTGCCCGCGCAGACGTCGTACGACTCCGAGCAGACGCCGGAGGAGGTCCTCGCGCACGCCCGCCAGGTGCTCGGGCGGCGCCACCGCCTGCGCAAGGTGGGCGACGGCGACACGGTCGACTACGTCGCTGCCGAGCGCGGACAGCTCCGCGAGGCCGGCAACCTGATCTTCCACCTGTCGGTGCTGATCGTCCTCGCGGGCTTCGCCATGGGCAGCCTGTTCGGCTACCAGGGCGGCGTGATCGTCGTCGACGGCACGACCTTCACCAACAACCTGACGCAGTACGACGACTTCAACCCGGGCGGGCTGTTCCACACCAGCCAGATGAACCCGTTCTGCTTCACCATCGACAAGTACGCCGACCAGTGGCTCACCTCCGGGCCGCGGGCCGGCATGGCGACGAAGTTCAAGGCCGACGTCGGCTACCAGGACGACTGCGGCAAGGGCCCGACGAAGAAGTACGACCTCGAGGTCAACCACCCGCTCGACATCGGGAGCACCGAGGTCTTCCTCATCGGGCACGGCTACGCCCCGGTCATCACCGTCCGCGACGGGCAGGGCCACGTCGCCTACACCGGCCCGACCGTCTTCCTGCCCCAGGACGGCACCTTCCTCTCGTACGGCGTGGTGAAGGCGCCGGCCGCGAAGCCGAGCGAGATCGGCCTCGACGGGGTGTTCTACCCGACGTACGCCGCCGTGCACGGCAACCCGATGACGGTCTTCCCGAACGACCTGAACCCTCGGCTCGCGCTGTTCGCCTACACCGGCAACCTCGGGCTCGACAGCGGGGCGCCGCAGTCGGTCTACGTGCTCGACAAGGCGCACGCCACCCAGCTCAAGCAGCCCAACGGCATGCCGCTGCGACTCGACCTCAAGCCGGGGCAGACGATGAGGCTGCCGGGCGGCCTGGGCTCGGTGAAGTTCGACGGCGTCAAGAAGTGGGTCCGGGTGCAGATCAGCCAGACGCCGGGCACCCACATCGTGCTCGGCGGCGTCGTCCTGGGGCTGATCGGGCTGTGCGGATCGCTGTTCATCCGGCCGCGCCGGATCTGGGTCCGCGCCCGACGGCGACCCGCGGGTGACTCCGATGGGGGGCAGGGGGACACAATGGAGCGGACCGTCGTCGAGGTGGCCGTGCTCGACCGCTCCGGCAACTCCGAAATCGCAGAGATCCTCGACGGTCTGGTCGAGAGCCTGCGCGGACCGACCAAGGGCCAGAAGAAGGGAACGCCGTGACCAACGCCGACTGGGGAACGCTGAGCGACCACGCCATCGGTGCGGCCGGGATCATCTACTTCCTGGCCCTGCTCTCCCACCTCATCGAGTGGTCCATGCTGCGCCAGCCCAAGGGAGCCGCCGTGACCGAGCGGTCGACCGAGCGGGTCGGCCAGCTGGTCGGATCCGGCGGTGGCGCACCGGTCGCCGAGCCGCCGCGCGAGGACGAGCCGAGCGAGCGTCGTACCCGCGAGGAGAAGGTGGCCTTCTGGGGCCGGCTCGGCATCCTGCTGACGATCCTGGCGGCCGTCGTGCACTTCGTCGGGCTGTTCGCGCGCGGCATGGCCGCGGACCCGAACCGGGTGCCGTGGGGCAACATGTACGAGTTCACGATCACCGGCTCGTTCATCGTGATCGTGATGTACCTGGCGCTCTACAAGAAGTTCCGGCTCGACTGGATGTCGCCGCTGGTCGTCGGGTTCGTCGTGACGATGCTGATGGTCGCGATGCTGGTCCTGCACGAGGCGGTCGCGCCGCTGACCGACGCGCTCAGCTCCTACTGGCTGGTCATCCACGTCATCTCGGCCGCCATCGCGACGGGTGCGTTCACCCTCGGTGGCATCACCTCGATCGTCTACCTGGTCAAGCTGCGCGCCGAGCGCAAGGCCGCGGCCGCCGACGGCGCCGAGCTGACCGGCTGGCTCGCCCGCGTCCCCGGCCTCGAGGCCCTCGACCGGGTCTCCTACCGCGTGCACGCGTTCGCGTTCCCGGTGTGGACCTTCGCGGTGCTGATCTCCGGCCCGATCTGGGCCCACCAGGCCTGGTCCCGCTACTGGAACTGGGACCCCAAGGAGGTCTGGGCGTTCATCACCTGGGTCGTCTACGCCTGCTACCTCCACGCCCGCGCCACCGCCGGCTGGAAGGGCCGCAACGCCGCGATCCTGGCCCTGCTCGGCCTGGCGACGCTGTGGTTCAACTTCATCGGGATCAACTACTTCAACTCCTCCAGCCAGCACTCGTACGCCGAGCCGGGCGTGCACGTGACTGCTCCCCACCAGGCCCCATTGGGGAGCGTGACTGTCACCAGGTGACAGCCAGACTCCCCGATGAGGGGCTCTGGACGCAGAAGCGGCAGGGGGCGGGCTGCGCGGTCCAGCCGCGGGCGATCAGCAGCGCGCCCACCTTCTGCGCGGTCGAGCAGGGCCGTCCGTAGACCTGCCCCCAACCGAGCCGCGCGGTGACCGAGCCGTCGACGGCCGCGTCGAGGTCACGTTCCATGTCGCGGTCCCGATCGCGGGTGCGGGAGTGGTGGAGGCGGCCGTCGAGCTCGACGATGGTCGCCATCTCCTCGTAGCAGACATCGCGGTAGAGCGGCCCCTTGCGACTGTCGCGGACCTGACGGGCCGCCGCAGGCAGCCGGTGCGCCTGCTCCACGAGGGTGAGGTAGCCGTGCTCGAGAACCGAGCACGTTCCGGCCTCCGCGTCGGCGATCACCGCCTCGAGGAACCTGCGGTCGGGCACGCGTGGCCGCCTCTCGAGCGCTTCCGCCAGCCGGTCGGCCCGCGACAGCCGCGCACCGAGGAGGTCGGCGATGTGGCTCACCGAGTCCAGGCGGTCGTCGGCGGCCAGTGCGAGGTCCAGCACGGCCTCCTCGACCCGTTGGCGCGGTGGTGCCGCGTTCCACAGCACCTGCTCCTGGAGCCCGCGTGCGCGGTGGACGACGATGCCGGGCCGCGGGGCCAGACGGCGAGCGTGGGCGATCGCCACGTGAATCGGCTGCCGGTCCACGTCCACCCGACCAGGACCGTCGGCGGCCCGACGCGCCGACACCCCGCAGAGCGCTGCGGGACCGGCCCAGAGGACCGCTGCCCACGCTCGCTGCTGCCAGGTCAGCGGCCCGGTGTGGGCGACGTACACGCCGGGGAGGGCGCGGACCAGGTCGTGCCGGCGAAGGAGCCTGCGTATGTCGGTCTCGGCGAGACCCGCTTCGACCAGCTGATGCCGGGCGACGACGTCCGACTGGAGGTCGAGCAGCTCAGGCACCGATCCCGAGAAGTCCATGGGTCGACCCTGCGCGTCCGAGGTGTCGTGGGCAACGGCGTCGCCGTTGCCTGTGGATAACCACTGCGGGGAGCCTGACTGCCACCGGATGACAGTCAGGCTCCCCGATAGGGCGCCAAGCCGTTCCCCGACCTACCCTTGGGGGGTGAAGGAGTTCTGGATCTACACCGGCCTGCGCATCGCGCTGTTCGCGGCGACGCTGGCCATCGTCTTCGCCGTCTGGTTCGCCATCACGGGCGACGTACCGATGGTGTGGGCGGTCGTGGTCGCGTTCTTGATCAGCGCCCCGGCGTCGTTCGTGATCCTCAACCGGCAGCGCACCGCGCTGGCCCAGCGGGTCGAGGTCCGGGCGAGCCGGATGACCGAGCGCTACGAGGCCATGCGGTCCAAGGAGGACGTCGACTGACGTCGGCTCAGGCGGCGAACAGCCCGACCGTGGCGAGCACGGCCCAGGCCAGCTCTGCCAGCCCGGTCTTCTGCAGCACCGGGATGAGCCGCGGGCCGGTGGCACCCGAGCGGACGGTCAGCACGCCGCGTCCGGCGGGCACCAGGAACACCAGACCGAGCAGGGCCCACCAGGTCGTCAGGGCGCCGACGCCGATCAGGGCGACGAGCGCGACCACCACCAGTACGCCGTAGAAGCTCCGGGTGGTGCGATCGCCCAGCCGGACCGCCAGCGTCATCTTGCCTGCGACCTCGTCGGTGGGGATGTCACGCAGGTTGTTCGCGACGAGGATCGCGCAGGCGAGCGCGCCGATGCCGCAGCCGGCGACGAGCGAGGCCCACCCGGTGGTGCCCCACGTCTCGGTCTGGACGTACGTCGTGCCGACCACCGCGACCAGCCCGAAGAAGATGAACACCATGACCTCGCCGAGACCGAGGTAGCCGTAGGGCTTCTTGCCGCCGGTGTAGTACCAGGCCGCGACGACGCAGACCGCGCCGACCAGCAGCAGCCACCAGGCGGTCGTCGCGGCGAGGACCAGGCCGGCGACGCCGGCGACGGCGAAGGACAGGAACGCCGCTCGCTTGACGGCCGCGGGCGTCGCCGCGCCCGAGCCGACCAGCCGCAGCGGACCGACGCGGTCGTCGTCGGTGCCGCGGATGCCGTCGGAGTAGTCGTTGGCGTAGTTGACGGCCACCTGCAGCGCGAGGCTGACCACCATCGCGAGGGCGGCCTTCCACCACACGACGCCGGCGGCGTCCGGATAGGCGGCGACGCCGGTCCCGGCCACCACGGGGGAGATCGCTGCGGGCAGGGTGCGGAGCCGCGCGCCGGCGATCCATTGCGAAGGGGTGGCCATGACCCCGGATTCAAGCAGGCGACCCGCGCACGCGGCGCACCCGGCCGGAAGTAGCGTCTTCCCGTGAGCTACGTGCGCCCGGTCGGTGACTTCGACGAGGTGGTGGCCGCGCTGCGCGACTGGCTCGCCGGTCCCGGCGACGAGCGGCTGCTGATCGAGACCTCCGGATCCAGCGGTACGCCGAAGCGCGTGGTGCTCGCTCGCGACGCGGTGCTCGCCTCCGCCGCGGCGTCGGCGGCCCGCGTCGGAGCGAGCGGTCCCTGGGCGCTGGCCCTGCCGCCGTCGTACGTCGCGGGGGTGAACGTCGTCGTGCGCTCGCTGGTCGCCGGGCACACCCCGACGCTGCTCGAGCGGCACGGCTGGCCGGAGGGGGAGGGCTGGTTCGTCTCGCTCGTGCCCACCCAGCTCGTCCGGATGCTGCGCACGCCGGCCGACGTCGAGGCCCTGCGCCGCTGCCACACCGTGCTCATCGGCGGCGGCCACGTCGACCCGTCGCTGCGCGAGGCGGCGGCCGCGGCCGGCGTACGGGTGGTGGCGACGTACGGCTCGGCGGAGACGTGCGGCGGCTGCGTTTACGACGGCCTGCCGCTCGACGGCGTCGCGCTGGCCATCGGCGACCCTTCGACAGGCTCAGGAGGGACCGGTGGCCGGATCCGGATCGGTGGCCCCACCCTCTTCGACGGCTACGAGGGGGCGCCGGAGCTGACCGACGAGACCCTGGTGGACGGGTGGTTCCTCACCTCCGACGCCGGCCGCATCGACGAGGACGGACGGCTGCACGTCGTCGGCCGGATCGACGACGTGATCGTCAGCGGCGGGGTCAACGTGCCGGGGCCCGCTGTGGCCGCACGGCTGCGCGAGCACCCGGGTGTCGTCGCCGCGGAGGTGCTCGGTGTGCCCGACGAGGAGTGGGGGAGCAGGGTCGTGGCGTTCGTGACGTGGTCTCGAGACGGCGCTGGAGCGCCTCCTCGCCCAACGATCGGCGACGTCCGCGACTGGGTGTCCGGCGCGCTGCCGCGCGCGTGGGCGCCGCGCCAGCTGGTGCTGGTGCCCGAGCTGCCGATGCTGCCCAACGGCAAGACCGACCGGCTGCGGCTCCGGAGCCTCGCATGAGGGTCCTCTCGATCCCGATGCGCACCCGCTTCCGCGGCATCACGGTCCGTGAGGTCGTGCTGCTCGAGGGCGCGGCCGGCTGGGGCGAGTGGAGCCCGTTCCTGGAGTATCCCGCGGACGTCGCCGAGCCCTGGCTGCGGTGTGCCGAGGAGGCGGCCGCGGGCGACTGGCCCGAGGCGATCCGCTCGAGCGTGCCGGTGAACGTGACCATCCCTGCGGTCGGTCCCGAGCGTGCTCAGGCGATGGTGATGGCAGGCGGCTGCGGCACCGCCAAGGTGAAGGTCGCCGAGCCGGGCCAGACCCTGGCCGACGACGAGGCCAGGGTCGCGGCCGTGCGCTCGGCCCTTGGCCCGGAAGGGCACGTCCGCATCGACGCCAACGGCGGCTGGTCGGTCGAGGAGGCGGTGGCCGCGCTAGCCGTGCTCGACCGTGCCGCCGGCGGCCTGGAGTACGCCGAGCAGCCGGTCGCCACCGTCGAGGACCTCGCGCTGGTACGCCGCCGCGTGGACGTGCGGATCGCTGCGGACGAGTCGATCCGCCGTGCCGCCGACCCCTACCGGGTGCGCGACCTCGAGGCGGCCGACATCGCGGTGCTGAAGGTCCAGCCGCTGGGCGGCGTACGGGCCTGTCTGGAGATCGCGGAGCGGATCGGGCTGCCGGTCGTCGTGTCGTCCGCGCTCGAGACCTCGGTCGGCATCGCGGCCGGCGTCGCGCTCGCCGCCGCGCTGCCCGAGCTGCCGCACGCCTGCGGGCTGGCGACGGTCCAGCTGCTGACCGACGACGCGGCGTACGGGTTCATGACGCCGGAGGCCGGCGAGCTCCCCGTCGGCCGCCCGAGCGTCGAGCCCGAGGCCCTCGAACGCCTCGCCGCGACGCCCGACCGGGTCGCCCACTGGGAGGCCAGGCTCGCGGAGGTGCGCGCGCTGCGCGAGGATCGGCGTCCATGAGCAGCGCGGCCGTCGACCTTGCCGAGTCCGTCCTCGAGCGGCTGCTCGCCGCCGGCGTCACCGACGTCGTCCTGGCGCCGGGCTCGCGCAACGCCCCGCTGGCGTACGCCGCCTGGCGGGCCGACCGCCTCGGCCGGCTCCGCCTCCACACCCGCATCGACGAGCGCACGGCCGGCTTCCTCGCGCTCGGCCTGACCCGGATGGGCGCCCGCGCCGCGGTCGTCTGCACCTCCGGCACGGCCGTGGCCAACCTGCATCCCGCCGCGCTCGAGGCCGCCCACTCCGGCGTACCTCTCGTGCTGCTCACCGCCGACCGCCCGGCCCGTCTTCGCGGCACCGGCGCCAACCAGACCACCGACCAGGTCGGCATCTTCGGCCGCCTGGTCGACACCCACGACGTCGCCTCGATCGACGACATCCCGCCGGACCTGGTCGGCCCGACCCCGCTCCACCTCAACGTGCAGCTCGACGCGCCCCTGGTGCCGGCCGAACTGCCCGCCCGGCTCACGGTGGGGCAGCTGGGACGCGAGAACTGTGGCTTGGACGACGAACCTTCTTCGTCCAGGTCACAGTTTCACCGGCCGGCCGGTGAAACTGTCACCAGGCTCGCCCCCGGCCCCCGAACCATCGTGATCGCCGGCGACGACGCCGGCCCGGCAGCGCGGCGGCTGGCGGAGGCGGCGGGGTGGCCGCTGGTGGCGGAGCCGTCGAGCGGCTCGCGGACCGGCGCCAACGCGCTGCGGACCGGGCGTCTGCTGCTCACGACACCGCTCGCCGAGCGTGTCCAGCGGGTCGTCGTGCTCGGCCGGCCCAACCTGTCCCGTCCGGTCGGCCGGGTGATCGAGCGCGGCGACGTCGAGACCTACGTCGTCCCGGCAGCCGGCGTCTGGCCGATGAGCCCGGCCGGCGCGACGGTCGCGACCGCGCCGACGTGGTCCGCCGACGGGCCTGACGACCCGGCCTGGCTCGACGAGTGGCGCGAGGCGGACCGTGAGCTCGGCCGCCGCATCGACCGGTACCTCGCCGAGCAGCCCGCCCTCACGCCGTACGACGTCGCGGGGGCGGTCGCCCGCGCGCTGCCGCCGGGCGGCCTGCTGGTCGTCGGCGCCTCCAACCCGATCCGCGACCTCGATCTCATGCACCGGCCGACGCCGGTCGGCGAGCGCCGGATGGTGGTCGCCAACCGTGGTCTCGCCGGGATCGACGGCACGGTCAGCAGCGCGATCGGCGCCGCGCTCGGCCGTCCGCACTCCACGCGCGCGCTCGCGCTGATGGGCGACCTGACCTTCCTGCACGACGCGAACGGCCTGCTGATCGGTCCCGACGAGCCACGGCCGGACCTGACGATCGTGGTGCCCAACGACGACGGCGGCTCGATCTTCGCGACCCTCGAGCAGGGCGCCGAGCCGCTCGCCACCGCCTTCGAGCGGCTCTTCGGCACGCCCCACGGCACCGACCTGGCGAGCCTGTGCGCCGCCCACCGCGTCCCGCACCTCCGCGTCACCAGCCGGCCCGAGCTCGACCACGCGCTGGCCGCTCCCAACGGGGGGATCGAGGTCGTCGAGGTCGTCGTCGGCCGGCACGACCGGCGCGCGCTGGACGAGGCGCTGCGCGGCCTCGCGCAGGCACAATGACGCCATGGAGATCGCGCTGCTCCTCGTCGTGCTGGCCACGACGGTGCTCGTGGTCACCGCGCTCACGCAGCGGTACGACGCCCCGGCCCCGCTGGTGCTCATCGTCGTCGGGATCGCGGTCTCCTACGTCCCCCACGTCCCGGAGGTCCACCTCGAGCCGGACGTGGTCCTGCTCGGGCTGCTGCCGCCGCTGCTCTACAGCGCCGCGCTGACGACCTCGCTGGTCGACTTCAACGCCAACCGTCGCTCGATCCTGCTGCTGTCCGTCGGGCTGGTCGTCGTCTCGACGGCGGTCGTCGCCTGCGTGGTCCGCCTCGTCCTGCCGGACGTGCGCTGGGCGATGGCGTTCGCGATCGGTGCCGTGGTCGCACCTCCCGACGCCGTCGCCGCGACCGCGATCGGGCGCCGGATCGGCCTGCCACGGCGGGTCGTGACGATCCTCGAGGGCGAGTCGCTCTTCAACGACGCGGCGGCGCTGGTCGCCCTCCGCACCGCCATCGCGGCCCTCGCCACGTCAGTCAGTGCCTGGCGCGTCGGCGGCGACTTCGTGCTCGCGGCGGTCGGTGGCGCGGTGGTCGGCATCGTCGCGTTCCTCGTCGTCGCGTTCGTACGACGCCGGCTCGAGGACCCCCTCGTCGACACCGCGATCTCCTTCGTGGTGCCGTTCGCGGCGTACATCGCGGCCGAGCGGATCCATGCGTCGGGCGTCGTGGCGGTCGTGGTCGCGGGCCTGACGCTCGGCCACAAGGCGCCGGTCCTGCAGAGCGCGCAGTCGCGGGTCGCGGAGCGGATCAACTGGCGCACGATCGCGTTCGTCCTGGAGAACGCCGTCTTCCTGCTGATCGGCCTGCAGGCCAAGTGGCTGGTCGACGAGGTGCGCGCGAGCAACACCTCCGGCGGCCGGCTGCTCACGGTGTGTGCCGCGGTGCTGGCCACCGTGGTCGTCGTGCGGCTGGTCTGGGTGCAGCTCGCGCGCTTCGCGCTGATCCGTCCGGGGCCGGACCCCGTGACCGGCCGGCCCGCCGACTGGCGCACCTCGCTGCTGATCGGCTGGGCGGGCATGCGCGGTGTGGTGACGCTCGCGGCCGCGTTCATCGTGCCCGTGGACGCGGCGCACCGGGAGGTGCTGCTGCTGGCGGCGTTCACGGTCGTGGCCGGCACGCTGCTCGGTCAGGGCCTGACCCTGCCGTTGCTCGCCCGGAGGTTGGGTGTGCCCGGCCCCGACCCGATGGACGACGCCCTGGCCCGCGCGACGCTGCTCCAGCAGGCCGCGAAGGCCGGCTTCTGCCGACTCGAGGAGCTCGCCGGCGACGACGAGGATGCGCACGGCGTGCGCGACGTCATCACCCAGCGCATCGAGCAGCGCAACTTCGCCGCGTGGGAGCGTCTCGGCACCCGGGCCGGCGTCGAGAGCCCCAGCGACCGCTACACGCGGTGGCGGTCGGCGATGATCGAGGCCGAGCGCGCCCGTGTGCTGGAGGTCCGCTCGACCGGGATGGTCCCGTCCGAGGTGGTGAGCGAGGTGCTCGGGATGCTCGACGTCGAGGAGTCGATGCTCGACGCGGCCGACGAGCGGCGCGAGGAGATCCGCGCGGTCGGCGCCTCGTCGGCCCGCGACAACTGCGACCACCTGGCCGCCGCGCCGCTGCTCGACCCGCCCGGCGGCTCCGGTCCGGCCGGGGAGCTGGTCTGCCAGGACTGCCTCGAGGCCGGCTCCCACTGGGTCGCGCTGCGCATGTGCCTGACATGCGGCAAGGTCGGCTGCTGCGACTCCAGCGCCCGTCGCCACGCCACCGCCCACTTCCGCGAGACCGGGCACCCGGTGATGCGCTCGGTCGAGCCGGGCGAGGAGTGGCGGTGGTGCTACGTCCACCACCTCACCGGCTGACGACGTGGCGCAGCCGCCCCCGGCGTACCTTCTGAGCATGCGCCTGACCAAGCACGCCCACGCCTGCGTCCGCATCGAGCACGGCGGCACGACCGTCGTCACCGACCCCGGCATGTTCAGCACACCCGCCGACGTCGACGGCGTCGACGCGGTGCTGATCACCCACGAGCACCCCGACCACTACCTGGCCGACCTGCTCAAGCACACGGACGCACCGATCTACACGATCGACGCGGTCGCCAAGGCGATCCACGGCGATGCGCCGGAGGTGTCCGAGCGGGTCACCGTCGTCGAGCCGGACGAGCGCTGGGGGATCGGCGAGATCAGCGTCGTCGCGGTCGGCGAGCTGCACGCCGTGATCCACGAGGACCTCCCGCGCTTCCACAACTCCGGCTACCTGATGACCCTCGGCGACATCACGGTCTACCACCCGGGCGACGCGCTCACCGTGCCGGAGCACCGGGTGCACCTCCACGAGGAGCAGGACAAGGTCGACGTCCTGCTCGCGCCGGTCTGCGCGCCCTGGATGAGGATCAGCGAGGGCATCGACTTCGCCCGCGAGATCGGCGCCCGGCACAACGTCGCGATCCACGACCGCGTCTACTCCGAGATGGGCCTCGGAGTCGTCGACGCGCAGTTCGGACGACTGCTCGAGGCCAGCGGCCAGGACTTCGTCCGTCTCGGCGACGGCGAGGACCTGCCCGACTCCTGACCCGCCCAGCGGATCCTCAGGTCCGCCCGGCATGATGAAGCAATGCGGAACACGCGTGGCACCATCATCGGGCTCGTCGCCGGAGTCGTCCTCCTGGCGGTCGTCGTCGGCTTCGCCGTCGGCCTGCCGAAGGCCGACGGCGAGAGCATGCCGAGCCTTCCCGACCAGCTGGCTGCCAAGGTCGTCGCCGTCTCCGCTCTGACCCCGCAGCTCGCCGGTGCGACGAGCGCGCAGCAGGTCACCGCCGTGCACCAGTTCGCCGCCCAGGCGGAGCAGTCCGACGCCAAGGGCTCCAAGCGCCTGACCCACCTGTACGGCGACGCGAAGGTCCGCACCTACGTCGACATGGCGCACCTCGACCGCGTCACGCAGGGCCTCCCCAACGAGGTGGCGGTGTCTGTCGTCAAGACCGATCCCGGGCTGGTGTTCCCGAGCGGGCCGGTCGCCGTCGACCTCGACACCACTCACTACGCCATGAAGAAGATCGACGGCTTCCAGTGCGCCGGCACGTACGCCGACGCGCAGCAGGCCACCGCGACCAGCCAGGCCACCGGCGAGCAGTACGGCACGTCCGAGTGCCGTGGCGAGCAGAACGGCTACACCGTCGACGTCTACGCGTCGGGCACCTCGCTCAACGAGGCCGCCGGCTATCTCAAGACCATCCTCGCCGCCTGATGACCCGCGCCGACCTCGACAAGCAGCCGGCCGACGTACGCCGGATGTTCGACGCCGTCGCCAAGCGCTACGACATCACCAACGACGTCCTGTCCTTCGGCCAGGACCGCCGCTGGCGTCGTGAGGTGCTCGCCGCCGTCGACCCGTCGTACGGCGACAAGGTGCTCGACCTCGCCGCCGGCACCGGCACGTCCTCGGTGCCGTTCCGCGACGCGGGCGCGACCGTCATCCCGTGCGACTTCTCGGTCGGCATGCTCCGGGTCGGCAAGCGTGCGGTGCCCTCGCTGCCCTTCACCGCCGGCGACGGCACCCGGCTCCCGTTCGCCGACGGCACCTTCGACGCGGTCACGATCTCCTTCGGCCTGCGCAACATCGTCGACCCGCGGGCCGGCCTCTCCGAGATGCGCCGGGTCACCCGGCCGGGCGGTCGCCTCGTCGTCTGCGAGTTCAGCCACCCGACCTGGGGTCCGTGGCGCAACGTCTACATGGAGTACCTCATGAAGGCGCTCCCCGCCGTCGCCCGCGCCGTCTCGTCCTCGCCCGACGCCTACGTCTACCTCGCCGAGTCGATCCGTGCCTGGCCCGACCAGCGCGGCCTCGCCGACCTGATCGTCGACGCCGGCTGGACCGCCCCCTCCTGGCGCAACCTCTCCGGCGGCATCGTGGCCCTCCACCGCGCCACCGCCTGATCAGCCACCCGCGACCGAGCGTTCGAGGGTGCGCGCGTGCAGATCGAGTGGCTGGTCACGGCCGAGGAGCTGGTCCTGCCGCGTCAGCTGGTGCCGGACGAGGCGGTCGCAGCGATGCTGCGTTGACGAGGGATCGGGGAGCCTGGCAGTCACCAGGTGACTGCCGGACTCCCCGTTGATGCGGTGGACCGGTATCCCACGTTTCCGACCGGCTGCTGCTCGCCCGGGCGTCCAACGCGTCCGGCGTTTCGCGCAACCCCTTGTGCTGGGGCCGTCCAGCAGTGGCAATATGTGTCCCACGCCACTAGTGATCTGGTTCACAAGATCACAGAGGGAGGGTCAGATGCATCTGTACGTGCCGATCCTGGTGCTGGCAGCGATCGCCGCCGCGTTCGCGGTGGGGTCGGTCATCATGAGCGCGGCGGTCGGCCCGCGGCGTGCCAACCGCGCGAAGGCCGACGCCTACGAGTGCGGCATCGAGCCCACCCCGCAGGCGCTGTCCGGCCGGTTCCCGGTGAAGTACTACATCACCGCGATGCTCTTCATCGTCTTCGACATCGAGATCGTCTTCCTCTACCCGTGGGCCGTCCACTTCGACGCGATGGGGTGGTTCGGCCTGGCCGAGATGGTCTTCTTCATCGCCACCGTCTTCATCGCCTATGCGTATGTCTGGCGCCGCGGCGGATTGGACTGGGACTGACATGGGCATCGAGGAGAAGCTCCCGAGCGGCGTGCTGCTGACGACGGTCGAGGGCCTGGCCGGCTACATGCGCAAGGCCAGCTTCTGGCCGGCGACGTTCGGCCTCGCCTGCTGCGCGATCGAGATGATGACCTCGGGCGGACCGAAGTACGACCTCGCCCGCTACGGCATGGAGGTCTTCCGCGCGAGCCCGCGCCAGGCGGACCTGATGATCGTGGCCGGTCGGGTGAGCCAGAAGATGGCCCCGGTCCTGCGCCAGATCTACGACCAGATGGCCGAGCCCAAGTGGGTCCTCGCGATGGGCGTCTGCGCGAGCTCGGGCGGCATGTTCAACAACTACGCGATCGTGCAGGGCGTCGACCACGTCGTCCCGGTCGACATGTACCTCCCGGGCTGTCCGCCCCGTCCGGAGATGCTCATCGACGCCATCCTCAAGCTGCACGACAAGGTGCAGCACACGCCGTTCGGCACCAACCGCGCGAAGCAGATCGAGGAGCTCGAGGCCGAGGGCCTCGTGGCCCTCCCCACCGGCGACCAGAGGGGCCTGCTGCGTTGACCGACGACGACAAGCACGACGGCGGCGCGAGCCCGACCGAGCTGGACAGCCCGGCCAACCCGGACCAGACGATCGAGCAGGAGCTGCTGGAGCGTCCCGTCGAGAGCCGCGCCGTCGGCGAGCGTCACGGCATGTTCGGCGCCCACGGCACCGGCGACACCAGCGGGTACGGCGGCCTGGTGCTGCCCGTGGTCATGCCGGCCGCCGCCCAGCGACCGTTCGGGGGCTGGTTCGACGCGGTCGCCGACACGCTCGACCCGCTCCTCGAGAAGGTCGTGATCCACCGCGGCGAGATCACCTTCCACGTCGGCCGCGACAACCTGCTCGAGGTCGCACGCCTCCTGCGTGACGACCCGTCGCTGCGCTTCGAGCTCTGCTCGGGGGTGAGCGGCGTCAACTACCCCGGCGACCGCGGCGCCGAGCTGCACGCCGTCTACCACTTCGGCTCGATGACCTGGAACCGCCGCATCCGGGTGGAGGTCGGCGTACCGGACGACGACCCGCACCTCCCGTCGCTGACGCCGGTGTACCCGGCGGTCGACTGGCACGAGCGGGAGACCTTCGACATGTTCGGGATGGTCTTCGACGGCCATCCGGCGCTGACCCGGATCCTGATGCCCGATGACTGGCCCGGCCACCCGCAGCGCAAGGACTACCCGCTGGGCGGCATCCCGGTGGAGTACAAGGGCGCGACGATCCCGCCGCCGGACCAGCGGAGGAGCTACTCATGAGCACGACCGAGTTCACCGTCGGCGGCCAGGACTGGGCCGACATCGCGGCGGGTCTCGACAGCGAGTCCGCGCACGAGCGGATCGTCGTCAACATGGGGCCGCAGCACCCCTCCACGCACGGCGTGCTGCGCCTGATCCTCGAGATCGAGGGCGAGACGGTGACCGAGGCCCGGTGCGGCATCGGCTACCTCCACACCGGCATCGAGAAGAACATGGAGTACCGCTCCTGGACCCAGGGCGTCACGTTCTGCACCCGGATGGACTACCTGTCGCCGTTCTACAACGAGATGACCTACGTCCTGGGCGTCGAGCGGCTGCTCGACATCGAGGACGACATCCCCGAGAAGGCCCAGGTCATGCGGGTCCTGCTCATGGAGCTCAACCGCATCTCCTCCCACCTCGTCTGCATCGCCACCGGCGGCATGGAGATCGGCGCGCTGACGGTGATGACGATCGGCTTCCGCGAGCGCGAGCTGGTGCTGGACCTCTTCGAGCTGATCACCGGCCTGCGCATGAACCATGCGTTCATGCGCCCCGGCGGCGTCGCGCAGGACCTCCCACCCGGTGCGCTGGAGGAGATCCGCGGCTTCATCAAGCTGATGAGGACGCGGCTCCCCGAGTACGCCGCCCTGTGCAACGCGAACCCGATCTTCAAGGCCCGCCTGGAGAACGTCGGCCACCTGGACCTCGAGGGCTGCCTGGCCCTCGGCGTCACCGGGCCGGTCCTGCGCAGCACCGGCTACGGCTGGGACCTCCGCAAGACCGATCCCTACTGCGGCTACGAGACCTACGACTTCGACGTGCAGACCTGGGACACCGCCGACTCCTACGGTCGCTTCCGGGTGCGGCTCAACGAGATGTGGGAGTCGCTGCGGATCGTCGAGCAGGCAGCCGACCGGCTCGCCCGCATGGAGGGCGACCCGGTGATGATCGCCGACAAGAAGATCGGCTGGCCGGCCCAGCTCTCGATCGGCAGCGACGGCATGGGCAACAGCCTCGACCACATCCGCCACATCATGGGTGAGTCGATGGAGGCCCTGATCCATCACTTCAAGCTGGTCACCGAGGGCTTCCGGGTGCCAACCGGCCAGGCCTACGTGCCGGTCGAGTCGCCGCGCGGCGAGCTGGGTGCGCACGTCGTCTCCGACGGCGGGACACGCCCGTTCCGCGCGCACTTCCGCGATCCCAGCTTCAACAACCTGCAGGCGATGGGCGTGATGAGCGAGGGCGGCATGCTCGCCGACGTCATCGTGGCCATCGCCTCCATCGACCCGGTCATGGGAGGTGTGGATCGCTGATGGGCACGTTGGACGGCAAGACGATCGGCGAGCTCGAGGAGATCGCGGCCCGCTACCCGCAGAAGCGCTCGGGACTGCTGCCGATGCTGCACCTCGCCCAGTCGGTCGAGGGGCGGATCACCCCCGAGGCCGTGGAGAAGTGCGCGGAGATCCTGGAGATCAGCCCGGCCGACGTGCATGGCGTGGCGACCTTCTACACGATGTACAAGCGCCACGGCGTCGGAGACTTCCACGTCGGCGTCTGCACCAACACCCTCTGCGCGGTGATGGGCGGGGACGAGATCCTCGCCCGCCTGAAGGATCACCTCGGCGTCGCCAACGACGAGGTCGCGCCGAAGCGCCAGGGCGACCAGTACACCGTCAGCCTCGAGCACGTCGAGTGCAACGCGGCCTGCGACTACGCCCCGGTGATGATGGTCAACTGGGAGTTCCTGGACAACCAGACGCCCGACTCCGCCGTACGCACCGTCGAGGCGCTGCGTGCCGGCCACCCGGTGCGGTCGACCCGCGGCCCGCGGCTGTGCACCTGGCGCGAGGCCGAGCGCGTCCTCGCCGGCTTCCCCGACGACCTCGTCGACGACGGTCCCGCGGCCGGGCCCGCCTCGTTGGCCGGGCTGGAGATCGCGCGCGAGCGCGGCTGGACCGCCCCCGGCGGCGACGGACAGGCCCCGGCCGAGACGACCACGGCCTCCAAGCAGCAGGCCGCCGGCACCGCCGACACGCAGCGGGCGGAGTCGGAGACGGTCGAGGAGACCAGCGGCACCGACGAGGCCGCCGCGGAGAAGCCGGAGGCGAAGTGATGGTCTCGACCAGCTCGACGGGCCCGTTGACGCCGGTGCTCACCGACAACTGGGACGTCGAGCAGTCCTGGAAGCTCTCGTCGTACGCCGGGCGGGGCGGCTACGAGGCCGTCGACGTGGCGCTGGGCATGGCGCCCGACGACGTCATCGCGGCCGTGAAGGACAGCGGTCTGCGCGGGCGCGGGGGAGCAGGCTTCCCGACCGGCATGAAGTGGTCCTTCATCCCGCAGGACAACCCGAACCCGAAGTACCTCGTGGTCAACGCCGATGAGTCCGAGCCGGGCACCTGCAAGGACATCCCGCTGATGATGGCCAACCCGCACGTCCTGGTGGAGGGCGTCATCATCAGCTCCTACGCCATCCGCGCGAACAAGGCGTTCATCTACGTCCGCGGCGAGGTCCTCCACGTCATCCGCCGGGTCCAGGCCGCTGTCGCCGAGGCCTATGCCGCCGGCCACCTCGGCAAGGACATCCACGGCACGGGCTACGACCTCGACGTCGTCGTCCACGCCGGCGCGGGCGCCTACATCTGCGGCGAGGAGACCGCGCTGCTCGAGGGCCTCGAGGGGCGCCGCGGCCAGCCGCGGCTGCGCCCGCCGTTCCCCGCCGTCGCCGGTCTGTACGCCAGCCCGACGGTCATCAACAACGTCGAGTCGATCGCCTCGGTGCCCGCGATCATCAAGAACGGCGCCGACTGGTTCTCCTCGATGGGCACCGAGAAGTCCAAGGGCCACGGCATCTTCTCGCTCTCGGGCCACGTCGAGAGGCCCGGCCAGTACGAGGCGCCGCTCGGCATCACGCTGCGCGAGCTGCTCGACCTGGCCGGCGGCGTACGTGCAGGTCACGAGCTGAAGTTCTGGACCCCCGGCGGGTCCTCGACGCCGCTGCTGACGCCGGAGCACCTCGACGTACCCCTCGACTTCGAGGGGGTGGGTGCCGCCGGGTCCATGCTCGGCACCCGCGCGCTGCAGATCTTCGACGAGACGGTGTGCGTGATCCGTGCTGTGCTGCGGTGGACGGAGTTCTACAAGCACGAGTCCTGCGGCAAGTGCACGCCCTGCCGCGAGGGCACCTGGTGGCTGGTGCAGGCGCTCACCCGGCTGGAGCACGGCGACGGCGGCGAGGCCGACCTCGACCAGCTGCTCGACCAGTGCGACAACATCCTCGGCCGCGCGTTCTGCGCGCTCGGCGACGGTGCGACCAGCCCGATCTCCAGCTCGGTGAAGTACTTCCGCGACGAGTACCTCGCCCACCTGTCCCACGGGGGCTGCCCGTTCGACCCGGCCCGGTCGACAGCCTGGGCGCAGGCGGAGGTGACCGCATGAGCGAGAAGAGCGTCGAGAGGTCCGACGAGGTCACGCTGACCATCGACGGGGTCGAGGTCAGCGTCCCCAAGGACACCCTGGTGATCCGGGCGGCCGAGCAGATCGGCGTGACGATCCCACGGTTCTGCGACCACCCGCTCCTCGCGCCGGCCGGCGCGTGCCGGCAGTGCCTGGTCGACGTACCCGACGCGGGCAACGGACGCGGCTTCCCCAAGCCGCAGGCGTCGTGCACGCTCCCGGTCGCCGAGGGCATGGTCGTCAACACCCAGGCCACCAGCGAGATGGCGGACAAGGCGCAGCGCGGTGTGATGGAGCTGCTGCTGGTCAACCACCCCCTCGACTGCCCCATCTGCGACAAGGGCGGCGAGTGCCCGCTGCAGAACCAGGCGATGAGCAACGGCATGGGGGAGTCGCGCTTCTCCGACGCCCGCAACCACGGCGTGAAGCGGACCTTCCCGAAGCCGATCAACCTCTCGCCGAACATCCTGCTCGACCGCGAGCGCTGCATCGTCTGCCAGCGCTGCACGCGCTTCGCGGCCGAGATCCCGGGCGACCCGTTCATCGCGCTCGTCGAGCGGGGCGCCGACCAGCAGATCGGCATCGCCGAGGACGCGCCGTTCCTCTCCTACTTCGCGGGCAACGTCATCCAGATCTGCCCGGTGGGTGCGCTCACCTCGGAGGAGTACCGCTTCCGCTCGCGCCCCTACGACCTGGTCTCGACCCCGGCCGTCGCCGAGCACGACGCGTGCGGCTCGGCGATCCGCGTCGACCACCGTCGTGGCAAGGTGATGCGCCGGCTGGCCGGCAACGCGCCGGAGGTCAACGAGGAGTGGATCACCGACAAGGACCGCTTCGCCTTCACCTACGCGACCGCCGACGACCGGCTCACGCACCCGCAGGTGCGGGGCGAGGACGGCCGGCTGCGGGCGGCGTCGTGGACGGAGGCCTTCGTGGTGGCCGCGCGCGGCCTCGCCGCGGCCAAGGCCGCCGGCGGCGTCGGGGTGCTCACGGGCGGTCGCCTGGTCGCGGAGGACGCCTACGCCTACAGCAAGTTCGCCCGCGTCGTGCTCGGCACCAACGACATCGACTTCCGCGCCCGGCCCCACTCCGCCGAGGAGGCCGCGTTCCTCGCGGCCCACGTCGCCCTCGCCGCGCCCACCGACGGTGGTGTCTCGTACGACGACCTCGAGTCGGCCACGACGGTCGTGCTGGCCGGGCTGGACCCGGAGGACGAGGCCGGCGCGATCTTCCTGCGCCTGCGCAAGAGCATCCGCGTCGGCGGCACCGAGGTCGTGGCGATCGCGCCGTTCACGAGCCGGGGCCTGCGCAAGCTGTCGGCCCGCCTGCTCCCGACCGCGCCGGGTGGCGAGGCCGGCGCGCTGGCCGGTCTCGCCGACGAGCTCGACCGGTCCGCCGTCGTACTCGTCGGGGAGCGGCTCGCGACCGTTCCGGGTGCGCTGACGGCGGCCGCCGACCTCGCGGCGAGGTCCGGAGCCCGGCTGGCCTGGGTGCCGCGCCGCGCGGGTGACCGGGGCGCGCTCGAGACCGGGTGCCTGCCGAACCTCCTGCCCGGTGGCCGGCCGGTCGCCGACGCGACCGCGCGGGTCGACGTCGCGACCGCGTGGGGCGTCGAGCACCTGCCCGAGAACGTGGGCCGCGACGCCGAGCAGATCGTGTCCGCGGCTGTTGCCGGCGAGCTCGGTGGCCTGGTGATCGGCGGGGTCGACCCGATCGACACCGCGGATCCCGCCGCCACCCGGGCCGCCATCGCCGCCGCGGGCTTCGTGGTCGCGCTGGACCTGCGGTCCTCGGAGGTGACCGAGGCCGCGGACGTGGTCTTCCCGGTCGCCGCGGTCGCCGAGAAGCCCGGCATGTTCGTCAACTGGGAAGGCCGGCCCGGCACCTTCGAGGCGGCGATGCACGTCGCCGGCGCGCTGCCCGACCTCCGCGCCCTCGCCGGCATCGCCCAGGAGATGGGCGTCCCGCTCGGCTTCGGCACGATCCACGAGGCGCGCGCCGAGATGATGTCGGTCGGACCCTGGGACGGCGAGCGCTCGAAGCTGGTCGAGCCTGTCGCCACCACCGAGGTCTCGACAGGCTCGACCACCCGGGGTGCCGAGGTCCGGCTGGCGACCTGGAAGCAGTCGATCGACAACGGGCGGATGCAGGACGGCGACAAGTACCTCCACGCGACCGCCCGGCCGCCGGTCGCCCTCCTCCCCCCCGACCTGTACGACGCCCACGGCCCGACGGTCACGCTGACCGGTGACCGCGGCTCGGTGACGCTGCCGTCGGCGGTCGCCGCGGACATGGTGCCCGGCACGGTCTGGGTGCCGGCCAACTCCTTCGGCTCCGGCGTCCTCTCCGACCTGGCCTCGCCAGGCTCGACCGTCACGATCTCGGGAGGCCAGGCATGATCCCGCTCGCATCCACGTCGAACGGCTCGCTGGACGCGTTCGGCAACGACCCCTGGTGGATCATCCTCATCAAGGCGGTCGCGGTCTTCGTGGTCCTGGTGCTGCTGACGCTGTTCAACATCTGGTGGGAGCGTCGGGTCGTCGCGCGGATGCAGCACCGCATCGGACCGAACATGAACGGCCCGTTCGGCCTGCTGCAGTCGCTCGCCGACGGCGTCAAGCTGGCGCTGAAGGAGGACCTGACGCCCACGCTGGCCGACAAGGTCGTCTTCACGCTCGCCCCGATCCTCGCGGCCGTCCCTGCGTTCGTGACGTTCTCGGTCATCCCGTTCGGGCCCACGGTGGACTTCTTCGGCCACCGCACGCCGCTGCAGCTCACCGATCTGCCGGTCGCCGTGCTGTTCGTGATGGCGGTCGCCTCGATCGGCATCTACGGCATCGTGCTGGCGGGGTGGTCGAGCGGGTCGACGTACTCCCTGCTGGGCGGGCTCCGCTCGAGCGCGCAGATGATCTCCTACGAGGTCGCCATGGGCCTCGCGCTCGTCGCCGTCTTCATGTACGCCGGATCGATGTCGACCAGCCAGATCGTGGCCGCGCAGCACGACTTCTGGTTCGGCCTGATCCTGCTGCCGTCGTTCGTGATCTACACGATCGCGATGGTCGGCGAGACCAACCGCGCGCCCTTCGACCTGCCCGAGGCCGAAGGCGAGCTCGTCGGCGGCTTCCACACCGAGTACTCCAGCCTCAAGTTCGCGCTGTTCTTCCTCGCCGAGTACATCAACATGGGCACGGTCTCGGCGCTCGCGACGACGCTGTTCCTCGGCGGCTGGCACGCCCCGTTCTGGCTCGACCACGTGTGGGCGGGCGCCAACCAGGGCTACCTGCCGGTGGTGTGGTTCTTCGGCAAGGTGCTCTTCTTCATCTTCATCTTCATCTGGCTGCGCGGCTCGCTGCCGCGGCTGCGCTACGACCAGTTCATGGCGTTCGGCTGGAAGCGCCTGATCCCGGTCTCGCTCGTGTGGATCCTCGCGGTCGCCACGATGCGTGCCGCGCGCAACGAGCACGTCGGCTTCAACCGCGAGACCGTGATGATCGTCGTCGGCGTGCTGCTGGTCGTCTTCCTGCTGCTGTTCTTCATCCCGGAGAAGCACAAGGACCAGGACGCCGGCGAGGCATACGACGGCCGCACGCCCCCACCGCCCCCGCCGAGGACGACCGGCTTCCCGGTCCCGCCGATGCCCGCGGGCGGTGCGGTGCGCGGTGCCGCGGCCCCGCTGACGTTCCGCGGGCAGGACACCGTCTCGGAGGTGCGCAATGGCTGAGGACGAGAAGGGCCCCACGCTCAAGGAGCAGCTCTGGGACCCGGTCGCCGGCTTCGGGGTGACCTTCCGGACGATGTTCCGCAAGGTCGTGACCGAGCAGTACCCCAAGGAGAAGTTCCCGACCGCGCCGCGCTTCCACGGCCGCCACCAGCTCAACCGGTGGCCCGACGGCCTCGAGAAGTGCATCGGCTGCGAGCTCTGCGCGTGGGCCTGTCCGGCCGACGCGATCTACGTCGAGGGCGCGTCCAACTCCGACGCGCCGGACCCCGAGGGCAACAGTCAGCGCTTCAGCCCCGGCGAGCGCTACGGCCGCGTCTACCAGATCAACTACCTGCGCTGCATCCTGTGCGGCCTGTGCATCGAGGCGTGCCCGACCCGCGCGCTGACGATGACCAACGAGTACGAGCTGGCCGACGACAACCGCGCGGACCTCATCTACGAGAAGTCCGACCTGCTCGCACCGCTGCTGCCCGGCATGGAGCAGCCGCCGCACCCCATGCGCCTCGGTGAGGACGCCGACCAGTACTACCGCGGTGAGTTCTCCGCCAAGCCTGCCCAAGGAGGAGAGGCGTAGTGGTCGCCTTCTGGATCCTCGCGCCGATCATGGTGATCGCGGCGCTCGGCATCTTGTTCGTCCGCAAGGCGGTTCACGCGGCTCTCCTGCTCGCCGTGGTGATGATCGGCCTGGCCGTCCTGTACGCCGTCCTCGAGGCGCCGTTCCTCTTCGCGGTCCAGGTCATCGTCTACACCGGCGCGATCCTGATGCTCTTCCTGTTCGTGCTGATGCTGGTCGGGGTCGACACCGCCGACGAGCCCGGCGACCGGATCCGCGGTCAGCGCGCGATGGCGTGGGTCGGCGGCATCGTCTTCGGCGTCGTCATCGTCGTCGGGGTCCTGCAGCTGAGCTTCGGTCCGGCGGCCGGCCTCGACGGGGTCGAGGGCGCCAACCAGGACGGCAACGTCCAGGCGATCGCCAACCTGCTGTTCTCGCGCTACGTCTTCATATTCGAGATCACCAGTGCCCTGCTCATCACCGCCGCCGTCGGCGCGATGGTCCTCGCCCACCGGGAGCGGCTCACGCCGAAGGAGACGCAGCGGTCGATGGCGGCGCAACGGGTCAGGGACTTCGCCGAGCGCGGGGTCCACCTCGGGCCGCTGCCGCCACCCGGCGTCTACGCCCGCCACAACGCGGTCGACACCCCGGCCCTGCTGCCCGACGGCTCACCCGCGCCGGCCTCGGTCTCACGGGTGCTGGCCGCGCGCGGCAACATGCAGCAGGTCCGCGGCAAGGAGGTCGACACGGTGGTCCGCTCCACGACCGATCCCGACGCACCGACAGAGAGGAATCAGCAGTGACGCCGTACCTCGTCCTCTCCTCGATCCTGTTCACCATCGGATCGGTGGGGGTGCTGACCCGCCGCAACGCGATCGTCGTGTTCATGTGCGTCGAGCTGATGCTCAACGCGTCGAACCTCGCGTTCGTCGCGTTCTCGCACTACCTCGGCAACCTCGACGGCCAGATCGTGGCCTTCTTCGTGATGGTCGTGGCCGCCGCCGAGGTCGTGGTGGGCCTGGCGATCATCATGACCATCTTCCGAACCCGGCGCTCGGCATCCGTCGACGACGCGAGCCTGCTGAAGTTCTGAGAGGGCGATCGTGACTGCACTCGAGACCGTGCCCGTCGTGGACCCGGCCCACGCCGGCGGCGTCCTGTCGCTGGTCTGGCTGGTGATCGCGCTCCCCGCGCTCGGCGCCGCCGTCCTGCTGCTCGGGGGGAGGCACACCGACAGGTGGGGCCACTACCTCGGCACGGCCCTGCCGATCGGCTCCTTCGTGATCAGCCTTGTCATGTTCTTCGGGCTGGCCGGGCGCGACAGCGGTGACCGGCAGGTCGCCCAGCACCTCTACACCTGGTTCCAGACCGGCCACCTGAACGTCGGGTTCGACCTGCTCTACGACCCGCTGTCGGCGCTCTTCCTGCTGCTGATCACCGGTGTGGGCTCGCTGATCCACGTCTACTCGATCGGCTACATGGCCCACGACCCGCGCAGGCGGCGGTTCTTCGCCTACCTCAACCTCTTCGTCGCAGCGATGCTGATGCTGGTGCTGTCGGAGAACTACGTGGGCCTGTTCCTCGGGTGGGAGGGCGTCGGCCTGGCGTCGTACCTCCTGATCGGTTTCTGGCAGCACAAGCCGTCGGCCGCGGCTGCGGCCAAGAAGGCCTTCGTGCTCAACCGCGTCGGCGACATGGGCATGGGCCTGGCGATCTTCCTGGCCTTCGTCACCTTCGGGTCCACCAGCTTCACCGTGATCAGCCACGCGGCGGCCGGGGGCTCGCAGACGACCATGAACTGGCTCGGCGTGCTGCTCCTCATCGGTGCTTGCGGAAAGTCCGCCCAGGTGCCGCTGCAGGCCTGGCTCCTGGACGCCATGGAGGGCCCGACGCCGGTCTCCGCGCTGATCCACGCCGCGACCATGGTGACCGCCGGCGTATACCTGGTGACCCGCTCCAACTTCGTCTTCGAGCACGCGCCCGCAGCCCGCACCGTCGTGGTCGTCGTCGCCACGGTCACGCTGCTGTGGGGCGCGATCCTCGGCTGCGCCAAGGACGACATCAAGAAGGCCCTGGCCGGATCCACGATGAGCCAGATCGGCTACATGATGCTCGGCGCCGGCCTCGGCGTCGCCGGCTACGCCTTCGCGATCTTCCACCTGCTCACGCACGGCTTCTTCAAGGCCAACATGTTCCTCGGCGCCGGATCCGTCATGCACGGCATGGACGACGACGTGAACATGCGCCACTACGGAGCGCTCGACAAGGCGCTGCCGGTCACCTTCGCGACCTTCGCGATGGGCTACCTCGCGATCATCGGCTTCCCGGGCTTCTCCGGCTTCTGGTCCAAGGACAAGATCATCGAGGTCGCGCTGACCGAGCGGCCGATCGTCGGCATCTGCGCGCTGCTGGGCGCTGGCGTGACCGGCTTCTACATGACCCGGCTGATGCTGATGACGTTCTTCACCAAGCGCCGCTGGGAGCCCGACGTCCACCCGCACGAGTCGCCGGCGGTGATGACCGGCCCGCTCGTCGTGCTGGCCGCTCTCTCGGTGCTCGGCGGCCTGCTCCTGCTCGGCAACTGGATCGTCGACTGGCTCAGCCCCGTCGTCGGCACGGCCCCGCACGACGATCCGCCGCTGCCGGGGCCGGTGATCAGCCTGATCGCGGTGCTCGTGGTGGCCGTCGGCGTCTTCCTGGCCTGGTGGCTCGTGGGCCGCCGCGACGTACCCCGTGAGGCGCCGCAGGACGTGTCGTTCGTCGTACGTGCCGCACGTGCGGACCTGTACGGCGACGACATCAACGACACGCTCGTCGGGCGGCCGGGCGCGGCCCTGGTGGCCGGATCGGTCGCCGCCGACCGCGGTGGCGTCGACGGGTTCTTCCGAGGGCTCGGGGCGACCGTCACGGGGGTCGGCGTCGGGGGCCGCTACCTGCAGACCGGCTACGTCCGCTCCTACGCGCTCTCCATCCTCGGCGGCGCGATCGTGCTCGTCCTGACCCTGGTGGCGGTGAACTTGTGACCCCCCTTCGAGTCCACGACACCCCGAGGACGCCCATGGCACGCACCTCGCTGCGTTGGCAGCGCTCAACAGACGACCCGGTATGCCTTCGCGCCGCCGCCTTGCGATGCACGCACCCTGAGCGCCCTCACGGCGCCGTGGACTCGGAGGAGGGTCACTGATGCTCTCGGTCCTCATCGCCGTCCCCCTCGTGGGCGCGTTCGCGGTCTACTTCCTGCCCCGCGAGCTCAGCAAGGTCCTCGCGATCGGCTTCTCGCTCGTCACGCTGGTCATCGCGATCGTGGTGGCGTTCCGCTACAAGGTCGACGGGGGCATGCAGCTCACCGAGACCCATGACTGGATGAAGCAGTTCGGCGTCCACTACGCCCTCGGCGTCGACGGGCTCGGCCTGCTGATGGTGCTGCTCGCCGCGGTGCTCGTCCCGATCGTGCTGATCGCCGAGTGGCCCGCCCTGGACGACCCGACCGGCGGCGGCCCCAAGGTGTACGCCGCCTGGGCGCTGGCCCTCGAGGCGTTCTCGCTCGCGGTGTTCTGCGCGACCGACGTGTTCCTGTTCTACGTCGTGTTCGAGGCGACGCTGATCCCGGCGTACTTCCTGGTCGGCAGCTTCGGTCGCCCCGGCCGCGGGCGGGCGGCGCTGAAGTTCCTGCTCTTCCAGCTCGCCGGCGGCCTGATCCTGCTGGCCGCCGTCGTCGGTCTGTACGTCGCCTCGGCCCGCGCCGGCACCCCGACGTACCTCATCTCCGACCTGGCCAAGATCCACATCGACACGGTCACCGAGCGCTGGCTGTTCGTCGGGTTCTTCACCGCGTTCGCGATCAAGGCGCCGCTGTTCCCGGTGCACACCTGGCTGGCGGACACGACGGAGAAGGCGACGCCCGGAACCTCGGTGCTGCTGGTCTGCGTGCTCGACAAGATCGGCACGTTCGGGATGCTGCGGTTCTGCCTGGGGCTCTTCCCGGACGCCAGTCGCTGGGCCACCCCGGTCGTGGTCGCCCTCGCCCTCATCTCCATCGTGTACGGCGCCCTGCTGGCCATCGGCCAGGACGACATGCTTCGCCTGATCGGCCTGACCTCGCTCAGCCACTTCGGCCTGATCACGCTGGGCATCTTCGCCTTCTCCAGCCAGGGCGGCTCCGGCGCGATCCTCTACATGATCAACCACGGCATCGGCACCGCCCTGCTGTTCCTGACCGCCGGCTACCTCCACCGCCGTCGCGGCACGCTGTCGATCCGCGAGCTGTCCGGGCAGGAGCGGCTGACGCCGGTGCTGGCCGGGCTGTTCCTGGTCGGCGGCCTGGCCACCCTCGGCCTGCCCGGGCTGAGCACCTTCGTCTCGGAGTTCCTGGTCCTGCTGTCCGGCTTCCAGTACCACTGGTTCGTCGGCGCCATCGCGATCACCGCGGTCGTGCTGGCCGCGATCTACGTGCTCTGGCTCTACCAGCGGACCTTCACCGGTCCGGCCAGCCCGGTGCTGGAGGCCGACCCCGTCGCGAGCCGCGACCTCGGGGTGCGCGAGATCGCCGCCGTCGTACCTCTCGTCGTGGGGCTGCTCCTCTTCGGCTTCGTCCCGCAGCCGCTGCTGAACGTCGCGAACCCGATGATCAGCGACCTGATGAGCCATGTCGGGGTGCGTGATCCGGGGCCCACGGTCGCCGGGGCCACAGGCTCGACCAACGACGGCGGAGGCAACTGATGCAGTTCACCCAGCCCCACCTCGAGTACGCCCAGCTGGCGCCGATGCTCATCGTCTTCGGCGGTGCCTGCCTCGGCATCCTCGTCGAGGCGCTGCTGCCGCGCGGCTCGCGCCGGGTGCCCCAGGTCGTGCTGACGCTCCTGGTCCTGGTCGTGGCCCTCGTCGACACGATCGTGGTCGGCGTGCACCTCGACAAGCACACCGACACCGCCGGCCAGAGCGCGCGTGGTCTGGTCGGCGCGCTGGGCAGCGTCGTGGTCGACGGCCCGACCGTCTACATCTGGGGCCTGCTCCTCGTCTTCGCCATCGGCGGTGCGGCCCTGTTCGCGGAGCGCCGGCTCGAGGGCGGTGTCTCCGGCTTCGCCGGCCAGGCGGCCGCGCTGCCCGGCACCTCCGAGGAGGCCGAGGCGTCGCGGCTCGGCCTCGAGCACACCGAGGTCTACCCGCTGCTGCTCTTCGCGGTCGGCGGCATGCTGCTGTTCCCCGCGTCCGGCGACCTGCTCACCATGTTCGTCGCCCTCGAGGTCCTCTCGCTGCCGCTCTACCTGCTGTGCGGCCTCGCCCGTCGGCGCCGCCTGCTCAGCCAGGAGGCGGCGATGAAGTACTTCCTGCTCGGTGCCTTCTCCTCCGGCTTCTTCCTGTACGGCGCCGCGCTGGTCTACGGCTACGCCGGCTCGATGACGTTCACCGGCATCAACACCGCCGTGCGCAACGGCGCCGCCAACCACGGGCTGCTCCTGGCCGGCATCGGGCTGCTGTCGGTGGGCCTGCTGTTCAAGGTCGGTGCCGTGCCCTTCCAGGCCTGGACGCCCGACGTCTACCAGGGCGCGCCCACGGCGGTCACGGCGTTCATGTCGGCCGGCACCAAGGTGGCCGCGTTCGGCGCGCTCCTGCGGCTGTTCTACGTCGGCCTCGACGGAGAGCGGTGGAGCTGGCAGCCGATGCTGTGGATCGTTGCCATCCTGAGCATGATCCTGGGCGCGGTCGTGGCGATCGCCCAGACCGACGTGAAGCGGATGCTCGCCTACTCCTCGGTCTCGCACACCGGCTTCCTGCTGACCGGCGTGCTCGGCGCGCAGAGCGTGACCGAGCTGGCGCACGGCCAGTACAACAGCCTCGTCGGCGTGCTGGTCTACCTGACGGCGTACGGCTTCTCGATGATCGGCGCCTTCGCGCTGGTCACGCTGGTACGCGACGAGGGCGGCGAGGCGACGTCGTTCACCAAGTGGGCCGGGCTCGGCAAGCGCTCGCCGCTGGTGGCCGGCGCGTTCGCCTTCTTCCTGCTGTCGATGGCCGGCATCCCCCTGACGGCGGGCTTCGTCGGCAAGTGGGCCGTGTTCACCTCCGCTATGTCCGCGGGGGCCTGGCCGGTGGTGGTCGTCGCGATCGCCTCCAGCATCGTGGCGGTGTTCTTCTACATCCGCTACGTCCGGCTGATGTTCTTCAGCGACGCGAAGCCGGGCGAGGACGGCACCGTCACCATGCCGTCCGTGCTGACCTCCACGACCGTCGTGGTCTGTCTCGCCGCCACCCTCCTGCTCGGCGTCGTGCCGGGCCCGATTCTCAACCTGGTGGTCGGTGCGGGAGACTTCATCAGGTGAGCTCAACTGACAGTGGCCTGCCGGGGGCGCAGGCCGACGCCGGTCTGGCCCTGCCGATCGACGACAAGGCCCTGGCGGAGCGCCTCCAGGCGCGTCTCGCCACCGTCGAGAAGGATCTCTACCGCCACGCGTCCAGCCGCGCGGCGTACGTCACCGGAGCGGCGCAGCACCTGCTGTCCGCGGGCGGCAAGCGCTTCCGGCCGCTGCTGGTGCTGCTGGCGGCCGAGGCAGGCACGAAGCCGGACGCACCCGAGGTCCTCACCGCCGCGTGCATCGTGGAGATCACCCACGTCGGCTCGCTCTACCACGACGACGTCATGGACGAGGCGGCCCTGCGCCGCGGCGCCGACTCGGCCAACTCCCGCTACGACAACCTGGTCGCGATCCTGACCGGCGACTGGCTGTTCGCCAAGTCCTCCGAGCTCACCTCGCAGCTGGGCCCGGAGGCCGTCCTGATCCAGGCCGAGACCTTCACCCGCCTCGTCGAGGGCCAGATCCTGGAGACCGTCGAGCCGGGCCCCGACGACGACGCGCTCGCCCACCACCTCGAGGTCGTCTCCGGCAAGACCGGCTCGCTGATCGCCACCTCGGCCCGCTACGGCGCCATGTTCGGCGGTGCGACGCCGGAGGTGACCGCCGCCCTCACGGCGTACGGCGAGCTGGTCGGCACCGCCTTCCAGCTCAGCGACGACATCCTCGACATCGCCTCCGAGAGCGAGGAGTCCGGCAAGACCCCCGGCACGGACCTCCGCGAGGGCGTGCCCACCCTGCCGGTGCTGATGGCGAAGGCCTCCACCGATCCGGCCGACGCGCGGCTGCTCGAGCTCCTCGACGCCGACCTCACCGACGACAGCCTCCACGCCGAGGCGCTCGCCCTCCTGCGCAAGCACCCCGCGATGGACCAGGCGCGTGCGTACGTCGTCGGGCGGGCCGAGGAGGCCAAGAGGCTCCTCGAGGTCCTGCCCGAGGGCTCGGTGCGTCAGGCGCTGGAGGACTTCGCCGACGTCGTCGCCGTACGCTCCGCCTGAGCCTCGCGGGCGCACGCCCCGGCTGGTGCCCCTGCTCCCGTGGGTCGTGTGCCTGAGACATCGCAGATCGGCTGCGTCAGGCACACGACTCGTTCACGGGCCCGCGCGCGCCGCGGTCGTGTGCCTGAGGCCCCGCTATGCCGATGTCTCAGGCACACGACCCCGCTCAGCCGCTTGCGCCAGTAACCGGCGGCGGGCCCGCAGCGCGTCTGCGGTGAAGATCGACAGGGCCAGCCAGACGAGGGCGAAGCCGCCCCAGCGCTCCGGTGACATGTGCTCGCCGTTGACGGTGACGCCCAGCGCGAACTGCAGGATCGGCGTGAGGTACTGCAGCAGCCCGATCGTCGCCAGCGGCAGCCGCGTCGCGGCGGCGCCGAAGCACAGCAGCGGTACGGCGGTGACGAACCCCGCCGAGATCAGCAGCACGACGTGCCAGCCGCCGTGGCCGACGAAGTGCCCTCGGCCGGTGGCGCCGAGCCAGATCAGGAACGCCAGCGCGAACGGCGCGATCACCGCCGTCTCGAACGCCAGGCTCTCCACTGCGCCGACCGACGCCTGCTTCTTGGCCAGACCGTAGGTCCCGAACGAGAACGCCAGGATCAGCGAGATGTACGGCGGGTGCCCGTAGCCGGCCGTCAGGATCGCGACGGCCGCGAAGCCCACACCGACGGCGACCCACTGGGCCGGCCGGAGCCGCTCGCCCAGCACGAGCACGCCCATCAGCATCGTCACCAGCGGGTTGATGAAGTAGCCGAGCGACGCCTCCACCACGTGGTCGTTGTTGACGGCGTAGATGTAGGTGCCCCAGTTGGACGTGATCGTCGCGGCCGCGACGATCAGCAGCAGCGTCTTGCGGCGACTGGTCAGGATCGCCCGCAGCGCCCGCTGCTTGCGCATCGCCAGCACGACCAGGGTCATCGTCACGCAGGTCCACACCATCCGGTGGGCCAGGATCTCGAACGGCCCGCTGGGTGCCAGGAGCGGGAAGTAGAGCGGGAACGCTCCCCACAGGAGGTACGCCGCCGTGCCCGCGATCAGGCCCCGTCGTAACTCCACGTGTCGAGGCTAGTTGGACCCGGCAGCCGGATGTGAATCACAACGATCTGGCCGCGGGATGTTTGCCGCTGGCGTACTTCGGTTAGGTGCATCCCGAACCAATCAAGTGTCTCAATCTCGAGGGAGATCTCCCGATGCGTCGTATCCGAATCCTCAGCACCGTGGTCGCCATGGTCGCCGCCCTGCTCCTCGCCTTCTCCTCCGTAGGCGCCCAGGCGAACCCGTCGCACGTCGTGGCCAAGCAGAAGCCGCTGTACAGCTTCACGTTCAAGCACAACCGGGTGAACCGCACGACCTTCCGCATCTACGGCACCGTGCACGGCTACAAGGGGAAGCCGGTCTACCTGCAGAAGGGCAAGACGAAGAACGGGCCTTGGAAGACCTACCAGCGCCCGAAGACCAGCAAGAGCAGTGGCTTCTACCAGTTCAAGCGCGTGTCGGCGTGGCATGGCGGCACCAACAACTTCCGGATGGTGATCCCGGGCAACAGCTCGCACCGCACCACCACGCACCGATTCAGCATCACGCGCTCCTGACCGAGTGGTCGGGAGGAGGCCCCGCCGGAGCTTGCTCCGGTGGGGCCCCGTCTGTTCGCAGGCGTCACCCTCCGCAACGGACGGATGCCCAGGTCAGGTCACCCGGCCGGGCGGCCTCTCCGCTCCACACGACCGCGCCGTGTGCGTCGAGGACGCGACCTCGGAACGCCCGTCCGTGGCGCGGCCACGACCGGTTGAGGTTAAGCGCGAAAGCGCCTCGATGGGAGGTGGTGGCGGTCGCGACCGTCCGCTGACCGTCGAGGATCTCGATCCTCATGCCGTCCCGCCCTCCGGGGAGAACGCCGACCTTCGCGCAGTTGTCCGGCTCGAGATAGCCGCCGTCGAGTGCAGACAATGGCTCGGTCGCCGGGTCGCGGCTGAACGAGAGGTACGCCCCGCCGAGGTCGCACTCGGCGATGAATCCGTTGGCTGCGCGGAACAGTGCGACCGCGCTGCCGTCGTCGTCGACGGACTCCAGCAGCGCCCACCGCTTCAGGTCGTAACCGGCCTCGGTCGAGCAGGCGCGGACGACCGCAGCGTGATTGGCGGCGCGGGGGTCGGGCGTGGACGTGACCGCACGCGTGGCGGCGGCGACCATCTTTGCTTGCGGGATCGAGCAGTCCTCTGCCGGAGCGTGCCTGTGTGCGCCGTGACCGCTCGGGGTCGCAGCCTCGAACGCCGCGTCGTGCCCGACCCGGGTCTCGATCCGCCGACCGGCCTTCGTCCCGTCGTGCTCAGGCACCTCGACCCAGGTGTGGTGGCCGCCGTACTCGGCATCGAGGATCGGGGTGCAGCGCGCGGTCACCGCGGCCGGGCTGATCCGAACCGCCTGGTACGACGCCAGCCCCCGGGTCGGGTCGGCGATCTGGGTCTTGGTGTCGCCACCGAGGTGCCAGGTCGAGCCGACCGCCGCGACGGCCGCCAGGACGAGGGCGCAGCCGCCCGCGGTGAGGGCGCGGCGGCGGTGTACCCGCCCGCGCCCACGGCGGACGAGGTCGGCGGGATCGAGACCCAGGCCGGGAGGCTGCTGCTCGGAGCTGTCCCGGAGCATGTCGGTCAGGTCGTTCATCGGGCACCTTCCAGCTCGGCCACGATCGGGCCGATCCACGCAGCGTCGTCCAGCAGACGGCGCAGGGCGTCGAGGGCGCGGGCCGTCTGGCTCTTCACGTTCCCCTCGGAGCACTTGAGGATCTCGGCGGTCTCAGCGATGGAGAGCTCCTCGAAGTAGCGCAGCACCACGCACGCCCGCTGCCGCGGCGGCACCTCGGTGAGCGCCCGCATCAGTGCGTCGCGGTCGGCGCGTCCGTCCGAGCCGTCGCCGATCGGCAGCGTCTCGGGCTCTGCGATGACGTCCTCGCGCCGCCGCTTCTGCTTGCGCTTGAGGTCGATCACCGAGGACATGATGGTGCGGCGCACGTACGTCGGCAGCCCGGGTCCGCGGTCGAGCCGCGGCCAGGCGACGTACAGCTTGATGAGCACCTCCTGCGTGATGTCGCTCGCGAGCGCCCAGTCACCGGTCATCAGGTACGCCGTACGGCGCAACCGGTCCTGGCACCCGCCGACGTACTCGACATACGCCGCCTCGTCGCGTGATTTCACCTGTCATGGCCTCCGAGAGAGCTCCGCTACGTATTAGACAACGCCGCCCACGTCGAGGGGGTTGCACGCGATCTCGAACTTTCATTTTTCGCCCTCGAGTGCATCCCGCGGTGTCCAAGGAGCGTTTCCAGAAGGCGAACGGCATCCACAACGGAAGCCACCGCACTCGGGAGTTCACATGCTGATGTTCCTAAGGAGGGCCGTGCTCGCGGCCATCGTCGCGTCACTCCTGCTGGGTGCTGGCGGAGCAGGAGCGGAGGCCGCGACTGCGCATTCCGACTACACCACGGCGGGGTTGCATCCCGATCAGAAGCCAGAGGCCCCACGCACTCGCATCAAGCTTCGTGCGTGGGATGGCGTCAGGATCACCACGAGGGAGGTCGTCAAGGAGCACAGGCACTTCGCCGACCAGCGCGCGCCGAAGAAGCGCCACAAGGCTGCCCTCCGCAAGTGGAAGCACACTGCCGCTCGGTACATCAGGCTGGCACACCAAGACCTGGGTACGGTCGCGGTACGTCCTGCTCAGCGCATCGGGTTCGGCTGGTTCAGCTGCGCATGGGCGATCGCATCGTTCGTCGCCCAGTACGGCCTCCCGATCGAGAAGGTCTTCAGCTGGGTCACGAAGGCCCGACAGCTCTTCGGCGACATCAGGGGCATCTACGACGCTGTCCGCGCCGGCTACGCCGACACTGAAATAGGCCCCGACGCTGTACAGGTTCTTGAGGGATTGCTCGGAGCAGGCAGTCTGTTCAACGACTGCTTCTCCTAGGATGCCGGGATGCAGGGTCGACTCGAGCCCGAGGAGTACGGGGCGAAGGGGGCCGTCTTCGCGGTGAAGGTCTTCGGCCAGTACTTGGCCGGAGCCATCGTGTTTCCGTTCCTGGCCGTGGTGGTCGCGGTCGCGCAGGTCGTCGCGTCCAGGTGGTTCGACGTCGACTGGACCGCCGGCCTTGGTACCTGTCTGGTGATCGCGATCCTCTCGCCGCCGATTTTCGCCGCCGGGGCGTGGTTCGGATACGGCCGTGGCGACGGCCGGGGCCAGATCCTGTCGGAGACCCAGGGCGACGTCGTCGAGTTCGGCTCCAGGTTCGTGGCAGGGGCGGTCGCCTATGGGCTGCAGTTCCAGGACGTCGTGGGCGCGCTCGCTTTGGCTTTCGGTACCGCCCTTGTTTTCACCCTGGTGGTGCGCGTCTGGAGCCATCCGGCGGCACGACGGCGGGAGTCCGCCACCCCGGAGGAGCGTGAGGAGCGGGCGGAGAAGCTGCAGGCCCTGGCCCGCGAGGTGAAGCAGGACATCGCCGACCACCGAGCCGAGGGCAAGCGGATCATGTGGGAGCGCGGGCAGGCACGGCGGCAGAGGCGACGGCGCAGACAGCGCAAGGGGCGGTGACGCGGGGGCCTGCCGCCGTGCTCCGTCAGGCCCCGTGCATCGCGGCTGCGACGGCCTGGATGAAGCCGATCACCAGCAGGCCGGGGCTCGCGGCCGACACGACGAGCCGGACCCCTGCGAGGGATGTTCGGCAGCGTCAGCGAGGCCAGCAACGGGAACGCGAACAGCACGTAGTACGGGAAGGCGCCGAGAGCAGCGACGAGCAGCGTGAGGCCGAGGACGGCGTAGGTCCCTGCCCGGCGAGCTGAGACGTAGGTCCTCGTCATCATTCCTCCGATCGACCTCGTCGGCACGGCACAGCGCCGACATCGCAGAGAACGTTGCCCACCGACTGGAGGTTGCATGCCTCCGGGCAGAGGCTCGCGCATGCAACCTCACCGCCCGCACCGACGTTCTCGTCAGCAGGACCACGACGGCGGGGGACCGGGATGCAGGAAGCACCAGGTGCAGGAGCCCGGTTCCGTCGGCGGGTGGCCACGCAGTGCGTCTTCGAGGTGGTGACGCTGCCGGCGACCGCGATCGCCGTCGGCGTGGCGACGGCCCTCGCGTCCTGGCTGTACGACGTCGCCCCGGGCGACTGGTGGTACGTCGCCCTGCTCGCCGTGCTGCTCTCGCCGGTCGTGTTCACGCTGGTCGAGGCGGCGCGCCCGATCACCGAGCCGTTCCTGCCGCTGGGTGGCAGCCGCTGGCTCGTGATCACGGTCACCGCGCGCACGCTGAGCTTCGGCGGGCTGGCCGCGTTCGAGCTGAAGGCGCTGCGCATCGGCTTCGGGCTCGGCGCCCTGGTCGCCCTGGTCTACGCCGCGACCGTGCGCGCCTGGACCGCCCTGTCCGAGCGGTCCGGGCGCGTCAGCAGGTGATCAGGCTCCGACGGTCCAGGTGTCGCCCGCGTTGATGAGAGCGGTGAGGCGGTCCTGGCGGGTTCCGGCGACCTTGGCCTCGGCGTCCTCGACCTGGCCGCGGGCCTGGTCGTCGTACGTCGGCCGCTCGACCTGGCGGAAGATGCCGACCGGGCTGCGGTTG
>WQZX01000034.1 GCA_009780515.1 Nocardioidaceae bacterium | reverse complement strand
GGCCGGCCTCACGCCGGACCACCCCCGGCCGTCCCACGCGCTCGAGGCGCAGGCCTTCGTGAGCGGGATGGAGCATGCGCTGCTCGTCTCCGCGGCGATCAGCGTGGTGGTCGTCGTGATGGCCACGCTGCTGCCGTCGCGGCCGCCAGAGGGTGCGACCGCCGGGCACGGTCACTGACCGACGCACGGGAGCGACAGCGCGAGGAGGCCGGACCCGTCGGGTCCGGCCTCCTTCGTCGCGTCGGGGTCGTGTCGGGGTCGCGTCGGGGTCAGACCGCCGGCAGGAACTCGTCGAGCAGCGGCCAGCTGCGCTCGGGGGCGGTCGGACCCGCGACGAGTCCGAGGTGGCTGAGCCCGTCGGCGGCGGCGTACGTCGCACCCGGCACCACGTCGACGCCGGCACGGACCGACGGCCCGGGGCCGATGTTGTCGGTGCTGCTGCCGACGAACAGCACGCGGGTGTCGATCGCGGACAGGTCGACGGTGCGCTCGCGGCTGAGCTCGACCCGGCCGCGGGCGAGGTCGTTGCGCGTCATCAGCCGGCTGTGGATCTGGTGGTAGGCGCGGCCGGGGTAGCCCGGCATCGACGCGATGAAGTCGTCGACGGCCTCGGTCCGGCCGAGCGCCTCGGCGTCGAGGATGTTCTTGGCCAGGAAGACGGCCTTGGTCAGCTCGCGCTTCGGCGCCATCGCGCGGTACGACGTGCGGACGAGCTGCTTGGGAACCCCGCCCATCGCCGCGGTCGGCAGGGTGGTCAGCCAGGTGCCGAGCAGCCTGTCGGCGGTGGCGAACGGGAGGATCGCGGGGTTCTTGGAGTAGTCGATCGGCGTGCCGAACGCCGTGATCGAGGCGATCGGGAGGCCGGGGTGGGCGGCCGCGGTCAGCAGGCTCATCGTGCCGCCGAGCGACCAGCCCACGACGTCGACCTCGGTGTTGCCGTGCATGAGCGACACCGCGTCGATCGCGTTCGGGAGGATGTCGTCGATCCACTCCTCGAATCCCATCGCCCGGTCGGCGAACCCGATCTCGCCGTAGTCGATGACGTACGCCGGGCGGCCGGACCCGACCAGGTGGCCGGCCAGGCTCTGCCCCGGCCGGAGGTCGTAGCAGCGGATCGAGACGGCCAGCGGCGGCACCAGCAGCACGGGACGGGTGCCCTCGGTGGCCGGCGGGCCGTCGTACCGGAGGAGGCGGCGGTGCGGCTGGTCGTAGACGACGGTGGTGGGGATGCCGTCGTACTTCTCGATGCCCTCGCCCAGCGGCGAGATCGCCCACGCGTTGCGGGCGGCGCGGGACAGGGTCGATCGGGACAGTGTCGTCAGGTTCTGCAGCGCTGGCACGGCGACATCGTGGTGCCAGTGGAGCGTGCCGGTCCAGCCGGCGAGGCGCTGGTGGCGGGGTGCTGAGCGGTCAGCGTGACGAGTTCCACTGACGGGCGCCGATGATCAGCATCCGCACCTGGGTGCGGGCGGCGTCGGTCAGGATGCGCTCGGCCGACGAACCGGGCGAGGTGGCGAGGAGCCGTTCGGCGAGCGCCACGAAGGCGGTGACGATGAGGTCGGAGAGGGTGCGGAGGTCGTCGGTCGACCACGGTGTGAGCACCGGGATGCGGGCGAGGTCCGTCGCCAGCTCGTCGACGAACCGCACGAGGTTGGTGTCGATGGCGCCGCGCACCGCCGTGGGGCCGGCGAACCGCTCGCGGGCGATGAAGGCGTAGTGCATCTCCTGCTCGCGGACGTGCTCGACCATCGTGGCGATCGAGACGTCGATGAGGTTGGCGAAGTCGGCCGTCGCGTTCGCGCGCAACGCCCTCATCATCGAGCGCAGGCTGACGAACGACTCCTCCACGAGGGCGAGCCCGAGCTGCTCGATCGACTCGAAGTGGCGGTAGAAGGCGGTCGGCACGATGCCGACCTGCTTGGCGACCTGGCGCAGCGACAGCGCCGCCAGGGGAGCGTCCTCGCAGAGCTCAAGCGTCGCGTCGAGGATCGCCCTGCGCGTGCGCTCCTTGCGCTCCGCGCGCGAGCCGCTGGCTTCCGACACGGGACAAGCATAATCAGAGCACATGTGTGCACTGTCACGCGAGCGGGTTGTTGACCGGTGCGCAGGCGGCGCGGGAGTCTTTGGGTGTACGGATGTACACCCGAATTCTCGACCGAGAGGAGACCGCGATGACGGTCCTCGAACATCGGCCGGGGCCGATGGCCCGGGTCGGCGGAAGGCTCCTGCGCTCGCGCCTCGCGACTGCGCTGGCCACGCCGCACGGAGTCGACAGCTACCTCACCCACTTCAACCCGATGTGGGCGGCGCACGAGGTGCGCGCCCGGATCGAGTCGATCCATCGTGAGACCGACACGGCCGGTGCGCCCGTCGCGACCATCACCCTGCGACCCACGAGCACCTGGCGCGGTCACCGCGCGGGCCAGCACGTCCTCGTCGGGGCCGACCTGCCCGGCAGCGCCAAGCGCGTGACCCGGGCGTTCACGATCTCCTCCGCCGCCTCGGTGCCGGGCGAGACCATCACCCTGACGGTCCGCTCCAACGCGGAGGGGCAGCTGTCGTCGTACCTCGTGGAGCGGGCGCAGCCGGGGGAGATCCTGCACCTCGGCCAGGCGCAGGGGGAGTTCACGCTCGACGAGTCGCCCGCGACCCCGACCAACAACCACCTGCTGTTCATCACCGGCGGCTCCGGCATCACCCCCGCGATGTCGATGGTGCGCACCCTTCTCCGCGACGGGTACGACGGCCACGCCGGCCGCAAGGTCACGTTCGTCCACTACGCCCGCAGCCCCGAGGACCAGATCTTCGCCGAGGAGCTTCAGCAGATCGCCGACGCGGACAACGGCGTCGCGGTGCACCTGCACCACGGCGACCTGTTCAGCGAGTTCGGCCTGCGCCGCATCGTGGGCGACTTCCACGACCTCGACACCTACCTGTGCGGCCCCGCCGGCCTCGTCGAGCTCGTCACCGAGGCGTACACCCGCGACGGCGTGCTCTCGCCCAAGCTGCGGATGGAGTTCTTCAAGCCGGCCGTGCTGCGTGCGGCGTCGACCAGCGACGAGCCGGAGGGCGAGGTCACCTTCACCCGCAGCGGCGCCAGCGTCGCCAACGACGGCGGGACGTTGCTCGAGCAGGCCGAGGCCCTCGGCCTCAACCCCGAGTCGGGCTGCCGGATGGGCATCTGCTTCTCCTGCGCCCGCACCAAGTCCAGCGGCACCGTCCGCAACGTCCTGACCGGCGAGGAGTCGTCGCTGCACGACGAGGAGATCCGTCTCTGCGTCAGCGCGGCCGCCGGCGACTGCCACATCGACCTGTAGAGGAGTCTCGAGATGACCACAGTGACCGAGGAGACGACGTACCACGGCCTGACGAAGGAGCAGATCGAGGAGCTCGGCACCGAGCTCGACGCGATCCGTCAGCGCATCATCGCCGACCTGGGCGAGGAGGACGCCGCCTACCTGCACAAGATCGTGAAGGCGCAGCGCCTGTTCGAGGTCAGCGGCCGCGCGCTGTTCTACCTGCCCGTCGCCGGCTGGCTGCCGGCCGTCGCCTGCCTGTCGATCTCCAAGATCCTCGACAACATGGAGATCGGCCACAACGTCATGCACGGGCAGTACGACTGGATGGGCGACCCGCACCTCAACTCGCGGATGTTCGACTGGGACACCGTCTGCCCCGGTGAGCAGTGGAAGTACTCCCACAACTACATCCACCACACGTTCACCAACATCGTCGGCAAGGACCGCGACGTGGGCTACGGCATCCTGCGGATGGACCCCGACCAGAAGTGGCACCCCTACTACCTGGGCAACCCCGTCTACGCGTTCCTGCTGATGACGTTCTTCCAGTGGGGCGTCGCGCTGCACGACCTCGAGGTCGAGAACATCGTCTCGGGCAAGCGGACCTTCGCGGACAACAAGCCGCTCTACCCGGGCCTGATGCGCAAGATCCGCCGCCAGGCGCTCAAGGACTACGTCATCTTCCCGGCGCTGACCGGACCGCTCTTCCCGCTGACGTTCCTCGGCAACGCGACGGCCAACCTGGTCCGCAACATCTGGTCCTTCAACATCATCTTCTGCGGCCACTTCCCCTCGGGCGTGGCGTCGTTCTCGGTCGAGGAGACCGAGGACGAGAGCCGCGGCCAGTGGTACCTCCGCCAGATGCTCGGCTCGGCGAACATCAGCGGCGGCAAGACCTTCCACGTCATGAGCGGCAACCTGTCGCACCAGATCGAGCACCACCTGTTCCCCGACCTGCCGGCGCGCCGCTACCCGGAGATCGCGCCCGAGATCCGCGACATCTGCGAGCGCTACGGCCTGCCGTACAACACCGGCTCGCTGGGCAAGCAGTTGTGGAGCGTGGCGAAGAAGATCTGTCGCTATGCGCTCCCCGGCGGCGAGGCGGAGGTCGCCCCGGTCACCGGCGTGACCGACTCGACCTTGGCCGCCTGACCTGCAGGCAGGAGAATGACGACATGAGCGACGGCCGCGACCACCTGAGCAACGCCGAGATCGGCAAGGACGCCCTCCAGGACGGCTTCGAGGCCACGGTCCACGCCGTAGGCCACGCCACCGGCGTGGTCATCGACGCCGTCGGCGAGGTCGCGAAGACCCTGGGCGGTCTGGCCACCGAGCTGTTCGAGATCAGCGACGCGGCCCGCCGCGCACGAGCCGACAACGCGGCCGGCGGCGACACCGACGTACCGGACGACGTGGGCTGAGGTCCTCGCACGGGCCGTACGCCGACGGGCGGGCCGGGTGACGGCCTCACTCCCGCGTGGCGAGCAGGGCGTCGAGCTTGGCCTCCAGCCGGGCGACGTCGCCTGCGGTGGCCGGCTGCTCCTGGGGGAGGAGCGTGGCCACGATCACCCCACCCGGCTCGATGGACGCCCTCTGGACCTCGCGGACGGAGTTGGCGTTCTGGCGGCGCAGCGCGGCATCGACGTCGGCGCGGCGCAGGCCCTCGGCTCGGAGCGCGTGCTCGTCCCACTCGCCGTCGCGGACCAAGATCGTCGACCTCCCCTCGAGCAGGCCTGCGACCCGGTCCGAGTGCCGGATCAGCCGGACGACGCCGGCGTTGGCCCCGACGAGCACCACCGCCCCGAGGAGGCCGCCGAGGAGCGAGTTGTCGGGACCGATGATGGCGTTCTGCACGACGTTGGAGAGCACGAGCATCACCACCAGGTCGAAGGTGTTGAGCTGGGCGAGGTCCCTCTTGCCCACGAGTCGCAGGATGATCGCCAGCGCCACGTAGACGGCGAGGGTCCGGATGATCTTGTCGGCGGGCGTCACCTGGAGGTGCATGAGGTCGTTCCACATGTCCCCAAGGTTCCACCATCGCCGCCCGACGGGCGCGCGGGATCCGCCGGTGAGGCGGTCAGGCGAAGTCGAGCCGGAAGCCGGCCATCCGGAACGATCCCAGCTGGCGGGCCCCGCGCAGGAACGCGAGGGGACCGTCGGCGTTGAAGCTCCAGCGACCGCGGCACGGCAGTGCCTTGGCGGTGCCCGTCATGCTCACGTCGGCGGTCTGCGGGTGGTCGGGGATGCCGGGCTGCTCGACCAGGCCCTTGAACGGAACCCGGAGCGCGCCCCGCGAGACGTCGGTGAAGGACGCCTCGACGATCGGGCGACGCTCGACGGAGGCGGTCCAGCGCGTCGAGCTGACCGGGCCGCGGTGGCTGGTCTCGTAGTCGAAGTCGCACAGCTCCTTCGGGATCGCCCACAGCTCGCGCCCGCCGGCGCGTGAGGCGGGGGAGTCGACCCAGATGTCGGTGATCGTGACCGCGCCCTTGCCGGCGCGGTTGGTCGTGGTGCGGGCGAGCAGCAGCTCGCCGTACGTCAGCGGGCTGGGTTCGCGGTAGTCGACCAGCGCGACGCCGTACGTGCCGGCGGGGTGGCGCTCGTCGACGTCGTCGCGGAGCCGGAACACGCTCAGCCACAGCGATCCGTGCATCCGCCACGGCGCCGGAGGGTACGCCGCGCTCACGACTCTTCCTCCAGGAACTGGTCCGCCGTTGCGGTGATCTCGGTGCCGAGCGCGGTCGAGAGGTCGCCGGCCATGGCGTCCAGCTCCGTGTCGTCGGGCGTCGGCACGAGACCGCCCGCGGCCCGGTCGATCGCCGCGCCCACGTCGATGAGCCGCGCCTCGGCGATCGCCGGCTTCTCCACCTCGCGGGCGACGTACTTGGCCACGAAGCGGCGCAGCTCCGCCTCGACCTTCGCGGCACGTGCCATCACCGACGCCCGCAGGCCCTTGGCCTCCAGCCGGACCTGGATCTCGGCCGGCTTCGGTGGTGTCACGACGATCTCGATGAACAGGTCGTCGCGGCCCCGGGCGGTCAGCACCAGCGGCAGGTTCAGGGCGGCGTCGAAGCGCTGCTTGTCGACGCCGAGGTCGATCGTGAAGGCGAGGTCGACCGGCAGGTCGACGTGGAAGACGATGGGGGAGTCGCCGACACGGCGGCCGACGGCCCGTCCGATGCTGCCCTTGGCGGTCACCTTCACGACCCGGCCCGGACCCACGCCCAACGGGCCGACGTCGATAGGCCGGCCGGCGAGCGCGTCGATGCCGGCCATCACACGCTCCTGGGTGACGGCGGTCGCGAAGAAGCGCTCACCCCACTCGGCGTACGAGATCAGGGCCGGGCCGGCGTCGTCAGGCACGCTCCGACCCTAGCGTCAGAGCGTCAGGCCGGCTCAGTCGTCAGGGTCGTCGAGGCGTGCCAACCAGGTCGCGAAGCGCTCGATCGGGTTCTCGAACTCCGGGTTGACGTCCACGAACTCGATCAGTCGCTCGGCCAGCCACGCCAAGGTGACCTCCTCGTCGCCCCGGCGCTGCTCGAGCTCCTCGATGCCTCTGTCGGTGAAGTACACGCTGATGTCCTACCTAGCGAACTGGGTCTCGACCCGCGGCCGCGAGCTCGCTCGACCTGCCTGAGGTCGTGACCGTCCTCGTTCCTCGGGCGGTCACGCTCAGCCGAACGCCCGCTCGAGCAGCTCGGTGTTCTCGGCCATGTGCCGCTTGACCGTGCCGACCGCGGTGGTGGACGACGCAGGTCGGGTGATCGGCTCGATCTCCCGGCCGAGGTCGGGCACCACGTTGAGGTGGAACGACGGCCAAGGACCCTGGTTGTAGGGCTCGTCCTGCACCCACCGGACGACGGCGTCGGGGTACTTGGCGAGCTCCTCCTTCAGCGCCTGCGTCGGCCACGGGTAGAGCTGCTCCACGCGGACGATCGCGACGTCGTCGCGCTCGGTCTTGGTGCGGTTGACCACGAGGTCCCAGGTCAGGCGGCCCGAGACCAGCAGCACCGTCCTCACCTTGGCCGGGTCGACCGTCGGGTCGCCGATCACCGGGCGGAACTCGCCCGAGGTGAAGTCGTCGGGCTGCGAGGCAGCCTCCTTGCGCTTGAGCATCGACTTCGGCGTGAAGACGATCAGCGGCTTGTGGTCGCTGCCCAGGGCGTGGCGCCGCAGCAGGTGGAAGTACGACGCCGGCGTGCTCGGCTGGGCGACGACCATCGCCTCGTCGGCACACAGCGTCAAGAACCGCTCGATCCGGGCGGAGGAGTGGTCGGCTCCCTGTCCCTCGTAGCCGTGCGGGAGCAGCAGTACGACACCGGAGTCCTGGCCCCACTTGGTCTTGCCGGCCGAGATGTACTCGTCGATGACCGACTGGGCGCCGTTGACGAAGTCGCCGAACTGCGCCTCCCACAGCACGAGCGCCTCGGGACGGGCCACGGAGTAGCCGTACTCGAAGCCGAGCGCGGCGTACTCGCTGAGCAGTGAGTCGTACGGGAAGAACTTCGCCTGGTCCTCGGTCAGGTTGGACAGCGGCGTCCACTCGTCGGCGTTGACCCGGTCGATGATGGTGGCGAACCGCTGCACGAAGGTGCCGCGGCGGCTGTCCTGGCCGGCCAGGCGGACCGGACGGCCCTCCATCAGCAGCGAGCCGAACGCGAGCATCTCGCCGGTGCCCCAGTCGATCGGGCCGTTGGCGATCGCGTTGGCGCGACGCTGCAGCTGCGGCATGACCTTCGGGTGGACGGTGAAGCCGTCCGGAGGCGTGACGTAGGAGTCGGCGATCCGCTTGAGCACCTCGGTCTCGACCGCGGTCGTCGCCTCGGTGGCGAGCTTCTCCGGGTAGTCCGGCACCGTCGTCCACTCGTCGGGCTTGGCGTCCGCCTCGCGCACCTCGGTGAACACCCGCTCCAGCTGCTGCTGGTAGTCGCGGAGGACCTGCTCGGCCTCCTCGATCGTGATGTCGCCACGACCGATGAGGGACTCGGTGTAGAGCTTGCGCACCGAGCGCTTCTGCTCGATCAGGTCGTACATCAGCGGCTGGGTGTAGCTCGGGTCGTCGCCCTCGTTGTGACCGCGGCGGCGGTAGCAGACGAGGTCGATGACGACGTCCTTGTGGAAGGCCTGGCGGTACTCGAACGCGAGCCGTGCGACGCGGATGCACGCCTCGGGGTCGTCGCCGTTCACGTGGAAGATCGGCGCCTGCACCATGCGGGCGACGTCGGTCGCGTAGAGCGACGAGCGCGACGCGGCGGGGGCGGTGGTGAAGCCGACCTGGTTGTTGATGACCAGGTGGATCGTGCCGCCGGTGCGGTAACCGCGCAGCTGGGACAGGTTGAGCGTCTCCGCGACCACGCCCTGGCCGGCGAACGCCGCGTCACCGTGGATGAGCAGCGGCAGGACCGGGAACTCCTGGCCCTTGTCGAGGACGTCCTGCTTGGCGCGGGCGATGCCCTCGAGTACGGGGTCGACGGTCTCGAGGTGGGAGGGGTTGGCCGCGACGGACACCGCGATGGTCTCGCCGGTGCCGGCGACGAAGGTGCCGTCGGCGCCGAGGTGGTACTTCACGTCGCCGGAGCCCTGGACCGTGCGCGGGTCGATGTTGCCCTCGAACTCGCGGAAGATCTGGTTGTAGGACTTGCCGACGATGTTGGCGAGCATGTTCAGCCGGCCGCGGTGGGCCATGCCGATGCAGACCTCGTCGAGACCCGTCTGCGCGGCAGCCTCGGCGATCTCGTCGACGACCGGGATGGTGGTCTCGCCGCCCTCGAGGGAGAAGCGCTTCTGGCCGACGAACTTCGTCTGCAGGAAGGTCTCGAACGCCTCGGCCTGGTTGAGCTTGAGCAGGATCCGCAGCTGCTCCTCACGGGGCATCTTGCTGTGCGGCTGCTCGACCCGCTCCTGGATCCAGCGACGCTGGTCGGGATCCATGATGTGCATGTACTCGATGCCGGTGGTGCGGCAGTAGGAGTCGCGCAGGATGCCGAGGATGTCGCGCAGCTTCATGAACCGCCGCGCCGAGCCGCCGAAGTTGCCGACGGGGAACTCGCGGTCGAGGTCCCACAGGGTCAGGCCGTGCGACTCGATCCGCAGGTCGGGGTGCGAGCGCTGCTTGTACTCCAGCGGGTCGGTGTCGGCCATCAGGTGGCCGCGGACCCGGTAGGCGTGGATCAGCTCCAGGATCCGGGCCTGCTTGTCGATCTCGTCGTCGTGCGAGGTCGCGATGTCGGCGTTCCAGCGGATCGGCTCGTAGGGGATCCGCAGCGACCGGAAGATGTCGTCGTAGAAGTCGTCGTTGCCCAGGAGGTACTGGTGCACCTGGCGCAGGAACTCGCCGGACTGGGCGCCCTGGATCACGCGGTGGTCGTAGGTCGACGTCATCGTCATGATCCGCGAGATGGCGTTGCGCGAGATGGTGTCCTCGGACGCGCCCTGGAACTCGGGCGGGTAGTCCATCGAGCCGACGCCGATGATGGCGGCCTGGCCCTGCATCAGGCGCGGCACGGAGTTGTTGGTGCCGATGCCGCCGACGTTGGTGAGGCTGACGGTCGTGCCGGAGTAGTCCTCCATCGTCAGCTTGTTGTCCTTGGCCTTGCGCACGATGTCCTCGTACGCCGTCCAGAACTGCGCGAAGTCCATCGACTCCGTCGCCTTGATCGAGGGCGCGACCAGCTGGCGTGAGCCGTCCGGCTTCTGCTGGTCGATCGCGAGGCCCAGGTTGACGTGGGCCGGCGTGACCATGGTCGGCTTGCCGTCGACCTCGGCGAAGGTGTTGTTCATCTCCGGCATCGACCGGATCGCCCGCACGATGGCGTAGCCGATCAGGTGGGTGAAGGAGACCTTGCCGCCTCGCGCGCGCTTGAGGTGGCTGTTGATGACGATCCGGTTGTCCCAGAGCAGCTTGACCGGGATGTTGCGGACCGAGGTCGCGGTGGGCACGGACAGCGAGATGTCCATGTTCTTCGCCGTCGCGGCGGGGATGCCGCGCAGCGGCGTCATCGTCGGCTCGTCCTTGGCGGCGACCGGTGCCGGCTTCGGCGCGTCCTTCGGGGTCGGCTTGCTCTCGGGCGTCGCGGCCGACGGCATCGTCTTGGCCGCGGGGCTCACGTGGCGCGCCGACTGCGCCTTCGGGACCGGGATGCTGCCGGTCGAGGGCGACTCCTCGGCCTGCTTCGCCGCAGCGGGAGAGGACTTGGCCGGGGTCGCGGTCGAGGTCGGGCGGGCCGCGGCGGGCGCCGCGTCGCTGTTGCTCGGCCGCGGCTTGCCGTTGCCGGTGGAGCCGTTGCCGGCGCCGTTGCCCTTGAAGTACGACGCCCACGCCGGGTCGACGCTGGACGGGTCGTCCTCGAACCGGGACCGCATCTCCTCGACCAACCACTCGTTGGCCCCGAAGTCGGTCCCCGAGGGCGCGCCTGCGCCGTTGGAGGTGGTGGACTGCTGGTCTGACGACTGCGTCACGACGTCTTTCGCCTCTTCCGATGAAACGCGACCGGATGTCAGGGATCCGGACCCCCTGGAGCCGACGCCCGCGACCGGTCGGCACCGAACGACAAGGCTAGACCCATGACCAACCAAATGCGGTGTGAGGGAGGGTTGATCAGGCAGGGTGTAATCGAAGAGACACCGAGATGTCGTCCCAAGGTCTGATTCGGAGGTCGTCCATGCCCCAGATCCGCGCGCTCAAGGGCGTCGCGGGGACCGTGCTGGCGCTCGCCCTGGGGCTCGGTGCCTCGGCGTGCTCGCACCACGCGTCCCCGAAGGCGCAGGGCAGTGCCAGCGCGTCGGCAGCACCGTCGTCGGTCGCGCTGGTCTCGCGCGTCGACAAGGTGAGCGGCACCGGCGGACTGCCCAAGGCCAGGCGCACCAAGATCGCCAAGCAGATCGGCTCGATCGTGGACACCTGGTGGCGGGCGGCGTACCTCTCCTCGGGCGGGTCGACCCGCGGCAGGAAGCCGTACGCCGCGTCCTTCACCCCGGGTGCCACCAGGCTCGCGGTCGGTGACGCCGACCTGCTGAGCAACGCGGGCCTCGGCAGGAAGGTGTCGGGCGGCATCGCCAAGCAACGCCGCATCGACCTCGACCTCCTGGTCGTCAAGGGCCGCGTGCGGGGCGTGACGGCCGACCTCCACCTCGTCTACGACACCACCGGCGGCCTCCGCCAGCAGTGCGTGGTCGGCGGCACCGCCAGCCTCACCTCGGTCCACGGCAGGTGGCGGATCTTCGGGTACGACGTCAACCACGACTGCCACGCGCCCGGGGCGGTCAAGCCGACCAGGCAGGCGCACCACAAGAGGGCTGCGCACGGCAAGAAGCACGGCCGGACCGGAAGGAAGGGCAAGCGATGACGCGGATCGGGCCGGTGCTCCGGCGTACCCCCAAGATCGCGGCGCTGGCGCTGATCCTCGGCGTCGCGGCGTTGATCGTGCCGAACAGCGCGACGCAGCCGACGTACTCCTCGCTGGTGCGGATGCAGACCGCGGAGGGCACCGACCTCGGCAAGCTCGCGCACGGCAAGAACATCGTCACGATCCTCGCCGTGGGCTCCGACGCGCGGCCGGGCGAGAACATGCTGCACACCCGCAGCGACGCGCTGCACCTCATCTTCATGGACACCAAGACCCACGCGGCGGCCGACATCGGGGTGCCGCGCGACTCGTGGGTCTCGATCCCGGGCCACGGCTCCAACCGGATCAACGCGGCCCTCTTCTACGGCGGCCCGCAGCTGCTCGGGCAGGTGGTCGGCAACCTGATCGGGGTGCGACCCGACTACGTGTTCGTCACGCGATTCACCTACTTCCAGCACATGGTCCGCGACATCGGCGGCATCAAGGTCAACAACCCGGTCGCGTTCAACGACCCGGAGATCTGGCCGCGCGGCTTCAAGAAGGGCCGGATCCACCTGTCCGGCCTGACCGCGCTGAAGTTCGCGCGCATCCGGCACACGCTGCCGCACGGCGACTTCGACCGCAGCGCCAACCAGGACCGCGTCATCCGCGGCATCCAGGAGAAGCTCCACCGCAAGCGGGCCGACCCGGGTTTCATCGCCAAGGGCGTCCTCAGCGTGATGCAGAACCTCCAGACCGACCTCAGCCCGAGCCAGCTCTTCCAGCTGGCCCACGCGGTGGCCGACGTCGACCCCGGCAATGTCACCAGCTGCGTGATCGCGGGCCGCGGCGAGGTCATCGGAGGTGCCGACGTCGAGAACCCGGACTTCGCCATGGCCAAGCGGCTCGGCAACGCCGCCCGCAACGACGCGACGCTGCCCAGGCACTGCTGAGCCGTCTGCGCGTGACCGGCAGAGTGGTCGTCCGTTGTGACTGACGTCACGAGGAGGCGACATGGTGCAGAGGTCCGCACGGGTGGTGCTGGTGGTCGTCGTGAGCCTGGCAGCGGTGCTGCTCGGGCTCGCGGGGGTGCAGGGGCAGGCGCAGGCGGCGCCACACGTGGTCGGGCACGGCAGCGCGCGCCAGGCGTACGCCACCGGGCTGCCCGCCCACGCCACCGTCTCGCTCGTCCGCGCCGGCCGGCAGGTGCAGCGCCGCCGTGCCGACGCCCAGGGCGGCGTGCTGTTCCGCGACCTGCGGCCGGCGAGCGGCTACCGGATGGTGGTCGGCCGGACCCGCTCGGCGGCGTTCACCGTCCACACCGCCGCCGCGAAGCCGTGGCACACGGACTTCTACCACCAGAGGATCGCCGACAACGGCTACGGCTACCTGACCACGCGTGACGGCACCAAGCTCGCGATCAGCGTGCACCCGCCGACGAGCGCGGCCGGGCTGGGGGTCGGCGTCGCCGTACCGAACTTCGCGCCGCCGTACCCGACGTTGATCGAGTACGCCGGCTACGGGTACGCCGACCCGAAGGACCCGCAGAACGGCATCGCCACGCTGGCGAACCTGATGGGCTTCGCGGTCGTCGACGTCAACATGCGCGGCACCGGCTGCTCCGGCGGCGCCTACGACTTCTTCGAGCGCAACCAGCAGCTCGACGCGTACGACGTCATCGAGACCATCGCCCACCAGCCGTGGGTCAAGGGCCACAAGGTCGGCATGATGGGCATCTCGTACGGCGCGATCAGCCAGCTCTTCAGCGCGGCCCTCAACCCGCCGGACCTCTCGGCGATCGCGCCGCTGTCGACGATCGACTCGGTCGCCACCACGCTCTACCCGGGCGGCATCCTCAACAACGGCTTCGCGGTCGCCTGGGCCAAGGAGCGCATCCACGACGCGCTGCCGGCGAGCGCCCACGGCGGCCAGGCCTATGCCTGGAAGCGCGTGCAGGACGGTGACGCCGTCTGCAAGGCCGACCAGGACCTCCACGGCGAGGCCGTCAACCTGATGAGGAAGATCAGGGCCAACCGCCACTACAAGCCCAAGACGGCCGACCCGCTCGACCCGATCACGTTCGTGGACAAGATCCACGTGCCGGTGTTCCTGGCGTGTCAGTTCACCGACGAGCAGACGGGCGGCCACTGCCCTGCGCTGGTCAAGCACTTCACCGGGACGAGGAGGAAGTGGTTCACCTTCACCAACGGGGTGCACGGCGACTCGCTCGATCCGGAGACCTTCAACCGCTGGTACGACTTCCTCGAGCTGTACGTCGCCCACCAGGCGCCGGTTCTCAACTCGGTGTTCGTGCGGGCGACCGCGCCGCTGATCTACCAGACGGCGTTCGGCCTGCCGCACACCGACCTGACGATGCTGCCGGGCGACCCGGTCCAGGGGCAGCTCACCTACGCCGCCGCGCTCAAGCGGTTCGACGCGCTTCCGATGGTGCGGGTCGACTTCGACAACGGCGCCGGCAAGGGCGCGGGCGAGCCGTTCTCCGGCTACGAGAAGACGTTCAGCGCGTTCCCGCCCACGCAGACCAGGGCGATGTCGCTCTACCTCGGCAAGGGCGGCGCGATGTCGTCGCACCGGCAGTCCGGGGGCGGCATGGACCGCTACACCTCCGACCCCGGTGCGGTGCCGAAGATCGACTTCACCGGCTCGCCGATGGCCGGCGGTCTGTGGGGCAACAAGAGCCAGTGGAGCTGGGACTGGAAGGACGACCCGTCGGGCACGGCGGTCTCCTATCTCTCGCCCAGGCTGACCAAGGACCTGACGGTCGTCGGTGGGGGAGCGGTGCAGGTCTGGGTGCGCTCGTCGACACCGGACGTCGACCTCCAGGCCACCGTCAGCGAGGTGACGCCCGCCGGCAACGAGGTGTTCGTCCAGAACGGCTGGCAGCGCGCGAGCGAGCGCAGGCTGTCCTACGACCCGCACGACATCTTCCGGGAGGCCTCGACCCTGCTCGAGCCGGTGCCGAGCCTGAAGCAGAGCGACGTGCGGCCGATGCCGAGGGGCAGGTTCGTGAAGGTGACGATCCCGCTCTACTACGAGGGCCACGCCTACCGCGCCGGCTCCCGCATCCGGCTGACCATCTCCGGCGTCAACGGCTCGCAGCCGGTCTGGTCGTTCGACGAGACCGAGCCGCCGACCGGCACCGCGCGAGTCGCGATCGCGCACTCACGCTCGATGCCGTCACGGCTGATCCTGCCGGCGATCCCGGGGGAGTCGATCCCCACGAAGCTGCCGGCGTGCGGCGTGCTGCGCAACGAGCCCTGCCGGCCGTACGTCGCCCTGCCGAACCACTCGGCGCCGCTGTCCTGACCGCCGCGTCACGGCCGGTCGACCACCACCGCGAGATGGTCCGAGGGGGTCGTGACCAGGCGCAGACCGGTGGCATCGCCGGGCCCGTGCACGTCGTCGAGCGTCTGCCGTCCGCAGGTCGGCGCGGGCTCCCGGTCCTCCCAGGCGGAGGTCAGCCCGGTCAGGCGCTGCAGGTGGTGGTTGGAGTCGCCGACGGCGTACACGCGGTGGCCGTCGGCCTGCAGCTCCCCGACGAGGTCGTCCAGCCGGGCGACCTCGTGCCGGTGGCGGCGGACCAGCCGCGGCCGGTCGCTGCGGTACGACGCCCCGCGCACCGCCCCGGAGACGAGGTGGTAGCTGATCAGCGCGACGGTGTCGCCGGCCTCCCGGTCGGCGAAGACGCCGACGGTGGCCTCGCGCGGCGGCTCGAGATTCAGCAGCCGGTCGGTGCGGTCGGTCGGACCGGGCAGGCTGAGCCACGGCTGCCGCGAGGCGAGCAGGTCGTAGCGGTCGGCCCTCGCCCCGACGACGTTCCCGCCGCCCAGGCCGGTGACCCACTGGAACCTGCTGCCACCGGGCACGGTGACCGGACCGGGGGCGACGCGGACCGATCCGGTCGGGCGGAGCAGCGGCAGGCGGACGACGTACCACTCCTGGAGGCCGACGAGGTCCGGCTCCTCGGCCAGCACCAGGTCGAGCGCGTGGCGGGCGTCGTACCTCGGCAGCTTGTAGAGGACGTTGGCGGTGGCGATCCGCGTGGTCACTCGACCAGGTTGGCAGACCATCGCTCCTCGATGTCGCCGAAGTGCCACACCGCGAGTGCGGCGAGCCAGCAGACGAGGAACAGCCCGACGATCGCATAGCCTGCGTAGTCGAGGTTGATGCTGGCGACCGCCGCGAGCGGTCCGGTGGTGATCGAGAGACGGTCGGCGAGGACGCCGACCAGCTCGATGGTGCCGATGACGAGCGCGACGAGGACCGAGATGGTCGTGATGGTGAGGTTGTAGAAGACCTTGCGGACCGGCTTCGCGAAGGCCCATCCGTACGCCGCGTTCATGAAGACGCCGTCGACGGTGTCGGCCAGACACATGCCGGCCGCGAACAGCACCGGCAGCACCACGATCGACCAGAACGGCAGCTGGAAGGCGGCGGCGCCGCCCGCGAGCACGAGCAGCCCGACCTCGGTGGCGGTGTCGAAGCCCAGCCCGAACAGCACGCCGACCGGGTAGATGTGCCAGGCCTTGCGCACGGACCTGGTCAGGAAGCCGAGGATCCGGTTCATGAAGCCGCGGCTGTCGAGGTGACGCTCCAGCTCGGCCTCGTCGTAGTGCCCGCGCCGCAGGCGTACGGCGACCTTCGCGATGCCGACCAGCGCGACCAGGTTGAGCAGGCCGAGGATCCACAGGAAGACGCCGGACACGCTCGGCCCGATCACGCCGGTGAGGGTGTGGAGGCGCGAGCCGCGGTCCTCGAGCGAGCCCGCCAGCGACTTCACGCCCAGGGCGAGCAGGAAGCTCAGCACGAAGACGATGGTCGAGTGGCCCAGGCTGAACCAGAAGCCGACCGAGAGCGGCTTGCGATGCTCGCCCTCGCCCGCGGTCACGCGCGCGACGCCGTCGGCCATCAGCTTGCGGGTCGCGTTGTCGACGGCCGCGATGTGGTCGGCGTCGAAGGCGTGCCGCAGCCCGAAGGTGTACGCCAGGATGCCGACACCGATGGTGAACACGGGATGGTCGCCGCCGAGGTGGTAGTGCCGGGGTGCGACGTACCCGAACAGGACGCCGAACCCCACCGCGTGCAGCAGCACCACGAACCCCGCCATCGACCAGAGGCTGCGCCTGTCCGCGCTCGTGAGGCTGTCGCGGAAGGCGGCGAGACGGGACGACACATCGCCAGTCTTGCGTTGTTGCAAGTCCTTTGCAACAACGCCATCCGGGAAGCGGAGCAGGCCCGGACTCGAGGGAGTCCGGGCCTGCTCAGAGCGCGCCTCCGGCAGGATTCGAACCTGCGGCACCTGGTACCGGAAACCAGTGCTCTATCCCCTGAGCTACGGAGGCATTCGCGGAACGGCGGTGCCGCTCGCGTGGTGTCGAACACTACCGGGCGATATCGAGGCGGAGGAAACCGAGGGCCGCCGATACGATCGCGGGGTGACCCCTGAGCAGCTCTCCACCACGGTCGTCGATGTCCTGACGGCGTTGGTCGACGCAGGCACCCTGAGCCTGCCCGACGGCGTCCCGACCGAGGTGACGGTCGAGCTGCCCCGACAGAAGGGCCACGGCGACTACGCCACCAACGTCGCGCTCCAGCTCGCGAAGAAAGCCGGCACCAACCCGCGTGCACTGGGCGAGCTCATCGCCGAGTCGCTGCGCCAGTCCGAGGGCATCGGCGAGGTCGAGGTCGCTGGACCGGGCTTCCTCAACGTGACCGTCGAGGCCGGCGCCCAGGGCCGGGTGGCGTCGGACGTCGTCGCCGCGGGAGCGTCGTACGGCCGGAGCGAGGCGCTGACGGGCGACAAGATCAACGTCGAGTTCATCTCGGCCAACCCGACCGGCCCGCTGCACCTCGGGCACACCCGCTGGGCGGTGCTGGGCGACGCCATCGCCCGAGTGCTCGCCGCGGCCGGCGCCGAGGTGACCCGCGAGTTCTACATCAACGACCGCGGCAACCAGATGAACAACTTCGCCCGCTCGATCATCGCCAGCGCGCTGGGCGAGGAGAAGCCCGAGGACGGGTACGCCGGCGGCTACATCGACGACCTCGCGAAGGCCGTCGAGGCGGCCCGGCCGGGCATCTTCCGGATCGCCGACGAGGCCGAGCGGCTCGCCGCCGTCCGCCAGGTCGGCTACGCGATCCAGCTCAAGGAGCAGCAGGACCAGCTCGACTCGTTCAACACCCACTTCGACGTCTGGTTCAGCGAGCTCTCGCTGCACGAGGACGGCCACGTCCCCGACACCCTCAAGCGGCTCGAGGAGCTCGGTCACGTCTTCGAGGACGGGGGCGCGCTGTGGATGCGCACCACCGACTTCGGCGACGACAAGGACCGTGTCCTCATCAAGAGCGACGGCGAGCTGACCTACTTCGCCAGCGACACCGCCTACTACCTCAACAAGCGCAGCCGCGGCTTCGACAGCTGCATCTACCTGCTCGGCGCCGACCACCACGGCTACGTCGGCCGGCTCCGCGCGATGGCGGCCTGCGTCGGGGACGACCCGGACAAGACGCTGGACGTCCTGATCGGCCAGTTGGTCAAGATCATGCGCGACGGCCAGGAGGTCAAGCTCTCCAAGCGCGCGGGCACGATCGTCACCCTCAACGAGCTCGCCGAGGAGATCGGCGTCGACGCGCTGCGCTACTCGCTGGCGCGCTACCCGGCCGACAGCCCGCTGACGCTCGACATCGCCGAGATCACCAAGGCGTCGAACGACAACCCGGTCTACTACGTCCAGTACGCCCACGCCCGGACCTGCGCGATGCTGCGCAACGCCGCCGACCTCGGCATGACGCTGCCGGGCGAGGAGTTCGACCCGAGCCTGCTCGACCACCAGCGCGACGGCGACCTGCTGCGCGCGCTGGCGGAGTACCCCCGCGTCGTGGCCAGCGCCGCCGAGCTGCGCGAGCCGCACCGTGTGGCGCGCTACCTCGAGGACACCGCGTCGGTCTTCAACAAGTGGTACGACACCAAGGAGTGCCGGATGCTGCCCCAGGGCGACGAGCCGGTGGGCCCGGCGAACCTCGCGCGGATGATGCTCGCGAAGGCTACCCAGACCGTCGTCGCCAACGGTCTCGACCTCCTCGGCGTGACCGCGCCGGAGCGGATGTGATCGGCCGATGAGCACCACGCACGAGGCGGGCTGGGCCCACGCGCCCGGAGCCCTGAGGGGCCCGTCGTGGCTGGGCGCCCCGACGGACGTCAACGAGCTCGTCGCCACGCTGTGGTCGAGCACCGCCCACAAGGACGAGTCGGGTGACCTCGTCATCGGGGGCATGGCCGTCGCCGACCTGGTCGCCGAGCACAACACCCCGGCGTACGTCCTGGACGAGGACGACTTCAAGGCGCGTGCGCTGGCATTCAAGGAGGCGTTCGAGGGCGCCGACGTCTACTACGCCGGCAAGTCCTTCCTCTGTACGGCGGTCGCGCGCTGGATCGCCGAGCTCGGGCTGTGCCTCGACGTCTGCTCCGACGGCGAGCTGACCGTCGCGCTGCGCGGGGGAGTGGAGCCCGAGCGGATCGGCTACCACGGCAACAACAAGACGCTGACCGAGCTGCGCCGCGCGGTCTCGCTCGGCGTCGGCCGGATCGTCGTCGACTCCTTCGCGGAGATCGAGCGGGTCGCGTCGGTCGCCGCCGAGACCGGCATGCCGGCGCGGGTGATGGTCCGGGTGACGGCCGGCGTCGAGGCGCACACCCACGAGTTCATCGCCACAGCCCACGAGGACCAGAAGTTCGGCTTCTCGATCTCGTCCGGCGACGCGTTGGAGGCCGCGCGCCGCGTGGTCGCGAGCGAGGGCGTCGACCTGCTGGGCCTGCACTCGCACATCGGCAGCCAGATCTTCGACACCTCCGGCTTCGAGGTCGCCGCCAAGCGGGTCCTCGCGCTGCACGCGCAGATCGCGAGCGAGCTCGGCGTGGCCATGCCCGAGATGGACCTCGGCGGCGGATTCGGCATCGCCTACACGACCCAGGACGACCCGAAGCCCGCCGCCGAGCTGGCCGCCGGGATGCGCGAGATCGTCCACCAGGAGTGCCGCGGGCTCGGCATCGAGGCCCCCCGGCTCTCGATCGAGCCCGGCCGCGCGATCGCCGGCCCGTCGACCTGCACCGTCTACACGGTCGGCACGGTCAAGCCGGTCACGCTCGACGGCGGCGCCGCGCGCCTCTACATCAGCGTCGACGGCGGCATGAGCGACAACATCCGCACCGCCCTGTACGACGCCGACTACTCAGCCACGATCGCCTCACGTCGCTCGGACGCCCCGCCCACCCTCGCGCGGGTGGTCGGCAAGCACTGCGAGGCCGGCGACATCGTCGTACGCGACGAGTTCCTGCCGAGCGACGTGCGGCCGGGGGACCTCCTCGCCGTACCGGCGACGGGTGCCTACTGCCGCTCGATGGCGTCGAACTACAACCACGCCCTCCGGCCGCCGGTCATCGCGGTCAAGGACGGCCGGGCGCGCGTGATCGTGCGTCGCGAGACGGTCGACGACCTGCTCGCGACCGACGTCGGCTGACGGACACCAGGACGACAAGCTCGACGGAGACGGCGCCTGACCGCCGGCGATCGGGCCGAACTTGTCGTCCTGGTGTCCGGCGGGCTCAGTGCGCGAAGCCGCTGGCCGACGACTCCGGCCGGACACCGGCCTGCAGCCGGCGGTAGGCGTCGTCGAAGGCCAGCATCAGCTGGCCGGCGAGGTCGCGACTGAAGCCCTCGCGGACCACGATGCGCAGCACCGACACGTCCTCCGCGTCGGCCGGCATCGGGTACGCCGGCACCTGCCAGCCGCCCGTCCGCAGCTCGTGGGACAGGTCGTACACGCTGAAGCCCGGGTCGCCCTTGAGCATGAACGACACGACCGGGATCGCCGTCCCGTCGGTGATCACCTCGATGCCGTCGTACTCCGCGAGGCGGTCGGCCACCCACGAGGCGGTGTCGCGCAGGCTGGTCATGATCGAGGTGTAACCGGCGTGGCCGAGACGGATGAAGTTGTAGTACTGCCCGACGACCTGGTTGCCAGGTCGCGAGAAGTTGAGCGTGAAGGTGGGCATGTCGCCGCCGAGGTAGCTCACCCGGAAGACCAGGTCCTCGGGCAGGCAGGACGCCTCGCGCCAGACCACGAACCCGATGCCCGGGTAGGTCAGGCCGTACTTGTGGCCGCTGACGTTGATCGAGGCGACCCGCGGCAGCCGGAAGTCCCACTCCAGCTCCGGCCGCAGGAACGGTACGGCGAACCCGCCGCTGGCCGCGTCGACGTGCACCGGGATGTCCGGACCGCCCTTGGCCGCGAGGGCGTCCAGCGCCTCGCAGATCTCCTTGATCGGCTCGAGCTCGCCGGTGAACGTCGTACCGAGGATGCCGACGACGCCGATGGTGTCCTCGTCGACGGCGTCGAGCACCTGCTCCGGCGTGATCACGTAGCGGCCGTGCTCCATCGGGAGGTAGCGCGGCTCGACCTCGAAGTAGCGGCAGAACTTCTCCCACACGACCTGCACGTTGGAGCCGAGCACGAGGTTGGGCTTGCCGCCCGCGTCGCCACGCTTGGCCCGCCAGCGCCACTTCAGCGCCAGCCCGGCGAGCATGACGGCCTCGGAGGAGCCGATGGTCGAGACGCCGGTCGCCGAGGCCGGGTCGGTCGTGCTCAGGCCGGGGGCGTGGAAGAGGTCGGCCACCATCGCCACGCAGCGCTGCTCGATGGCTGCGGTGGCGGGGTACTCGTCCTTGTCGATCATGTTCTTGTCCAGCGCCTCGGTCATCAGCTGACCGGCCTCCGGATCCATCCAGGTGGTCACGAAGGTCGCCAGGTTGAGCCGGGAGCTGCCGTCGAGCATCAGCTCGTCGTGGATGAACTGGTACGCCGCCCGGGGCGCTATCGACTCGTCGGGCAGTCGGAGGGCCGGCATGGCCTCGACGCCGAGCCGTCCGGTGTAGGCAGGGGTGATGTCTGCGTTGTCGTCGCTCACGTCGCCCGAGATTAGCGGCACGTCGATGCCCCAGGGAGTGGACGGGAGTCCGACCCGCGGGCCATCCGCCGATAGCCTTGTCCCGTGAGCAATCCCCTGAAGGTGGCCGTCCTCGGCTGCGGGTCCGTCGGGTCGCAGGTGGTGCGACTCCTCGGCGAGCAGTCCGCCGACCTGGCCGCCCGGGTGGGTGCGCCGATCGAGCTCGCCGGGGTCGCCGTACGCCGTCTCGACGCGAAGCGCGAGGTCGACGTGCCCGCCGACCTGCTGACCACCGACGCCGCCGCGCTGGTGGCCCGCGACGACATCGACCTCGTGGTCGAGGTGATCGGCGGCATCGAGCCCGCACGATCGCTGATCCTCAGCGCGCTGGAGAACGGCGCGTCGGTCGTCACCGCCAACAAGGCGCTGCTCGCCGAGGACGGCCCGACGCTGTTCGAGGCGGCCGAGAAGGCCGGTCGCGACCTCTACTACGAGGCGGCCGTCGCCGGCGCGATCCCGATCCTGCGGCCGCTGCGCGAGTCTCTCGCCGGCGACAACGTCACCCGGGTCCTCGGCATCGTCAACGGCACCACCAACTTCATCCTCGACAAGATGGACTCCTTCGGTGCGGGCTACGAGGAGACGCTCGAGGAGGCCCAGGCGCTCGGGTACGCCGAGGCCGACCCGACCGCCGACGTCGAGGGCTTCGACGCGGCCGCGAAGGCCGCCATCCTGGCGAGCATCGCGTTCCACACCCGGGTCAGCGTCAACGACGTGCACCGGGAGGGCATCACCGACGTGTCCGCCGGCGACGTCCGCTCGGCCAAGGACATCGGCAGCGTGGTCAAGCTGCTCGCCATCGCCGAGCTGGTCGGCGAGGGCGCCGACCAGGGCGTGAGCGTGCGTGTGCACCCCGCGATGATCCCGAGGTCCCACCCGCTCGCGAGCGTGCGCGAGGCCTACAACGCGGTCTTCGTCGAGTCCGAGGCGGCGGGTCAGCTGATGTTCTACGGCCCCGGCGCCGGCGGCTCGCCGACCGCGAGCGCGGTGCTGGGCGACCTGGTGACGGTCGCCCGCAACCGGCTCACCGAGACGCGCGGCCCCCGCGAGTCGACGTACGCCGACCGCCCGGTGCTGCCGATGGGCGAGACCCGCACCCGCTACCACGTGGCGATCGACGTCGCCGATCGCGCGGGCGTGCTCGCCGCGGTCGCGAACGCCTTCGCCGCGCACGACGTCTCGATCCAGACCGTCCGTCAGGAGGGTCGTGGCGAGGACGCGCAGCTCGTCGTCGTCTCGCACGAGGCGAGCGACGCCCAGCTCGCGGCGACCGTGGAGGAGCTGCGCACAATGGACATCGTCCGTGAGGTGACCTCGGTGATGCGGGTCGAAGGAGTCGACGAGTGAGCAACCAGTCCGCCGTGCACCAGTGGCGCGGTGTCATCGAGGAGTACCGCCCCCTCCTGGACATCCCCGACGGCACACCCGCGATCAGCCTCGGCGAGGGCGGCACCCCGCTGGTCCACTCCGAGTGGCTGTCGGGTCTCACCGGCGGCGAGGTGTGGCTCAAGATCGAGGGCAACAACCCGACCGGCTCCTTCAAGGACCGCGGCATGACCGCCGCGATCTCGGTCGCCGTGTTCGAGGGCGCGAAGGCCTGCGTGTGCGCGAGCACGGGCAACACCTCCGCCTCGATGGCCGCGTACGCCGCCAAGGCCGGTCTCACCCCGATCGTGCTGGTGCCCGAGGGCAAGATCGCGCCGAGCAAGCTCGCGCAGGCGCTGGTCCACGGCGCGAAGGTGATCCAGGTCCGCGGCAACTTCGACGACTGCCTCAAGCTGTCCCGCGGCCTTGCGGACACCTATCCGGTCGCGCTGGTCAACTCGGTCAACCCGGTCCGGCTCGAGGGCCAGAAGACCGCCGCCTTCGAGGTGGTCGACCGCCTCGGCGACGCCCCCGACTACCACCTGATGCCGATCGGCAACGCGGGCAACATGTCGGCGTACTGGCTCGGCTACCAGCAGTACGCCGCCTCCGGCCGTGCGACCAAGAAGCCGGTCATGCGGGCCTTCCAGGCCGAGGGCGCGGCGCCGCTGGTGCTGGGCCACCCGGTCGACTACCCCGAGACCAAGGCGACCGCGATCCGCATCGGCAACCCGGCGTCGTGGAAGCTCGCCGAGACCGCCCGTGACGAGTCCGGCGGCCGGTTCGCCGCACTGAGCGACCAGCGGATCCTCGCCGCGCAGGCCGAGCTCGCCCGTCGTGACGGCGTCTTCGTCGAGCCCGCCTCGGCGGCCGGCGTCGCCGGCATGCTCAGCGAGCTCGAGGCCGGCGAGTCGTACGCCGGCGCGACGGTCGTCATCACCGTGACCGGTCACGGCCTGAAGGACACCGGAACCGCGCTCGAGTTCTTCGGCGACATCCCGCACGTCGTGATCGACAGCGAGATCGAGTCCGCCGCCGCGGCAGCCGGCCTCTGAGCACGAGCACCGACGTGACCTTCGTCGACGGACCCGTACGGGTCTCGGTCCCCGCGACCTCCGCGAACCTCGGCCCCGGCTTCGACGCCCTCGGCCTCGCGCTCGACCTGCGTGACCGGCTCGAGGCCGAGGTGCTCCCCGAGGGCCTGGTCGTGGAGGTCTCCGGCGTGGGCGAGGGCGAGGTGCCGCTCGACGAGCGCCACATGGTCGTCCGCGCGATGCGGGCGACCTTCGACCGGATCGGGGTGCAGCCGAGGGGTCTGCGGCTCTCCTGCGCCAACGTCATCCCGCACGCCCGAGGCCTCGGCTCGTCGTCGGCCGCGATCGTCGCGGGTGTCTGGCTGGCACGCGAGCTCGTGGCCGGTGGGCACCTGCTGCTCGACGACGACGCGTTGCTCGACCTCGCCGCCACGATCGAGGGTCACCCCGACAACGTCGCCCCCGCCCTGTACGGCGGCTTCACCATCGCCGGCCGCGATGCCGACGGCACCTTCTTCGCCGTACCGGGCTCGGTCGACCCGCGGATCAGCGCGGTCGCCTTCGTGCCGCCCGAGCCGGTGTCGACCGAGGCAGCGCGGGCGCTGCTGCCCGATGCCGTGCCCCATGCGGACGCCGCGGCGAACGCCGGCCGGGCCGCGCTCCTGGTGGCTGCGCTGGCCAGTGCGCCGGAGCTGCTGCTCCGGGCGACCGAGGACCGGCTCCACCAGGAGTACCGCCGGTCCGCGATGCCTGCCTCGCTCGACCTGATCGACGCGCTGCGTGCGGACGGCGTGGCGGCGATCGTCTCCGGTGCCGGGCCGACGGTGCTCGCCTTCGCGGACGGCTCCGACGTCGCCGGGCTGGTGGCGCGATGCCCGGAGGGCTGGGCGGTGCACGCCCTCGCGGTCGACGCCACCGGTGCTCGGCCTGCCTGACGCGCCCTGCGCGTGGGCGGGGCCGAGCTCCCGTCCGTGGTGTTACATTGGCCGCGCGCCGCCTCTCTCGTGCGTGCGCCAGCCCTCCGGCCGGGGTCGCCGGAGCGTGATCCGAACAAGTCGCCGCACCTCTCCGTGCGGCCGTGATACGTGGGAAGGACCTCACGTGACCGAATCCTCTGACGCCTCCGTGGCGCAGACGCCCGCCAAGAAGCGCGGCGGCGGCCTGAACTCGATGCTCATCGCCGACCTCAAGGCGATGGCCGCAGGCATGGGCATCTCCGGCGCCGGCAGCATGAAGAAGGCGCAGCTCGTCGAGGCGATCAAGTCGGCGCAGTCCGGCCAGGGCGGACAGCCCGAGCGCCCGGCGAAGACGGCGGAGCCCGCCCGGCCGGAGGCCACCAAGGCCCCCGAGAAGGCCGCGCCCGCCGACCAGCCCGCCAAGGGAGGGCGTCCGGAGCGATCCGGCAACGGCGCCCGGCAGGACAAGCAGTCCGACGGCACCAAGGACAAGCAGCAGGACAAGAAGGACAAGCAGGACAAGCAGGAGAAGCAGCAGCCTCAGGACAGGCAGGGCGCCAAGCAGGGCGGCGGCCAGGCCAACAGCCAGAACGCCAACCAGAACGCCAACCAGAACGCCAACCAGGGCGACCCGCGCGACGCCCAGGGCGAGGACGGTGACGACGACGCCGAGGGCGGCAGCCGCCGCAACCGACGCCGTCGCGGCCGTGACCGCAACCGCACCGCCCGCGAGGCCGACCACGAGGTGCGCGAGGACGACGTGCTCGTGCCCGCGGCCGGCATCCTCGACGTGCTCGACAACTACGCGTTCGTGCGGACCTCCGGCTACCTCGCCGGCACCGACGACGTCTACCTGTCGCTGTCGCTGGTCCGCAAGTACGGCCTGCGCCGCGGCGACGCCGTCGCCGGCCAGGTCCGCCAGCCGCGCGAGGGCGAGCGCCGCGAGAAGTTCAACCCGATGGTCCGCATCGACGCGGTCAACGGCGCCGACCCCGAGCAGTCCAAGAGCCGCAAGGACTTCGCCGACTCCACGCCGACCCACCCGACCGAGCGCCTGCGGATGGAGACGACCTCCGAGAACCTGACCGGCCGGCTCCTCGACATCGCCGCGCCGATCGGCCGCGGCCAGCGTGGCCTCATCACGGCCCCGCCGAAGTCGGGTCGTACGACGATCCTCCGCTCGATCGCGAGCTCCGTCACAGCCAACAACCCCGAGGCGCACCTCATGGTCGTGCTGCTCGACGAGCGGCCCGAGGAGGTCACCGACTTCGAGCGCTCGATCAAGGGCGAGGTCGTCGCGAGCACCTTCGACCGGCCCGCTGCCGACCACGTCACCGCGGCCGAGCTGGCCGTCGAGCGTGCGAAGCGGCTCGTCGAGCTCGGCCACGACGTGGTCGTGCTCTTCGACGGCCTGACCCGTCTCGGTCGCGCCTACAACCTCGCCGGCTCGGCCAACGGCCGGGTCCAGGCCGGGGGAGTGGACGCGAGCGCGCTCTACGGCCTCAAGCGCCTCTTCGGCGCCGCCCGCAACATCGAGAACGGCGGCTCGCTCACGATCATCGCCACCGTCGTCGCCGACTCCGGGTCGGCCACCGACCAGCTGCTCTTCGAGGAGATCGACGGCACCGAGAACCTCCAGATCCGGCTGCGCCGAGACCTTGCCGAGCAGCGGTCGTTCCCCGCGATCGACGTCGCCGCGTCCGGCACCCGCCATGCCGAGCTGCTCACCAGCGACGAGGAGTCGACCATCCTCGCCAAGCTCGACGCGGAGCTGGCCGAGCTGTCGGCGTCCGATGCCCACCGGTCGCTGGTGGAGCGCCTGGGAAGAACTCGCACCAACATCGAGTTCCTCATGCAGGTGCAGCGAGGCTGAGCCGTCCTGGATTGGGCCGGCCCTCCGGCCCCGCCGTACACTGAAGAGTCCGCTCCGGTTCACGTCTGCGTCCGCAGGCGACCCGGCGCACGAGAGGAAGCCATGAAGAAGGACATCCACCCCGACTACGTCGTGACCCAGGTGACCTGCACCTGCGGCAACCAGTTCACGACCCGCAGCACCTCGACGAGCGGCTCGATCCACGCCGACGTGTGCGCGCAGTGCCACCCGTTCTACACGGGCAAGCAGAAGATCCTCGACACCGGCGGTCGCGTCGCGAAGTTCGAGGCCAAGTACGGCAAGGTCGGCGCCAACAAGTAGCCGATCCGGAGCGCCGGTCCCCGTCTCGGGGGCCGGCGCTTCGTCGTCCCGCCGCAGTCCCACCGCACTGCACCCGAAGGAGCAGCCGTGTTCGAAGCCGTCGAGGGCATGCTCATCGAGCACGCCGACCTCGAGGCGAAGCTGGCCCTGCCCGAGACCCATGCCGACGCGCGCCTCGCGCGCACGCTGAACCGGCGCTACGCCGAGCTCAACGGCATCATCGGCACCTGGCGCGAGTGGCAGCAGCACGGCGAGGACGCCGAGGCCGCACGCGAGCTGGCCGCCGACGACCCGGCGTTCGCCGAGGAGGTGGACGAGCTCCTCGCCCAGCGCGAGGACGCCGCCGAGCGGCTGCGCCGCCTGCTGGTGCCGCGCGACGAGACCGACGACAGCGACGCGATCCTCGAGGTGATGGCAGGTGCCGGCGGCGAGGAGTCGGCGCTGTTCGCCGGCGACCTGCTGCGGATGTACCAGCGCTACGCCGAGCGCCGTGGATGGAAGACCGAGGTCCTCGACTCCACCGAGTCCGACCTCGGCGGCTACAAGTCGGTGACGGTCGCGGTCAAGGGCGGCAGCAGCGAGCCCGGGCAGGCGCCGTACGGCCAGCTGAAGTTCGAGGGAGGCGTGCACCGCGTCCAGCGGGTGCCGGTCACCGAGTCCCAGGGCCGCATCCACACTTCCGCCGCCGGCGTGATGGTGATGCCGGAGGCCGAGCAGGTCGACGTCGAGATCCACGACAACGACCTGCGCATCGACGTCTTCCGCAGCTCGGGCCCGGGTGGGCAGAGCGTCAACACGACCGACTCGGCCGTCCGCATCACGCACGTGCCGACCGGCATCGTGGTGAGCTGCCAGAACGAGAAGTCACAGCTGCAGAACAAGGAGCAGGCCCTGCGCATCCTGCGCGCGCGGCTGCTCCAGGCGGCCCAGGACGCCGCCGACGCCGAGGCGTCCGACGCCCGCCGCAGCCAGGTGCGCACCGTCGACCGCTCCGAGCGCATCCGCACCTACAACTTCCCCGAGAACCGGATCTCCGACCACCGGACCGGCTACAAGTCCTACAACCTCGACCAGGTCCTCGACGGCGATCTCCAGCCGGTGCTCGACTCCTGCTTCGAGACCGACATGGCCGCCCGGCTGGCCGCCCTCGAGGAATAGGACGATCGAGCTTGTCGAGCTCCCGCCACGCCCTGCTCGCCGATGCCGTCGCCCGGCTGTCGGCCGCAGGCGTCCCCAGCCCCGAGTACGACGCCGCCGAGCTGCTCGCCCACGTCCTCGCCACCACCCGCGCGAAGCTGGCGCTGGTCACCGAGGTCACCGCCGAGGCGGCCGCGGAGTTCGCAACGCTGGTCGCGCGGCGGGCCGAGCGCAAGCCGCTCCAGCACCTCACCGGCACCGCCGGCTTCCGCTACGTCGAGCTCGCGGTCGGCCCGGGCGTCTTCACGCCCCGACCGGAGACCGAGCTCCTGGCCGGCTGGGCCGTCGACGCGTCCCGGGCGGCCTATGACGGCTCCGGCTCCTGGCCGGTCGTGGTCGACCTGTGCACCGGCTCGGGCGCCATCGCGAGGGCGATCAAGGACGAGGTGCCACTGGCCGAGGTCCATGCGTGCGAGCTCGACCCGTCGGCGTACCCCTGGGCGGAGCGCAACCTCGCCGGCACCGATGTCGACCTGCGGCAGGGCGATCTCGCCACCGAGTTCGACGACCTGGTCGGTCGCGTCGACGTCGTGGTCAGCAACCCGCCGTACGTCCCGCTCGAGGCGTGGGAGTCGGTCGCACCCGAGGCACGCGACCACGATCCCCACCTGGCGCTGTTCTCCGGTGAGGACGGGCTCGACGCGATCCGGGTCATCGCCCAGCGCGCGGCGGCCCTGCTCGAGCCCGGGGGAGTGCTCGGGTTCGAGCACGCCGACGTCCAGGGCGAGTCGGCCCCGGCGGTCCTCGCGAAGGCCGGTCACTGGACCGAGATCCGCGACCGTCTCGACCTCGCCGGAAGGCCTCGCTTCACCACCGCACGTCGAGTGGGAGGATGATTCAGTGCCCCGCTTCCGCAGTCCTCACACGCTCCGCGCACCCACGGCACCCACGGCACGCACCTCGCGGCCTCGTCGCCGCTCGACGGGCGACCGGGTGGGCAGTCGCGGCGCCGCCTTGCGATGCACCCACCGGGGGCACGCGGAGCGCATGACTGCCGCGGAAGGGTGGCACCGGTGACCGCCGAGCGGATGCCCACGACGAGCGAGGACGAGATCGAGGCGGCGGTCGACGCCGCCAGCCTCGCCGTACGCCGCGGCCGCCCGGTCGTGCTGCCCACCGACACCGTCTACGGCATCGGCGCCGACGCGTTCGACGCGACGGCCGTCGCTCGTCTGCTGAGCGCGAAGGGCAGGGGCCGCGACATGCCGCCGCCGGTGCTCGTCGCCGACGCGACCACGCTCGACGCGCTCGCCACGTCGGTCCCCGACTACGCCCGCACGCTGGTCGAGCGGTTCTGGCCCGGACCGCTCACCGTCGTGTGCCACCAGCAGCCGTCGCTGCAGTGGGACCTCGGCGAGACCAACGGCACCGTCGCGGTCCGCGTCCCGGACCACGACCTCGCCCGCCGCCTGCTGGCCCGGACCGGTCCGCTCGCGGTCTCCTCCGCCAACCTGACCGGTCAGCCGGCCGCGACCGATGCCGACCGCGCGATGGAGATGCTCGGCGAGGTGGTCGCGGTCGTGATCGACGACGGCGCCAGCCCCGGCGGCGAGGCGTCGACGATCATCGCCGCCACCGACGACCGGCCGCGTGTCCTGAGGGTCGGCGCGATCAGCGTCGCCGAGATCGACGAGGTCCTGGCCGAGCTGGGGGTGACGGTCGAGGAGCCCGAGGATCCGGCATCCGGCACGTCTGCGGGGGAGACGCAGGAGCCGTCGGAGGATGCGTGAGTACGTCGTCGTCTTCCTGGTGGCCGCCGCCGTCACCTACCTGCTGACCGTCGTCGCGCGGGAGTTCGCGGTGCGGACCGGTGCCGTCGCCGCCGTACGCGACCGCGACGTGCACGCCGAGCCGATCCCGTACCTCGGGGGGGTGGCGATGCTGGGCGGCCTCTTCGCGGCCTTCCTGGTGGCCAAGCACCTGCCGTTCCTGTCGACGAGCCAGCCCTGGGTCTGGGACGACGCGCTGGCGGTGCTCGGCTCGGGGGCGCTGATCTGCGGCGTCGGGGTGCTCGACGACATCTTCGACCTCGACGCCCTGACGAAGTTCGGCGGGCAGGTGCTGGCGGTCGGGCTGCTGGTCTACACCGGCGTGCAGTTCCGCTACTTCTACCAGTCCGACGGCCGCGTCTTCTCCCTCGACACCGCGCAGGGCGCGCTGCTCACGGCGCTGATCGTGCTCACCACGGTCAACGCGGTGAACTTCATCGACGGCCTCGACGGCCTTGCCGCCGGCGTCATCGGGATCTCGGCCGTGGCGCTCTTCGTGTTCTGCTACGCCCTCACCGTCATCAACGACGTCACCCGCGCGACCACCGGGGCGATGCTCGCCGCGGCGCTCGCCGGCGCCTGTCTGGGCTTCGTCGCGCACAACTTCCACCCGGCACGGCTCTTCATGGGCGACAGCGGATCGATGCTGATCGGCCTGGTGCTCTCGGGGTCGGCCATCACGGTGACCACCCAGTTCGCCCCCGGCGACCTCGCCAAGGGCGCCGACGGCGCCGGGTCCAGCCTGCTGCCGGTGCTGCTGCCGGTCGTGCTCCCGGTGATGATCCTCATCGTGCCGCTGGCCGACCTCGTCCTCGCCGTCGTACGACGGACGCGGGCCGGTCGCTCGCCGTTCGCGCCCGACAAGCAGCACCTCCACCACCGCCTGCTCGAGATCGGTCACTCGCACCGCCTCGCGGTCCTGATCATGTGGCTGTGGGCGGGGCTGATCGCCTTCGGCACGGTCGCCGCGAGCATCTACACGGGCCGTATGGTGTGGATAGGGATCGCGGTCGCGCTGGCCGTCACCATCGGTCTGACCTTCCTGCTCCCGCTACTGCGCGGTAACCCCGATGAGGAGTTGCCGCAACGCTTGTGATAGCTTTCACGAGCTACCTCGGAGCACCCTTCCCGCCTTGAGTTCCAGAAACGGATGCCATCTGATGACACCCGCCGCTTTCGCGTTCCCGGAGGCCCTTCGGCCGGCCGGTGCGGCAGGCCGTGGATGTGGTAGTTTCCGGCTGGATTCAGGTGGCTCGGCCGCCCGCCTCCGAGACCCCCGACAGCAACCGAAGAGTGGTGCGTCCCGATGGTCGCTGAAGACCACGACCGCCCCTTGGGTGGCCGTGACCTTCTGGAGCTCGGAGCCCTCCTCGTCGGCGCCGTCGTCGGCTGCACCGCGCTCGGCCTGGTCGTCGACCACGTCGCCGGCAGCACGCCGGTCGGTGCCGTCCTCGGTGTCGCTCTCGGCATCGTCCTGGCGGGAGTCGGCTTCGTGCTGCGAGTGCGCAGTGCGCTGCGCGCCTCGTCGGACGGCCAGAGGAGCGAGGTGAACCGATGACCGAGCCCACCACGAGCGCGGACATCTCCGACCTCCCGGACCGCGCCACCTGGGGCCGCGTGGTCCGCGACCAGCGCAAGGTCGAGATCGTCGCGCTGGGACTCATGATCTTCAGCCTCTGGTTCCGGCAGCTCTCCGACTCGTGGGTCCTGCCCCTCTCGCTCGCCGCCGGCATCGCGCTGGCACTCGTCAACCACCTGGTCACCGAGCACTGGCTGCTGCGCACCATCACCTCGGGTGAACCCATGACCAAGGTGCAGCTGCGCCGCTTCACGATGGTCCGCCTCGCGGTGCTCACCGTGGTCGCCGTCGCTTGGACCGTTGTGTTCTGGCGGGACGGTGTGGGCGTGCTGCTGGGCCTTGCTATCTTCCGCCTGATCGCGCTTGTGATGACCACGATCCCGCTTCTGAAGGAGCTTAAGAATGACGCCCCTCATTGAGATCACGCCCGGGGTGCACCCCGAGTGGCACCTGTTCGGGATGACCCTGAACAGGGACACGATCGTGTGCACGGTCATCGCCGGTGTGATCGTCGTCGTCATGGGACTGGTTCTCCGGAGCCGCCTGACCAAGGCGACCGACCACGTCCCCACGAAGCTGCAGCTGATCTGGGAGACCATCGTCGACCAGGTGAACACGCAGGTCGAGGACAACCTCGGACACATCCACCCGTTCGTGGCGCCGCTCGCGATCGCGCTCTTCTTCTTCATCCTGATCGCGAACTGGCTCGAGATGATCCCCAGCCAGATCAACCAGCACCACAGTGAGTTCTTCGTGGCGCCGACAGCCGACACGAACCTCACCTACGCCCTTGCGATCGTCGTGATCCTCAGCGTCTGGACCTACGGCATCCGCCAGCGTGGCGTGAAGGGCTACTTCAGCCACTTCATCGGTCAGAGCATCTTCCCGGAGAAGCCGGGGGCCGACGTCCCGATCCGGATCGTCTTCACGTTCCTGAACGTGCTCGAGGAGCTCATCAAGCCCGTCACGCTCGCGCTGCGACTCTTCGGCAACATCTTCGCCGGCGGCATCATGCTCGCGCTGATCGGCGGCCTGGTCGCCTGGAAGTTCGGCGACGTGCCGGTCGGCGGCGTCCTGGCGATCGTCTTCAACATCGTCTGGAAGCTGTTCGACATGGCGATCGGCGTCATCCAGGCCTTCATCTTCGCCCTGCTGACGGTGCTCTACTTCTCGATGGCCGGTTCCGGCCACGGTGACGACGAGCACGCGGCCGAGCACGCGTAACCACCAAGCTCGCGGTCGGGCAACTGCTCGAGCCGCCCAAGAGGTAATCCACACCAGCGCCTGAACCGGCGCGAAAAACAAGGAGAATCATGGCAACCACTACCCCTCAGGCCATCTCGCTCGCCGGTGCCTTCGTCGGCGGCGGCCTCGCACTCGGCGGTGGCGCGATCGGTGCTGGCATCGGTGACGGTCTGGCCGGTTCGTCGTACATCCAGGGTGTCGCCCGTCAGCCGGAGGCCCAGGGCCGCCTGCAGACGATCTTCTTCCTGACCGTGGGTCTGGTCGAGGCGATGTTCTTCATCAACCTCGCCTTCATGGCCCTGTTCGTCTTCGTCCTCGGCGGTAAGTAAGTTGACCCCGCTCTCGAGCAACTTCCTGGTGCCGAACGGCACCTTCATCATCGAGCTGATCGCGTTCATCCTGATCCTGGTCGTCCTGGCCAAGTTCGTGATCCCGCCGATCAACAAGGCGATGGAGGCTCGCCAGGAGGCGATCCGCAAGGAGTTCGCGGAGCTCGACGAGGCCAAGGCCGACGCCAACTCGGCGAAGGACGAGTTCGAGGCGCAGATCGCCGACGCCCGCAAGGAGGCCGCCCGCATCCGCGAGGAGGCCCGCGAGCAGGGGGCGGCGATCATCGCCGAGATGCGGGAGCAGGCTCAGGCCGAGTCCACCCGGATCGTCGAGCACGGCAAGACGCAGATCGAGGCCGAGCGCCAGCAGGCCATCGCGTCCCTGCGCTCGGAGGCCGGCAACCTGGCCACCGGCCTTGCCGGCCGGATCGTCGGCGAGAGCCTGGACGACGAGGCCCGCCAGAGCCGCGTGGTCGAGCGCTTCCTCGCCGAGCTCGAGTCCGACACCGCCGGAGCGAGCTGATGGACCTCCGTGGAGCATCGGCCGGGGCGGTCAGCGAGCTCACCGACGAGCTGACTGCCGCGGTCGGCGACGACACCGCGAAGGCGGCGGGCGTGGCCGAGTCGCTGTACGCCGCGGCCTCGGCGATGCGCGAGGAACCCGGTCTCCGTCGTTTCGTGACGGACCAGACCGCTTCCTCCGAGGCCAAGACCGGACTGGTCCGCGAGGTGTTCGCCAAGCTCGACGGCACCGCCGTCGACCTGCTGGTGTCCGCGGTCCAGCGCCGCTGGACCCAGGCCGGCGACCTGACCAAGGGGCTGCAGCGTCTCGGCGAGATCGCCACCGTGCGGTCCGCCGGCGCCGACCAGGGCAAGGTCACCGACGAGCTGTTCAGCGTCCGCGAGCTGGTCCAGGGCAACTCGGACCTTCGTGACGCGCTCGGCGAGCCGAGCCGCTCCCTGGAGGACAAGTCGGCCCTGGTCGACTCCCTCCTCGGGGACAAGGCGATGCCGGCGACGATCACGCTGGTCAAGCAGGCGCTCACCGGTGTCCACGGCACCGTCAGCGCGAGCCTCGCCGAGTACCGCACCCTGGCGGCTGACGTGAGCGACGAGTCCGTCGCAACCGTCACGGTCGCCAAGGCGCTGGACGACGCGCAGCTCGACCGGCTGGTCAAGGCGCTCGCCCGCCAGAACGGACGCCCCGTGCACGCCAACGTCGTGGTCGACCCGGCCGTGATCGGTGGCATCAAGGTCGCCCTCGGTGACCACATCATCGACGGCACCATCGCCACCCGGCTCGACGACGCCCGCCGTCGTATCGCCGGCTAAGACTTAAGAAGCAACGAGAGAGAAGGCATGATGACGGAGCTCAGTATCCGCCCGGAGGAGATCCGCGACGCCCTGGCGAAGTACGTCGCCGACTACCAGCCCGACGCAGCCAAGACCGAGGAGGTCGGCACCGTCGCGCAGACCGCGGACGGCATCGCCCGCGTCGCCGGCCTGCCGTCGGCGATGGCCAACGAGCTTCTCGAGTTCGAGGACGGCACGCTGGGTCTGGCGCTGAACCTCGACACCAAGGAGATCGGTGTCGTCATCCTCGGTGACTTCGACAAGATCGAGGAGGGTCAGTCGGTCCGTCGTACCGGTGAGGTCCTCTCGGTTCCCGTCGGCGACGGCTACCTCGGCCGCGTCGTCGACCCGCTCGGCAACGCGATCGACGGCCTCGGCGAGATCGAGACGACCGGCCGCCGTGCCCTCGAGCTGCAGGCGCCCGGCGTCATGCAGCGCAAGTCGGTCCACGAGCCGCTCGCGACCGGCATCAAGGCGATCGACGCCATGACCCCGATCGGTCGCGGTCAGCGCCAGCTGATCATCGGCGACCGCGCGACCGGCAAGACCACCGTCGCGATCGACACGATCATCAACCAGAAGGCCAACTGGGAGTCCGGCGACCCCGACAAGCAGGTCCGCTGCATCTACGTCGCCGTCGGCCAGAAGGGCTCGACCATCGCCTCCGTGCGCGGCGCGCTCGAGGAGGCCGGCGCGCTGGAGTACACAACCATCGTCGCCGCCCCGGCCTCGGACAGCGCGGGCTTCAAGTACCTCGCCCCCTACACCGGGTCGGCCATCGGCCAGCACTGGATGTACGACGGCAAGCACGTCCTGATCGTCTTCGACGACCTGACCAAGCAGGCCGAGGCCTACCGCGCCGTGTCGCTGCTGCT
>WQZX01000033.1 GCA_009780515.1 Nocardioidaceae bacterium | reverse complement strand
CGGCCCGCACCACCAGCGAGCACGACCAGGCCCGCGCCGACGCGGAGACCCGCGCCGAGCAGCTCGCGCAGGAGGCCGCCGACGCCAAGGCAGCCGCCGAGCAGACCACCGCCGAGCACGCCCGGGCCCGCGCCGACGCCGAAGCACGCGCCGAGTCCCTTGCCGCCGAGGCCGCCCAGGCCCGGGGCCACGCGGCCGACGTCACCCAGCAGCACGAGCAGGCGCGGCTCGATGCCGAGCGCCGCGTCGGCGAGCTAGCCGACGAGGCCGCCGCCGCCCGCACCGCCGCCGAGCACGCCGCCAGCGCGCAGGAGGAGGCGACGACCGCCGCCAACGCGCGCACCGCCGATCTCGCCGACGCACACCTTCGCAGCCTCGCCGACCTCAAGGCCCAGACCGCGGCCCGCGAGAGCGCGGAGGCTCGCGCCGAGGCCCTCGCCGCCGAGGCCGCCCAGGCCCGTGCCGAGGCCGAGGACCGCGCCGCCACCGATGCCCGCGCCCGCGCCGAGATCGAGCAGCGGGCGGAGGCCCTCGCGGCCGAGGTCGCCCGCGCCCACGCCGAGCTGGCCCAGCAGCACGCCGCCGCGCAGGCGGCAGAGGCCGCCCAGGCGCCGGAGGCTGCTGAGGCGCCGGAGGAGCCCGGTCCCGTGGCCGAGCCCGAGGCGGCGACGGCGGTTCCCGAGTCCGACCTCCTCGACCGCTGGAGCTCGTCGCGTACGACGCCTGCCGGCGCGGCCGATGAGCCCGCCCCGATCGAGGAGTCCGGGCCCACCGAGGAGGCCGAGGACGAGTCCGTGGCGGTCGCGGCGGAGGCGCCGGCGGCCGACGCCGACCTGCTGGACCGCTGGAGCGCCTCGCGGACCGCAGCAGAGCCCGCAGCAGAGCCCGCCGCCGAGGAGACGCCGCCTGCGCCCGAGGAGCCCGTCGACCAGCCGGATGACACCTCGGTCATGGCGCGCTGGCGCAACCTCGCCAGCCGCCGTCACGACGAGCCCGACCCCACCGAGCCGGCGACGCCGGAGGCTGCTGCCACCAGCGCCCCCGCGGAGACCGACGACGACGCCCACGGTGAGCATCACACCGCTGCAGCCGCCGGCGCGGCCGCGGGTGCGGTCGCCGCGGGCGGCCTGTTCGAGCTGTGGCACTCCAAGCGCGCCGAGCAGGAGGCCGCCGAGGCGGCCGACTCCCCCGCCGAGGCCGGGTCGGCCGTCGACCGCTGGCGCTCCCTCTCCGGAACCCGCTCCGCCGCCGACGTGGCCGCCGACAACCCGGATGAGGACGAGGACTCGACCGACGTCCTCGACGGAGGCGCCCTCGCGGAGCCTTCCGTCGCCGAGCCTTCGGTCACCGAGCCTTCGGTCGCCGAGGGGACGGACGCTCCGAGCGACGCGACGACCGCCGACCGCTCGGGCGCAGAGGAGGACGAGCCTGCCTCGCTGACCCCCACGGCCAGCCTGCTCGAGAGCTGGCACTCCCGCACCGCCGACGACGAGCCCTCGACCCTCTTCGAGTCCGCGCAGCCCGAGCCGGCCACGCCGGCCGAGGAGGCGGCTGACGCTGCCCCGGCGGCCGAGGAGCGGCTCGCGGACGAGCCCGAGCCGGTCGCGGAGGAGGTCGCAGACGAGCCCGAGCCGGTTGCGGCCGAGGTCGCCGAGCCCGAGACGACCGAGCCCGCGACCGCCCAGCTCGCCGTCGAGCCGCTCCTCACGCCGGTGGAGACGCCGCATCCGGTGACCGACACGGCGGAGGTCGAGGTCCCCGAGGACGAGGCGGAGGACTCCGCCGTACCTCTCGCCGATCCGGAGCCCGAGGTCGCGGCCGGGGTCACGCATCGCACGTTCCACGCCAAGCGCGGGAGCGACAGCCTCGCGCCCGCCCTCATCTTCTTCGCGCTCGGATGCGCCGCGGTCGTGGGCTACCAGGCCCTGCACCACACCCTGCGCTCGCAGATGGATCTCGCGGTGGTCATGTCGGTCCTGACCGCGGTCTTCCTGGGCGTCGCGCTCAAGGTCAACAACTCGTCCCGGACCGTCGACATCGACAAGCACGGCATGCTCAAGGTGACCGTCGGGGACATGAACAGCCGCTTCGATCTCACCAGCCCGAACACGCAGATCGAGCAGGCGGGTGTGCCCGGCCGTCGCGGATGGAGGATCATGGTGCTCCGGCGCAGCATGTCGCCGGTGACCATCGACTCGAAGACAGTCGACCCCAAGACGTTCATGGAGGCACTCCGACAGTGGCGACCGGACCTGTAGACGCAGAACCGGGCGAGTCGCTGCGGGCGGAGCACGACGAGCTCTCCCGCCGCTTCGCCGAGAGCGAGAAGAACGTCCAGCGCCTGACCGAGGAGCTCGCGCAGGCACGGCGTCGGATCGGTGAGCTCGAGGCTCGCCCCGCGGCTGCGCACCACGAGCCCCTCAGCCTCTTCGAGGGCGGCGAGGACAACGGCATCAAGCTGACCGGCGACGGCAGCGACCCGCGGATCCTGTCCATCGTGCTCGGCGCCACCGCCGTCGTGGCCGGCATGATCGCGCTGCTGGCGCTCTTCAACCACACCCTGCTCAGCCCGTTCGGCATCATCATGGTGCTGCTGACGATCGGGCTGGCGTGGGCCGCGCTCCGCACCCGGGTCCAGCCGACCGAGGTCTCGGTCGTGCGTGGGCTCGTCTACGTCAAGAAGGGCGAGACCACCCACCGGTTCGACGTACGCAACGCGTCCACGCAGGTCGAGCAGGTCGGCACCCCCGGCGACCCCGGCTGGGAGATGCGGTTCGCGCGCAAGGGCATGGACCCGTTCGTCATCAACGCCTCGATGGTCGACGCCGTCGACTTCGTCGGCCAGCTCAAGCAGTGGCGCGCCGACATCTGAGCTGAGCTGCGCGAGCGCGTCACTCGTTCCTCGCCCGACGCTGCTGCGCCCGCTCAGCCGGCGGACATCGCGGCACGCAGTCGTGCCGCCACCTCCACGGTGGCGGCGCGACAGCTCGGTACGACGAGCATGTTCACGAAGCCGTGGATCTGGTCCTCGAACCGGCGCGGCTCGACGTCGTGCCCTGCCTCGGCCAGCAGCCGGGAGTAGGCCTCGCCCTCGTCGCGAAGCGGGTCGAACCCCGCCGTCGCGACGTACGCCGGAGCGAGGCCCTGCGGGAGCTCGGCGCGGACCAGGCTGATCCGCTCGTCGAGCAGCTCCTCGCGGTCGCTGGTGTAGGAGTCGTCGGCGCGGTCCATGAACGCCTTGGTCAGGTAGAAGCCCTCGGAGAACATCCGGTGGCTCGGGCCGGGGTGCAGGCCGTCGGTGACCGGGTAGATCAGCAGCTGGAAGGCCACCGGCAGACCGTCGCGTGCCGCGGCGATCGACACCCAGCCCGCGAGGTTGCCGCCCGCGGAGTCGCCGCCGACCGCGATCCGTCGCGGATCGGCGCCGAGCTCGGCCGCACGCTCGTGGACGTCGCGGAAGGCGGCGTACGCGTCGTCGTGGGCGGCGGGGAGCTTGTGCTCGGGCCCGAGCCGGTACGTCACCGACACCACCGGTACGCCGGACAGCTCGGCCAGCAGCCGGCAGGTGGCGTCGTGGGTGTCGATGTCGCCCTCGATGTAGCCGCCCCCGTGGATGAACACCAGCAGCGGACCCGGCTCACCGGCGGGGACCATCGGCGTGCTCGGGAGGTAGTGGCGCGCCGGCCGGCCGGCGACGGTCAGCTCGCGCACCGCACCGATCGGCTGACGGCCGCCGGCCATCGCGGAGTCGCGGCGCATGCTCGCGCGGACGTCCTCGATGGGAGCGTCGTCGATCTCGGGCCGCATCAGGCCCTGCACCTTGAGCATCAGGCGGAGGTCGGCAGCGAGGGTCTGGCCGTCGAGCACGGTCGAGCCGCCGCTCAGCATCCGCTGGATCGGGGCCGGGAGCGAGGTGATGGCGCGCAGTCCGGCGCCTTCGATGGTGGTCCTGAGCGTCACGCGGTCACCCTACGCAACACGTCACCCCGCGTTCACCGGTCGGTGGGAGGATCGGCGCATGTCGACCGAAGCGCAGCCCAACGTCGTAGGCCTCCACCGCGCCGAGGACACCGGGGCGCCGCAGGATCCGACGACCGAGGCGTCGGCGTACGTCCCGGATCCCGCGGTCGTCACGGCGATCGAGGAGGTCCCGAACCGGTTCGTCGACCGTGAGCTGTCGTGGCTCCGCTTCAACGAGCGCGTGCTCGAGCTCGCCGAGGACGAGTCGCTGCCGCTGCTGGAGCGCACGCGGTTCCTGGCGATCTTCACCAGCAACCTGGACGAGTTCTTCATGGTCCGCGTGGCCGGTCTCAAGCGCCGCATCGCCACCGGGCTCGCCGTACGTGCGGCGAGCGGGCTGCTCCCCCGCGAGGTCCTGGAGATGATCTGGGAGCGCACCACCGAGCTGAGCCTGCGCCACGCGTCGGTCTTCCGCGACCGGATCAGCCCGGCGCTGGAGGGCGAGGGCATCCACCTGGTCCGGTGGGCCGACCTCGACCGCGAGGAGCAGAAGGCCTGCAAGAAGCTCTTCAAGGAGCGGATCTTCCCCGTCCTCACGCCGCTGGCGGTCGATCCCGCGCACCCCTTCCCCTACATCTCCGGGCTCTCGCTGAACCTCGCGGTGATGATCCGCAACCCGAAGACGGGCAAGGAGCACTTTGCCCGCGTGAAGGTTCCCTCCAACTTCGAGCGGTTCATCCCGCTGGGCAACTCGCGGTTCGTGCCGCTCGAGGACGTCATCGGCGCACATCTGCGCCGGCTCTTCCCGGGCATGGACGTCCTTGAGGCGCACACGTTCCGGGTGACCCGCAACGAGGACCTCGAGGTCGAGGAGGACGACGCCGAGAACCTCCTCGCCGCTCTCGAGAAGGAGCTCCTGCGCCGCCGCTTCGGCCCTCCGGTCCGCCTCGAGGTCGAGGAGTCGATCGCGCCGTCGATCCTGGAGCTGCTCGTCTCCGAGCTCGACATCAGCGAGCAGGAGGTCTCCAAGGTCCCCGGTCCGCTGGACCTGCGCGGCCTGCACGGCATCGCCGACCTGCCCCGCGAGGACCTCAAGTACCCCTCGTTCCTGCCGACGACCCACTCGCTGCTGGCCGAGGTCGAGTCGGCCGCGCCGGTCGACATCTTCAAGGCGGTACGCCGCAACGACGTGCTGCTGCACCACCCCTACGACTCGTTCGCCACCTCGGTGCAGCGCTTCATCGAGCAGGCCGCCGCCGACCCGCACGTGCTGGCGATCAAGCAGACGCTCTACCGCACGTCCGGCGACTCCCCGATCGTCGACGCCCTGATCGACGCCGCCGAGGCGGGCAAGCAGGTGCTCGTCCTGGTCGAGATCAAGGCGCGCTTCGACGAGCAGGCCAACATCCGCTGGGCCCGCAAGCTCGAGCAGGCCGGCTGCCACGTCGTCTACGGCCTGGTCGGCCTCAAGACCCACTGCAAGCTGGCGATGGTGGTGCGCGACGAGGGCCAGTACGGCATCCGCCGCTACACCCACATCGGCACCGGCAACTACAACCCCAAGACGTCGCGGATGTACGAGGACCTCGGGCTGCTCACCACCAACGAGGCCATCGGCGAGGACGTCGCCCACCTGTTCAACAACCTGTCCGGGTGGTCGCGCAACGCCCAGTACGTCGAGCTCCTCGTCGCCCCCGACTCGGTCCGCACGGGCCTGGTCGAGCAGATCCACGCGGAGATCGCCCACCACAAGGCGGGCCGGCCCGCCCGCGTGCGGATCAAGGCCAACTCCGTGGTCGACGAGGATGTCATCGACACCCTCTACCTCGCCTCGCGCGAGGGGGTGCCGGTGGAGCTGCTGATCCGGGGCATCTGCGCGCTCCGCCCGGGGGTCGAGGGCCTGAGCGAGAACGTCCACGTTCGCTCGGTCCTCGGCCGGTTCCTGGAGCACAGCCGGGTGTTCGCGTTCGAGAACGGCGGGGACCCGGCGTACTGGATCGGGTCGGCGGACATGATGCACCGCAACCTCGACCGCCGCGTCGAGGTGTTGGTCCGGCTGCCCGACGAGCGCACCAAGCAGGGCGTCGCGGATCTGCTCGACCTGGCCTTCGCGCCCACCACGCGTGCCTGGGTTCTCGGCGCCGAGGGCCAGTGGGTGCGCAACGACGGGACGGTCGACCTTCAGGAGGCCCTGATCGAGCAGCAGCGCGGCCGTTTCCGCTCGTAGGCCGGCAGCCTCGGTAGCGGGTCGTCTGATACCTCGTGCGACGTGCGTAGCCCGTTTGCGATCTCGCGCTGGTGGCGGCATCGGCTGACTAGTCCTTTGGTGACTTGTGGTTGGTCCGATCGGAGGATGGCCGTGGGAGCCGGGTCCTGGTTAGGTTCGCCGTGTCTCGGGCCTGTGGGTGGCCCGCCCCTGTGGAGGTTGCGGCCGTGGGTCGACCAAAGGTGAGTGCTCGCTCGTTGACGGGCCGCTCGTGTGCGGCGTTTCGGATCTTGTTCGTCCTTGCGTGCATGGTCGGGTCGGGTTGGGCGACCGTGGTCACCTCGGCCGGGCCTGCGGTGGCAGACGGGCCTGCGATGTCGGCCTCGGTCAGCGGCAGCGTGTGGGTGGCCGTCGAGAGGGTCAACGCCACCGAGCGCGACAGTGACTCGGTCTCCGTGCAGCTCGGCAGCACGCAGGTCTCTGTCTGTTCACCATGCCAGGGGTCGGGATCTGCCCAGCACGTAGTCGGGTCGATTGATGCGGGGTCGTCGATCGTCGTGGCCTTCTCGGACGGAACCACTGGTGGGCAGTACCTGTCGACCGGCTCGGGCAACGAGCCTGGGCCGGGCGGGACGGTGACCCAGACCGGCGCCAACTCCTGGTCGGTGGCGCTGGAGGATCGTGGCGCAGTGCCGGATCCAGACTTCGTTGTCACGGTGTCGGTCGGGGCTGCTCAGCCCCTGTCGGACAATTGGGGGCCTGACAACCCGTCGACGGACGTGGAGTTCCCCTGCGCCGGCGATCCTGTCAATTGTGGCTCGGGGAATCTCGTCGAGTCGGCGACAGACCTCAACGTGGCCGGAGGAGGGCCTGCTGTTGCCTGGTCGCGCACTTACAACTCGCTGGCCGCCCTGGCAGCGCACAGCTCGACGCTGGGTCGCGGCTGGACCAGTTCATATGATGCGAGTCTGGCGACAGATTCCTCGACCGGGCAAGTGACGGTCACACAACCCGGCGGGGCAACGGTTGAATTCACAGCGCCGGCCAGTGGCGACGCCTACGACCCTACCGACGCCGGAACGTTCGCTGCACTGACCAAGAACGCGGACGGCAGCTGGACGTTCGTTGTGCGGGGTGCAGCGACCTACACCTTCGACGCCTCCGGCCGCGAGCTGTCAGTCGCCGACCCGGCCGGCGAGACCACGACTCTCGGGTACAACAGCTCGGGTCAGTTGACAACGATCACCGGAGCATCTGGAAGACAGCTGGCTCTGACCTACGTCGCCTCGGGCAACGGTATGGGAGACGTCAGCTCTGTGACAGACCCGTTGGGGCGGACCGTCACGTACGGCTACAGCTCTGATGGGGACCTGACCAGCGTCACGGATTCCGCCGGCGGGGTGACGACCTACACCTACGGGCCGACTCATCTGTTGACCAAGATCGTGGACCCAGATGGCAACACCGCCAGTGACCAGTACGACGACCTGGGCCGCGTCGTGAGTCAGACCGATCCGATCGGCAGGGTCACGAGCTTCGTCTACGGGGTGAACACCAATGGGCGAGCCACCACGTCGATCACCGAGCCCAATCAGTCGACGACCGTCGAGATCTTCAACGCTCTCGGCGAGTTGACCAGGCGCACGCAGGCTGCCGGCTCGGCCAATGCCGAGAGCTCGACCTACACCTACAACGCCGCAGGTGAGCAGACCGCCGCGACAGACCCCGACAAGAACACCACCTCCTACACCTACGCTCGCGGCGGCCAAGTCGCGACCATCACCGACCCCGACGGCAACACGACGAGCTCGACATACAACAGCTTCGGCGAGCCTCTGACCACCACGTCGCCTACCGGCGTCATGACCACCGATGCCTACAACGCGCTCGGGGACCTGACGTCGAGCTCGACGCCGCTGGGAACTGGCGCCGGCGCGGTGCCCGCAACCACCAGCTACGCATATGACGACGGATCCTTCCCCGCCTTGCCAACAAAGATCACGAGCCCCTCGGGTCACGTCGTTGCCAGCACCTATACCTCCACGGGAGATCTCAAGAGCGTCACCGACGGCCTCGGCGACACCACCAGCCTCGGCTACGACGCGGACGGCGAACAGACCTCGTCGACCGACCCGGACGGCAAGACGACCGCCGCGACGTACACCAGCACCGGCCAGATCAAGTCCGCGACCGACCGCAAGGGAGGAACAACCTCCTACGGCTACGACGCGGATGGCAACCGGACGAGCCAGATCGATGCCAACGGTGACAAGACCACCTACACCTACGACGCGGACAGCGAGCTGTCCTCGACCACCGACGCCGAGGGGAACACGACCCACCGCACCTACGACGCCAACGGCGAGCTCGCGTCCCGAACGAACGCCGCAGGAAAGGCCGTCACCTACGCCTACAACAACCTGGGCGAGCTCACGTCGAGCACCGATCCGCTCAACCGGGTCACCAGCGACACCTACGACGCCGCCGGGAGGCTGCTTACCTCGCGAAGCCCAGCGGGCGTAACGACCACCAATGCCTACGACCCGGACGGACTGCTGACCTCGCTGGCTTACAACGACGGCACACCCGGCGTGACCTATTCCTACAACACGCTGAGGCAGCGCACAGGCATGACCGATGCATCCGGGACATCGACCTGGAAGTACGACACGCTCGGCCGAATGACCTCCAGCACCGACGGCGCCGGCAAGACCGCGTCCTACGGCTACGACCTGGACGGCAACCGCACCTCGCTGACCTATCCCGACGGCCAGGTCGTCACCTACACCTACGACGCTGCCGATCAGATGGAGTCATTGACAGCGACGCCTGCCAACGGCGGTGCCGGCTCGGCCACCACGACGTCCTTCGGATACGACGCCGAAGGCGACCTGATCTCGACCACGCTGCCCAACGGCGACACCGCCACGACCAAGCCGGATCCCGACGGACTGCCCGCCACCATGGCCCTGACCCCGTCCGCGGGCGGCTCCACCCTGGCCGCGATCTCCTACGCCCACACCGCCGGCGGCCAGGTCAGCTCCGAGACCGATTCCGGCGCCATCACTGGCACGGCGCGGAGCGCGTACGACACTGTGGGGCGCCTGACCTCCAGCAGCGCCAGCGTCAGTGGATCGAGCGGAACGACCGTCAGCAACTACGCCTACGACCAGATCGGGAACCCGACAAGGCTCGACACCCCGGCAGGCACCCTCGCCCAGACCTTCGACGCAGGCGCCGAGCTCACTTCCAGCCAGCTCTCCGCCGGCGGTGAGAACACGACGACGAACTACACCTACGACAACGACGGCAACCGGACTCGCGGCAGTCCGGCAGACCCGGCCGGCAGCCGCTACAGCTACGACGCCCAGAACCACATGGTGTCGGCCACCACCTCCGATCAGCACATCGCAGGATCCACCTACCACCCCGTCAGTCCGGTCGGGCTGGTCGACACCCGGACCGGGCTCGGGACCTGTACCCCGTCCTGCGCGCCGCTGACCGCCGGCGAGACGCTCGTCCTTCCCGTGGACGGACAACAAGGTCTCCCCACGACCAACATCAACTCGGTCGTGCTCAACATCACCGCGTTCGATCCCGGCAGCAGCGGCCGGATCGTGGCCTACCCCGACGGTGCTGCTCTGCCAGTCGGTCGCTCGATGAGCCTTGCCTCCGGGGTGGCAGCCTCGACGACCACCGTCGTCGGAGTAGGTAACGACGGCAAGATCGACATCAACACAACCGCCGCAGGCAACGTCGTCGTCCAGGTCGTCGGCTGGTACCAGACCCCGACCGCCCAAGCGGCCCAGTCAGGATCGGTCTACGAATCGATCAACGGCACCCGGATCCTGGACACGCGCAACGGCACCGGAACGTGCACGCCGCACCCGTGCAGCCAGCTGGCTGCCGGCGCCACCGTCGCCGTCCAGGTCGCCGGCCAGGGCGGCATCCCCTCCACAGGGGTCGCCGCCGTCGCCTTCACGCTCACCGCGTTCAACCCCAGCGCAACAGGCCACGCCACAGCCTGGCCCTCCGACCAGATCCAGCCCGCCTGGCGCGACCTGTCGATGACCAGCGCCGGCGACGCATCAGACCTCGTGGTCGTACCACTCACCGCCACCGGCAAGATCGACCTCAACACCACAGTTGCCTCAGACTTCGCCATGGACCTGGCCGGCTACTACACCACCAGCTCGAACGGCACGGGCTCAGTCTTCGTGCCCTACTCCACCTCCGCAGGCAGCTCGCAGCGGATCCTCGACACCCGTAACAGCACCGGCAGTTGCACGCCCAGCCCCTGCACGACGATCTCGACGACCAAGGTGACGAGTGTCCAGGTCGCCGGAGAAGGCCCGGTGCCGACGTCGGCAACCGCGGTCCTGTTCTCCGCGACCGCCTGGGCCCCGAGCAGCGACGGCGGAACGGTGATCTGGCCGGCAGACCAAACCCGACCCCCAGGCCGCTCCATCTCCTACACCGGCTCCACCACCGGAGGCGGCAACGTGCAGACCGGCCTGAGCCCGGCCGGAGCCGTCGACGTCGAATCCATCACCTCAGGAAGCAACCTCACCCTGGACGTCGAGGGCTGGTTCCTTCCTGCAGGCCAGCAAACCACCCAGTACGCCTACAACGGCGACGGTCTACGCGTCACCAAGACCGTCCCCAACGGAGACGGATCCGGCCCAACCACGACCCACTTCACCTACGACGCGACCAACTCGGCCCCACAGCTCCTCACCGACGGAACAGCCGACTATATCTACGGCCCCAGCGGCGCGCCGTTGGAGTCAATGCCCAGTGGCGCCAACACATCCACGTCCGCCGACTATTACTTCACCGACGCGCTCGGGTCCACCCGCGTCCTCACCGATGCGACCGGCGCGGTCACCGGCAGCTACAGCTACACGCCGTGGGGTCAAACCATCGACCACAGCGGCACGAGCACCGCTCTGCAATACGGCCGCGGCTATACCGACCCCGAGACGGGGCTCATCTACCTCGGCGCCCGCTACTACGACGCCTCCAACGCCACCTTCACCACCACCGACCCACTTGTCGACCTCACCGGCCAGCCCTACAGCTACGCCAGCGACAGCCCGACCACCCTGACCGATCCCACCGGACTGTGCACCGACGGGTTCCTCTGCACGGCCGCCATGATCGGCGCGGACGTCGTCGCCGACGTAGTCGTCGACGCCACCGAAGAAATCGCCACCGGTGGCGCCGCAACCGCAGCCGAGCCCGAGGAAGACATCGCCATCGACGAGTGGATCGACGGTGAGATCGAAGGCGCCAGCAACGACACAGCCGACGCCGACTCACTCGCCGAAGACTCCCAAGCGGACCAGCAACCGTGCAGCGCCGCAAACGAAGGAGACGGCTTCATCGCCAGCCGGCTCCGCGCGATGCAAAGCGAACGCGGTGCGGCCGGACTACCGGGGCGAGCGCACAACGAGCTCAACGCTGCCGGTCGGGGAGTCGACGCCGAGCACGTCTGGGCCAACGGCGACCTCTACACCCAAGTCCGAGGTGATGAGACGCGGCTGATTCGAGTCCTCTCAAGAGGCAACGGACAGAACGACGTCGTGATTCGCGAATTGAACGGCGACCCAGTTACGTCGATGGTGATCTCGGACGAAAGCCTTGCGGCCCGAATTGAAGACGGAAGGTGGCGATGATGGCCTACCGCCTCACCTCACACGCACTCGCGTTCCTCGTCGACGCCCTTCTGGATGGACGATTGAGCAGAGCCGCCGCATGCCGACTCGTGACTCCGTGGGTCGAAGGAGACGCGCTCGCAGAGCCGCTCCACGAGGAGCTAGCTCAGACCCTCCACGGCCTGGACGTCGTCCGTGGAGACGACGGCCTTGAGCGGCACCAGTCGCACGGCGCAACTGGGGATCTCGTGGTTGATGAGTCGACGATGACCCGTGCGTTACGGACGTGGCTGGATCGGCTGGACACCCCGTCGTGAGTCCCATCGTTCGATTGCTTTCAATCGCCGTCGCCGCGGCGCTCGCCTTCCTCGGCCTCGCCCCGACTGTCGAGGCAGTGGCCCTTCCAGCACCGGCTGCGGCCGTCGCGCAGCCGTACGGCTACGACGGCCAACACCGCGGCGCGCTTCCGACTGATACCACCGCCGAGCGCGGTCCGCCTGCCGTTGCTTACGACTACACCGAGCCCTACTTGGGCGTCGCCCCTGCGTCGCACGGCCCTTTGGCGTGCCCAGCATGCGCGTCGACCTTGGCCTACACCACCTACGACCACGCTGCACGTTCTGTCCAGTTCGACACCGGCGCGGCTAATACCCGGACGGCGCCTGGCGGCCGCACGATGGAAGTGAGGTTCATCCCATGACCGGTGGAGACAAGCGTGCGGGCGGCATCAGCGCCGCGGAGCTGATGGCACAGCTCGCGCAGGACCGCGAGTTCCAGGAGACCGCCGCGAAGCGTGAAGCAGAGCGCCAGCAACGAGCAGCCAAGTGGCGCGAAGCCCAGCGTCCGATCCTGGAGGATCTGCACGACCGTGGCATTGCTGTCGACTCCGTGTGGGACCTGGTGAACACCTCGGATCCGTACCCGACGGCCCTTCCGGTCCTCTTGGAGCACCTGGAGCGCGGCGGATACCCCGATCGCGTCCTGGAGGGCGTCGCACGGGCGATGGCCGTTGCGCCGGCAGCCGTCCACTGGGACCGTCTTCGCGACCTGTATTTGCGCGCTGAGGGCCCGGACGCAACAGAGGGTCTGGCCGCCGCATTGGCCGCGTCGGCCAGGCCGGAGCACCTTGACGATCTGATCGTCCTACTTGACGAGACGTCCCGTGGAAGCACGCGTATCCACTTCATTCGTCCGATCCTCACGGTCGGCGACGCCCGCGGACGAGCGGTCGTTGAAGGGCTGCGTGACCATCCCGTGTTCGGGAAGGAAGCGAAAGCGCTGCTGAAGCAGCGCCGGAAGTAGCTCAGCTGGCGTTGTCGAGGGCTGCTCGGATGCGGGTGTTGGCGAGCCAGGCCGTCGAGGACGTGGAGCAGGGCGGGCGGGCGGCGTCGCTGAGTTTGTCGAGGTCTCCCAGACCCCTTGGGGCTGCCCGAGCAGATCTACGCCCGATTTCAACTACCTGCCAAAGGTCGCCAGCTTCGTTCGTTACATGCCTCCTGCGGGTCAACAGAACTGGTGAAAGCGCCCCTGTACGTCCGGTGGTCGGCGTACTTGAGTGCCGAGCAGTCGGAGCTGGCGGAGGCTGCCCGACGAGCGCACCAAGCAGGGCGTCGCGGATCTGCTCGACCTGGCCTTCGCGCCCACCACGCGTGCCTGGGTGCTCGGCGCCGAGGGCCAGTGGGTGCGCAACGACGGGACGGTCGACCTTCAGGAGGCCCTGATCGAGCAGCAGCGCGGCCGTTTCCGCTCCTGAGCCCCGCCCGGGAGACCCGGTCGCGGAGTGGTGACGGCCACTTCGCGTCCAGAACACCCGCCCACGGTTGCACGCCGACGTCGTTCACCCCCTAGCATGATCGCGTTCGCCTCCGCCTCAACGGGAGTCCAAGTGCGATTGCGTCTGCGCCCGGTCGACACCTCCTTCTTCGACCTCTTCACCCAGTCGGCCCAGCACCTCGTCGAGGGAGCCGGCCTGCTGGCCGAGATGCTCGCCGAGAACGCTGACCGTGAGGCCGTCGCCGAGCGGATGCGGGCCGCCGAGCACGCCGCCGACGAGACGACCCACGCGATCGTGAAGAAGGTGAACAGCACCTTCGTCACGCCCTTCGACCGCGAGGACCTCTACAAGCTCGGCTCCGGCCTCGACGACGTCATGGACATGATGGACGAGGCGGTCGACCTGATCCTGCTCTACGAGGTCTCCACGATCCCGACCGAGCTGTCCGCACAGGTCGACGTGCTCCAGCGCTGCGCCGAGCTGACCTCCGCCGCGATGCCGCGGCTCCAGTCGATGAACTCCCTCGAGGACTACTGGATCGAGATAAACCGGCTGGAGAACACCGGCGACCGCAACCACCGGCGGATGCTGGCCCAGCTCTTCTCCGGCGAGTACAAGACCATCGAGGTCCTGAAGCTCAAGGACATCGTCGAGTCGCTCGAGGCGGCCATCGACGCCTTCGAGGCGGTCGCCAACATCGTCGAGCAGATCGCCGTCAAGGAAGGCTGAGGCCGACCGGCCGATCAGCAGATGACCTCTACTGAAGACCGTCCGCAGTGACCGTCACCCTCGCGATCGTGATCGTGGTCATCGTGATCGCGCTCGCCTTCGACTACACCAACGGGTTCCACGACGCCGCCAACGCCATCGCGACGTCGGTCTCGACCCGGGCGCTGACGCCGCGGATCGCCCTCACCCTGGCGGCCGTCATGAACTTCGTCGGCTCGCTGCTCGGGCAGAAGGTCGCCCACACCGTCAGCGACGTGATCGTCCCGCCACAGAGCCACCACGGCCTGGTGATCGTGATGTCGGCGCTCCTGGGCGCGATCTCCTGGAACCTCATCACCTGGTACTTCGGGCTCCCGTCCTCCTCCAGCCACGCCCTGATCGGCGGCCTGGTCGGCGCGGCCCTCGCCGGCGGCGCGACGGTCCACTGGTCGACGATCTGGGACAAGGTCGTCATCCCGATGGTCGCCTCACCCGTGATCGGCCTGATCCTCGCCTTCATCGTGATGACCGCGATCCTGTGGATCTTCCGGCGGCGCAACCCCCATCGGGTCAACCGCGGCTTCCGCGGCATGCAGACCATCTCGGCCGCCTCGCTGGCGCTGGGCCACGGCCTCCAGGACGCCCAGAAGACGATGGGCGTCATCCTGCTGGTGCTGGTCACGGCGTACCCCAGCCACTACAGCGCTACCCACCTGCCGCTGTGGGTCATCATGTGCGCGGCGAGCGCGATCTCGCTCGGCACCTACTCCGGCGGCTGGCGCATCATGCGCACCCTCGGGCGCCGGATCATCCACCTCGACCCGCCGCGGGCCTTCGCGGCCGAGTCGGTCGGCGCGACGGTCCTCTACACGACGGCGTACGTCTACCAGGCGCCGATCTCGACCACCCACGTGATCACCGCCGCGGTGATGGGCGCCGGCGCGACCAAGCGCTTCTCGGCGGTCCGGTGGGGCATGGCGCAGACGATTCTGGTGGCGTGGCTGGTGACCCTCCCTGCTGCGGCGCTGGTCGCCTACCTGGCCTACGGCGTCATCCACCTAGTCGTGCCCGCCTGACCGGTCGCGGTCAGATCGTCAGGGAGTAGCCCCGCCCGCGGATGCGGCGTACCGATGCGGCCCCGTCGAGGCGGGCCCGCAGCCGGGTCACGTGCATCGCGATCGTGTTGCCGCTGGCGCTGCCCGACCCCCACAGCGCCGTCCGCAGCTCGTCGTCGGTGACGACGCCCGGCGCGCGCAGCATCAGCTCGCGAAGCAGCTCGAACTCCTTCAGCGGCAGGTCGGGGATGCGCCGGCCCGCGATGCTCACCGAGTAGGCACCGGCGTCGAGCTCGAGCGGCCCGACCGAGAGGTGGGCGTGCTGCGACATCGGCACCGGCGACGCGCTCAGCGCCTCCCACAGCGCGCTCGCCGTGTACGGCGAGGGCACCAGCGCGCTGGCTCCGGCCCGCAGCAGCTCACCCGCCGCGTCCGGCTCGGTGCGCTCCAGCACCGCGATGACGTACGACGCCCCGTGCTTGCGGATCACGCTGACGAACTCGGTCGCCGGGATGCCGGGTGCGCGCGGGTCGACGACGACCGCGTTCGGGTGCACCCGCCCGAACTCCACCAGACCGTCGATGGTCGAATCGGCCCACACCATGTGGACCCCACGACCGGCCATCGCGTCGGTCAGCCCCTCCCGGTCGGGCAGCGGGTCCACCACCAGGACCTGTGCGCCTGCCGTCTCGGCCCACCTGTGGAGGTAGTCGCGGACGGCCGCCTCGCGGGACGACCTGCCGACACGCTCCATCCCTGAGGGCGTGTCCATGTCCAGCGTCTCGGGATCAGCCGAAACGACCCGAGATGTAGGCCTCGGTCGCCGGGTCGTCGGGGTTCGCGAACATCTTCTTGGTCGGGTTGAACTCGACCAGGTGCCCGGGCTCGCCGGTGGCCTTGAGGTTGAAGAAGCCGGTGTCGTCCGAGACGCGCGCGGCCTGCTGCATGTTGTGGGTGACGATGACGATCGTGTAGTCGTCCTTGAGCTGGTGGATCAGGTCCTCGACGGCCGAGGTCGAGATCGGGTCCAGCGCCGAGCACGGCTCGTCCATCAGCAGGATCTCGGGCTGCACCGCGATCGCGCGCGCGATGCACAGGCGCTGCTGCTGACCACCGGAGAGACCCATCCCGGGCTTGCCGAGGCGGTCCTTCACCTCCTGCCAGAGGTTCGCGCCGCGCAGCGACCGCTCGACGATCTCGTCGGCGTCGGCCTTCTTGATCTTCTTGGCGTTGAGCCGGCTGCCCGCGAGCACGTTGTCGTAGATCGACATCGTCGGGAACGGGTTCGGCCGCTGGAAGACCATGCCGACGGTGCGCCGTACGGCGACGGGGTCGATGCCCGGACCGTAGAGGTCCTGCCCGTCCACCACGATCTTGCCCTCGACGCGCGCACCCGGGATCACCTCGTGCATGCGGTTGAGCGAGCGCAGGAACGTCGACTTGCCGCAGCCGGACGGACCGATGAACGCGGTCACCGCACCCGCGCGGATCGACATGTTGACGCCCTGCACGGCGAGGAAGTCGCCGTAGTAGATGTTGACGTCGGAGACGTCGATGCTCTTGGCCATTGTGTGCTCCCTGTCAGCGCCCGGTCTTGGGGGCGAAGATCTTGCCGATGATGCGGGCGATGAGGTTCAGGACCATGACGATGGCGATGAGCAGGAGCGCGCCGCTCCACGCCCACTTGTAGCCGTCGGGCGTCGTGGCCCCCTGGGTGTAGTTGTCCATGATGAACACCGGCAGCGTCTCCATGCGCCCCGAGAACGGGTTCCAGTTGGTCTCGTCGATCGAGCCGATCGCGACCAGCAGCGGCGCGGTCTCGCCGATCACCCGGCTGACGGCCAGCATCACACCGGTGATGATGCCACCGAGCGACGTACGCAGGACGACCTTGAGGACCGTGCGCCACTTCGGCACACCGAGGGCGTACGCCGCCTCGCGGAGGTCGTTGGGCACCAGTCGCATCATCTCCTCGGCCGAGCGCACGACCGTCGGGATCATCAGCAGCGACAGCGCGACCGAGCCCATGATGCCCATGCGCAACGACGGGTCGGCGAGGGTGAAGAGCGCGACCGCGAACAGACCGGCCACGATCGACGGGATGCCGGTCATGACGTCGACCATCAGCGTCACGCCGCGGGCGAGCCAGCTGCCGCGGGCGTACTCGACGAGGTAGACCGCCGTCATCAGGCCGACCGGGACCGAGATGATCACCGCGCACAGCGTGACCATCAGGGTGCCGACGAGCGCGTGGAAGGCCCCGCCGCCCGCCGTGGTGACGAGCGTCTTCGGATCGAAGTACGGCGTGCCGTCGTGGGTGAGCAGGTGGGCGTTGATGCCCGGCGCACCCTTGATCACCACCTCGGCGAGCACCCAGACCAGCGGCACGAGCGTGCAGCCCAGCGCGGTCCAGACCAGGCAGGTGACGCCCCGGTTCGCGGCGGCGCGGCGGCCCTCGACGAGCCTGGACCACAGCGGCAGGGCGATGTCGACGACGATGACGGCCAGGACCGGCGCGGCGACCCAGCTCAGGCCGAGCAGCATGGTGACCAGCGCGCCGAGCGCGACGGCGCCGACCACGACGACGTACGGCGCGAAGCGGGGCAGCCGGTTCCCCTGGAGCGAGATGCCGCCCGTGGGTGCGGTGGTGACGCTCATGCGAGCCTCCTCTCCGCGCGGGTCACGATGGTGCGGGCGGCGAAGTTGACCAGGAACGTGAACACGAACAGGACCAGACCCGTCGCGATGAGGACCGACTGCATGTGCGGGTCCTCGTTCTTGTACTCGTTCGCGATGTTCGAGGCGATCGTCGCCGGGCTGTCGGTGGTGAGGATCCGGATCGAGACCAGCGGGTTGCCGTTGAGCACCATGGCGACCGCCATCGTCTCGCCGAGCGCGCGACCGAGGCCGAGCATCGCGCCGGCGACGACGCCCGAGCGCGAGTGCGGCAGGACGGCGTACTTGATCATCTCCCAGCGCGTCGCGCCGAGGCCGAGGGCGGCCTCCTCGAGCAGCTTGGGGGTCTGCTGGAAGACCTCGCGGGCGATCGCGGTCGTGATCGGGATGACCATGATCGACAGCACGACCGCGGCGATGAAGACGGTGTGGCCGGTCGAGGACGGCGTGCCGCCGAAGAGCGGGAACCAGCCCAGGTGCTGGTTGAGCCAGTGCTGCACCGGGAGCGAGGCGTGGGTGAGGGCGCGACCGCCCCAGAGGCCGAAGACGACCGACGGTACGGCGGCCAGCAGGTCGATGACGTACGCGACCGGCACCGCCAGACGGCGCGGCGCGTAGTGCGAGATGAACAGCGCCAGCCCGAGCGCGAACGGCACGGCGATCAGCATCGCCAGGACGGCGGCGAGCGCGGTGCCGAACAGCAGCTTGCCGGCGTAGGACCAGAAGTTGGTGGCATAGGGGCCGTAGACCGAGGCGGCCTGGTGCGTGCCCGGCGCGCCCTGCACCGCGAGGAAGACGAAGACGGCTGCGAGGACGAGCAGGATCAGCAGCCCCGCTCCGAAGGCGGCGGAGGAGAAGATGCGGTCGCCCCACCCGGTGACGGGCTGCGACTCCGGCGTCTCGTCCGAGGGCGTGGGTGGGCCCTCCGGGACGGTCTGCGGCTCGATTGTGCTCACTGGTTCTGGCTCCAGGGTTGCGTGCCACCCGGTGGCGGGACGGAGGGGAGGCGCGGGTCCGAAAGCCGGACCCGGCACCTCCCCGAGTGATCCGGGAAAGCTGATGAGGTGCGGCCGGAGATCGTCCGGCCGCACCTCTGCTCAGCTGGTTCAGCCCATCTTCGCGATGATCTTCTGCTCTGCGGAGACCACCGAGGACGGGAGCGGCGCGGAGTAGGCGTTCTTGGCGGCGACCTGCTGACCCTGGTTGGAGATGATGTAGGTCAGGAAGGACTTCACGATGTCCGTCGTCGCCGAGCTGCTGTACTTCTGGCAGGCGATCTCGTTCGACGCCATGAAGACCGGGTAGTTCGACGGGTCGGTCGTGGTGCGGTTGATCTGGTAGGTCATGACCGTCGACGGGCCGCCCTTGGCGAGCGTCGAGGCGGCGAGGCCGTTCGCGGCGCCCTGGGCGCTCGGGGCGACGTAGGTGCTGCCGACCTTGATCTTGGCGACGCCGAGGCCCTGCTTCTCGACACCCGAGTCGTCGATGTAGGCGATGGTGCCGGGGTTGTCCTTGACGTCACCGACGACGCCGGAGGTGCCCTCCTGGCCCTCGCCGCCCTTGAGCGGCCAGTCGGAGTTGTGCTCGTTGGTCCACACCGACGGCGCGGCCTGGTGCAGGTAGTCGGTGAAGTTGTCGGTGGTGCCCGACGAGTCCGAGCGGTGCACGGGGGTGATCGTGGTGCTCGGCAGCTTCACGCCGGAGTTCTGCTTGGCGATGGCCGGGTCGTTCCACTTGGTGATCTTGCCGGCGAAGATGCTGGCGATCGTGTTCGCGTCGAGGTTCAGGCTCTTGACGCCCGGGAGGTTGAACGCGACGTCGATCGGCGAGATGAAGACCGGGATCTGGATCGGGTCGCCACCGCACTGCTTGGTCGCGGCCGGAAGGTCCGCCTTCGGGTCCATCGGGGAGTCCGAGCCGACGAAGGAGTAGGTGCCCTTCTCGAATCCGGCCCGACCGTCGCCGGAGCCGACGGCGTCGTAGGAGATCTTGACGTTGGGGTTGGACGCCTTGAAGGCGCCGTACCAGGCCTGCTGGGCGGTCTGCTGAGCGGTCGAGCCACCCGCGGCCACGGTGCCGCTGAGGCTGCTGGAGCCGCCGCTCGAGCTGTTGCTGGAGCCGCAGGCCGCCAGGCTGGCAGCGAGCGCGACGGCAGCAATGCCCGGGAGCGCCGCACGACGAATGTGGTTGAGGTTCAAGACAGATGCCTCTCGCGAGAGGGGCGGATTGGCCCACCCCTCGGTTTTCGATCTGACGTCGCGAAGTTATGGAGGCTCGGTAACGCAACAGCCCGGTGAATCTGAACGGGCCGTGAACACTGCGCGAGCAGGCGACGACCGGGCGTGCCCCCGGTCACGTCGCCCGCTCGGGGAAGGTACGACGACGCCCCGGTCAGCGGGCGCGGTGCCGCTCGAACGCCACGATCCGTCCCTTGCGGACGTGGAGCACGAGCGCCTCCGCAGGGGCGAGGGGCTCCGCGAGGGTGGTGGAGCGCTGTCGGGCGCTGAGTCCGAGGGCGTCGTACACGAGCGGGAGGACCGGCCGGTGGCTGCACAGCACCGCCCCGCGCTCCTCGGCGAGCAGCTCGGCGACGATCCGCTCGACGCCCGTCGCGGACGCGTCCTCCTCGCTCAGCCGGCGACGCAGGTCGAGGTCGAACCCGGTCGTCGCGACGTACGGCTCGACGGTCTGGACGCACCGGGTGCTCGGCGAGCTGACGACGTGGCTGACGTCGTAGGCAGCGAGGAGCGGCACGAGCCGCTCGGCCTGCAGGGTGCCGGCCTTGAGCAGCGGCCGCAGCCGGTCGTCGGCGGTCCAGCGGGACCGCGAGCGGGCCTCCCCGTGGCGCAGCACGACCAGCGCGCGGGTCTTGCGGCGGACCGCGAGGGCGGCCGTGAGCGTCTCGCGGTCGTGGGGGTAGCTCAGCTCCCGGGCCGCCTCGTCGACGTGCACCCACCGGACGCCGTCGATCTCGTCGTTGGGTCGGTAGCAGGACACGTCGTCGTCGCCGACCACGCGACCGGCCCAGTAGTGCACGACCTTCGGCCGGCCCCCGACCAGGTAGCCCTGGTCGGGCAGCGGCGGCCCGAGACGCACGTGCACGCCGGTCTCCTCGGCCACCTCGCGCACGGCCGCCGCCGTGCGGTGCTCCCCGGGCTCCAGCTTTCCCTTGGGGAACGACCAGTCGTCGTACTTGGGGCGGTGGACCAGCAGCACCTGCCGGCCGGGACGGAAGACCACCACCCCGGCGGCGAGGATCGACGGACGCCTGGTCCTACCGGGTGCGGGAGTGGGGCTGGCCACGGCGCTAGTGTCGCCTATCCGAGACCGCTGACGAGAGAGGGCCCACGGATGAAGCGTCGCCGGATGGTGATCCTGGCCGTGGCCGTCGGGCTCCTCGTGGTCGTCGCGGCGGGTGTGATCTGGGTGCGCGCACGCTCCGGGCCCGACAGCCGCCTCGCCGCCGCGATGGCGCTGGCCCCGAGCACGGCGGTGCGGTTCAGCTGGACCGACTGGACCGCCGTACGCAGCGCTCTGCACGTCTCGTCGGCCGATGCCGACCAGAACATGGGCGGCTTCTTGAACAAGGCGTTCGACGCCGACCTCAGCTCCCAGTCGGCGCTCGTCGACTCCGCGCGGACGATGGACGACAAGTACGGCGTCTCGCCGGCCAACCTGTCCTGGGAGCTCTACAGCCAGGGCACCGACGGCGCCCTCCTGCAGATGGGGCTGCCCTCGAGCGTCGACCTCGGCGACCTGCGCGACACCCTCGAGCGGCTCGGCTACCACAAGCCCGCCAGCGACGACGGCGTCTGGACCACGCCCGGCGACGACCTCACCGCGATCGGGGACATCACCCCCGAGCTGGCCAACCTGACCATCGACTCCTCCGACCACGTGCTGGCCGCGAGCGACAGCGCCGCCTTCCTCTCGACCTGGCGCGATCACCAGCGCGGGCCTGCCAAGGGCGACGACTCGATCGACCAGGTGGTGGCCACCGTCGGCGACGCCCGCACCGCCGCGGTGTACGACGGCGACTTCGCCTGCCAGTCGCTCGCGATGAACCAGGCCGACGAGAGCGACCAGGCCACCGGCGCCCGGCTCATCACGGAGGCCGGCGAGATCAACCCGCTCGACGCGTTCGCGATGGCCTACGAGCCGAGCGGCGACGTACGTGTGGCTATGGCGTTCGAGTCCGCCGACCAGGCCCGCACCAACGCCGACTCCCGCTCCAAGCTGGCCGTCGGCCCCGCCCCCGGCCAGGGCGGCACCTTCCAGGACCGCTTCAAGCTCGGCCCCGTCACCGCCGACAACGACGTCGTCTCGATGACCCTGCACCCCCGGCCGGACAACTACGTCCTGTCCGACCTCTCGACCGGGCCGCTGCTGTTCGCCAGCTGCTGAGGGAGGGCGCCGGTGGCGGGTAGTCCCTGACGAAAAGCACCAGTTTTCGGGCCGAAGTGGTGCTTTTCGTCAGGGACTACGCGTTATGTCAGGCCGAGCGGTACCTCAGCAGCCGGCCCCGCAGGTCGGCGGAGAGGGCCCGACGCTGATCGACGGTCCGGGTCGAGATCCACCCCGGAGGAGGGTCGGCGGTCCAGCTCCGCGACCCGGTACGCCGCCCGGCCCGGCGGTAGGCGCCGTGGAGCCTGGTCAGGAACGAGTCGAGCGAGCCGCCCGCGGTGGACCTGACGATCTCGAGCCCGTGCGCTCGGAAGACCTCCTCGCGATCGATGTCGCCGACCCGCCGGTCGCGGGCGAGGTGGTGCGTGCCGTCGTACTCCCCGACGACGCCGGCCGCCCGGTCGAGAAGGTCGGGTGTCCCGATGTGCTGGCCGAGGCTGTCGAACAGTGGCACGTTCGTCTCCGGCATCCGTCGGCCGCCGGCGATCGTCCAGGACAGGCGCATGAACACCTCCTGCGGCGACCAGGCGTTCTCGCTGACGAGCGCCAGCGCCTCGCGCGCCTGTGGGATGCCGGTCCACGAGCACTGCTGGCCGAGTCGCTCGGTCACCTCGGCCGTCGAGACGAGGTCGGAGTACGCCGCCATGTCGAACACCATCACAGCCGTGCGTACGTCGACGGCTCGGCGCATCAGGAAGGCCACCGTCCAGACGGGGTCCGTGACCGGGACCCCGTCGACGACTCGCACGTGGGCGGGTCCGCATCCCTCGCCGCAGACGACGATCGGAGACTGCGGACGGATGTCTGCGGTGCTGATGAGGAGCGGGACGGGCAGCGGTGTGCCGTCCGGACCCTTGCCGGTGAACCACCGGCCGCCCTGCCAGCACAGCGCCGCCCACCCGGTGACGGCTCCCCCGCGCGGCACCAGCACCGACGCCTCCAGGATGCGCTGCTCGGCACCGGCCCGGTCGACCCCGGACGGGACGTAGTAGCCGTGGCTGCTCCTGGCCCACTGCCTGCTCCGGGCCTGCCCGCGGGTCGGCCCGCTGAGCCCGTTCGGGTCGAGACGGACCGGCCTGACCAACCCCGGTCTCGTCGCCCCGTCGCCCATGCGAGCACGCTCCGCCGTACCTCCGACGTCACGGGCCCACCCGCAGCCGGCCCTGTGGAGACGGACCTCTGTCCACAGGGAGAGGGCGGGTTGGTGGGTCGGTTTGTGGCGACGGGCGGGTAGTCCCTGACGAAAAGCACCAGTTTTCGGGCGAAAGTGGTGCTTTTCGTCAGGGACTACCCGCCCCCGCCCCCGTCACCGGAACCGACGCAGCCGCAGCGAGTTGCCGACGACGAAGAGGCTGGAGAGGGCCATGGCGGCACCGGCGAGCATGGGGGTGGCGAGACCGAGGACGGCCAGGGGCAGGGCGGCCACGTTGTAGCCGAAGGCCCAGGCCAGGTTGCCCCGGATGATGCGGAAGGTACGACGGGACAGCCGGACCCCGTCCACGGCGGAGTCGAGGTGGCCGCTGAGGATGGTCAGGTCGCCCGCGGCCTGGGCGACATCGGTGCCGGTGCCCATCGCGATGCCGAGGTCGGCGACGGCCAGCGCGGCGGCGTCGTTGACCCCGTCGCCCACCATCGCGACCCGCCGACCCTGGGCCTGCAGCCCGGCGACGTACTCCGCCTTGGCCTCGGGCAGCACACCCGCGACGACCTCGTCGATGCCGACGAGCCCGGCGACGTGGGCGGCTGCGCGCTCGTTGTCGCCGGTCAGCAGCACGACGTGCAGGCCGAGCCCGTGCAGCGACCGTACGGCGTCGGCGGCGCCTGCCGCGATCGTGTCGGCCACGACCAGCGAACCCCGCGCGCGGCCGTCCCAGCCGACGTACACGGCCGTCGCGCCGTCGTGCTCGGCCCGCTCCCCCGCCTCGACCAGGGCGGCGGGCACCGGCAGACCCTGCTCGGCCAGGAACGACGCCCGGCCGACCGCCGCCGCTCTGTCGTCGACCAGTCCGGTCACCCCGAGCCCTGCGTGCGAGCGGAAGCCCGCCAGCCCCGCGGTGGCGAGATCGGCCGCGCCCTCGACCACCGCCCGCGCGATCGGGTGCTCCGATCCGGACTCGAGCGCCGCGGCGACGCGGCGTACCTCCTGCTCGGAGGCGTCACCGCTCACCACCGAGACCAGACGCATCCGGCCCTCGGTGACGGTGCCGGTCTTGTCCAGCGCGACCACGTCGAGGTCGCGGGCCGCCTCGAGCACCTCGGGCCCGCGGATGAGGATGCCGAGCTGGGCACCGCGGGCAGTGCCGACCATCAGCGCGGTCGGCGTCGCCAGGCCCAGCGCGCAAGGGCAGGCGATGATCAGCACCGACACCGCTGCCCGGAACGCGTCGGAGGCGCTCCCGCCCAGCAGCAGCCAGCCGACGGCGGTCAGCACCGCCAGCACGATGACCGCCGGCACGAAGTAGCGCGAGATCCGGTCGGCCAGCCGCTGGACGGCGGCCTTGCCGGCCTGCGCGTCCTCGACCAGCCGCGCGACCTGCGAGAGACGGGTGTCGTCACCGACCCCGGTGGCGCGTACGACGAGCCGGCCGGTGGTGTTCAGGGTGGCGCCGATGACGGTGGCGTCCGGGCCGACCTCGACCGGCACCGACTCGCCCGTGAACGCCGCGGCGTCGATCGCGGACTCCCCCGCGACCACGACGCCGTCGGTGGCCACCCGCTCCCCCGGCCGTACGACGAACAGGTCGCCCACGCCCAGGTGCTCGATCGGCACCCGCCGCTCCGGCCCGTCCGGGCCGTCGGGCAGCAGCGCGACCTCGCGGGCGCGCAGCGCCGCCAGCGCCCGCATCGCGGCCCCGGCCTCGCGCTTGGCCCGCTTCTCGGCGTACCTCCCGGCCAGGAGGAAGGTCGTCACGCCCGCCGCGGTCTCGAAGTAGGTCATGGCCGGGTCGGCGACGAGCGCCACCAGCGACCAGCAGTACGCCGCCAGCACACCGGTCGACACCAGCGTGTCCATCGTGGCGCCGCCGTGGCGGAGGTTCGCCCAGGCCGCCCGGTGGAACGGCCAGGCGCCCCACAGCGCGACCGGCGTGGCGAGCACGAACGCGACCCACGCCCAGCCCGCGAAGTGCAGCGCGGGCACCATCGAGAGGGCCACGACCGGGACCGACAGCCCCAGGGACACCCACATCCGGCGCCGGAGCGCCCCCGCCTCGTCGCCCGCGGCGGTCTGCTCGGGGCGGTGCGGACGGGCGGAGTAGCCGGCCGCCTCGACCGCCGCGACCAGCCGGTCGACGCCGACCTCGGCGGGGAAGTCGACCCGCGCGCGCTCGGTCGCGTAGTTGACCGTCGCGGTGACGCCGTCGATCTTGCCGAGCTTGCGCTCGATGCGGTTGGCGCACGACGCGCAGGTCATCCCCGTCAGCTCGAGGTCGACGGTCTCGTACGCCGGCCCGGCCGACCGGTCGACCGCCTCGACGGGGGACCGGGTGCTCACGACAAGCGGTACCCGGCCTCGGTCACCGCCGCGCTCACCTGCTCGCGCTCGAGCGGCTGGGCGCTGTCGACCACGACGCTGCCGTCCTCGAGGGTGACGCGGACGGACTCGACGCCCGGGATCTCGGAGATCTCCTCGGTCACCGAGGCGACGCAGTGCTCGCAGGTCATGCCCGCGACGGTCCAGGTGCTGGAGACTGACATGCCCCCAGATTACCCCCAGGGGGTATCAGACGGAAGGCGATGCGACGCCGAGGATCCGGTCGATCTCCTCTTGCGGGAGCCGGTCGTCGGCGGCGGTCGCGGCGATGATCAGGTTCGTCGTCAGCTCGACCTCGGAGAGCAGGTCGTCGTCGTCGAGCTCGACCTCGAACTGGTCCGCCACTGCCCCGCTCCTCCCGCGTCACCAAGCTGGAACCGGGCCTCCCGACCGGCCGCTGCATGCACCTCTGAGACAGGGTGCTCTCGAGAGGAGTCGTCGGACCCTCTCCTCCACAGGATACGCCCCCGGCAACAGGCCGGGTCCCGCCGCGCCAGCGACGGGACCCGGACAGCGATTCGGTCGGCCGGAACCGGATCAGAGAGGGCGGACGTTCTCCGCCTGCGGGCCCTTGGGGCCCTGGGTGACGTCGAACTCGACGCGCTGGGCGTCCTCGAGCGACTTGTAGCCGTTGGTCTGGATGGCGGAGTAGTGGACGAAGACGTCGTCGCCGCCACCCTCCTGCTCGATGAAGCCGAAGCCCTTCTCGGCGCTGAACCACTTCACGGTGCCCTGAGCCATTGCGCTCGTTACTCCTTGTGTCGGGGCGAGAGCCACCACCTCGGCGGCCCGCACCCGGCGCGGGATGACACGTCGCTCCGGACCCGTGAATGCTGTGCACAAACCAGAAACCAGAGGCGCCGTACGTCGACAAGACCGCAGGCGCCAGACCTTCGAACCTTGCGTCGGGTGCACCACGACACTATCAATCTGCGGACGTGCCGAAACCCCCGTGCGCACCAGGAATCTCCGAGGTTCGTGAAGGTTGCACGACGCGTCGATGACGGATCGGCAAACGGTCGCGAGCCGGTCTCGCGCCGATCGCTTCGAGGTAGGCCCTGTGGGACTCGAACCCACAACCAGCGGATTAAAAGTCCGATGCTCTGCCAATTGAGCTAAGGGCCCGCGCGGCTCAGTATCGCAGCCTCGGACCGCGCGCCAGAAGTCGAGGGGAGCCGGTGCAGGAGGCGGGGTCGGCCGGCAGCCGGCTCACACCTTCGCGACCTTGCGACGCAGCCACACGCTGAGGAGGTCGATCAGGATGACGAGCACGACGACCTGGCACACGTAGGTCATCATCGTGTTGAACTCGAACCCGTTCGCCGACTGCAGGATGTAGAAGCCGATGCCTCCGGCGCCGACGGTGCCGAGGATGACCGAGCTGCGGACGTTGGTGTCGAAGCGGTAGAGCAGCAGACCCAGCAGCGACGGGACCACGGCGGGGAAGACCGCGTGCATCGCCGTCTGGACGCTGCTCGAGCCCGCGCTGCGCAGCGCCTCGACCGGCCCCTGGTCGACCTCGTCCATGACCTCGGACCACAGCTTGCCCATCACCGCGACGTTGTGGATGGTGAGTGCGATGACGCCCGGGAAGGCGCCGAAGCCGAGGGCCGCGATGAACATCAGCGCGTAGACCGTCTCCGGCACCGCGCGCAGCACCGACATCAGCGCCCGCGCCAGGTAGTACAGCGGCGCATAGCGGTTCGTGGTGCGCGACGCGACCACGGCGAGCACGAACGCGAACGGGATCGACAGCGTCGTGCCCATCAGGCCGATGCAGACGGTCAGGAAGCAGTAGCCGATGCCCGGCTTGATCGTGGCGCCCCACCTGGTGTCGATCGGGAACGCGCCCTTGGTGTGGACGTGATGGCCGTTGGGGTAGGTCTGGTCGCGGCCGACCAGGAAGTGCCACAGGCCCTGCCAGCCGTCGACCAGCTCCTTGATCGAGAACCCGGTCTTCCACCACGCGATCGCGTGGAGCCCGACGAGCACCAGCACGATCGCGGCGACGGCGGCGTAGTGCTTGGCGGTGAAGCGACGCGGCACCCGCATGCGGGTCGGCACCTTCGGCTCGAGCGCATCTGCGGTCATGACTCGTTCTCCATGTCGGGGCGGTAGAGCTCTTCGAGCTCGCGCTCGCCCAGCCGGTCGGGATGTACGTCGAACGCGGTCACGCCACGCAGCAGACCGACGAGACGGTCGGAGTACTTCTTCGCCAGGTCCGGCTGGTGCAGGACCGCCGCGATCGCCATGCCGTCCTCGTCGGCGAGGGAGCGGAAGAGCCGCATGACCTGATCGGCCGCCGCCGGGTCGAGCGCGGAGACCGGCTCGTCGGCGAGGATCACGCTGGCCCGCTGGCAGAGGGCGCGAGCGATGGCCACCCGCTGCTGCTGACCGCCGGAGAGCCGCCCGGCCTTCTCGTGGCAGCGGTCGGCGAGGCCGACGCGATCGAGGCAGGCCATCGCCTCCTCGCGGAGCGCCCGCGGGAACGCGTACGACGACCAGGACTCGCGGAACCCGAGCCGCCCGAGCGCCCCGGCGCACACGTTGTCCAGAGCGGTACGCCGAGGCACGAGGTGGATCCTCTGGAAGACCATGGCCACCGACGGGATCGGCGTGCCCAGACGCGTGCGCTCACCAGCGGCCGAGACCGTGCCACCATCGGGCCGGTCGAGCCCCGCGATGCAGCGCAGCGCCGTGGACTTCCCCGAGCCGTTGGCCCCGAGCAGGCTGACCACCTCGCCGGCAGCGACGTCGAGCGAGAAGCCGTCCAGCACGACGCGGTCGCCGTACCTCTTGCTCAGCCCCTCGACGGCCAGCAGCGCCGCCCGCCGTCCGGCCGAGGTGGTCAGCACCGTCATCAGAGGTCCTTGGTGGTCAGGCCCAGGGTCTTCGCCAGGTCGAAGAGCGGCTGGTACTGCTGCTTGGTCACGGCCACCAGCGCACCGGACTTCGGCGGGGTGAAGTCGAGGTAGACGCCGATCTTCTTCACGGTGGAGCCGGGCAGGCTGAGCAGCGCCTGCTGGACCTGGTGGGCGACCGCGGGGGTCATGTTCGGGCCTGCCGCGACCGGGTCGTTGAGAATGGGCTGCGACGTCCAGATCTCGCGGTACTGCGAGGCGTCGAACTGGTGCGCCGCGGTCGCCGACGCGACCGTCTGGCTGTTGATCTCCGCCGCGTCGACCTTGCCGTTGACGAGGGCCTCGAGCGCCTGGGGGTGGCCACCGGCGTACTGCGCGTCCACCTGCTTCGAGACGCCTGCCTTGACCAGCGCCTCACGGGGCTCGGCGTCGCCGGAGGTCGAGCCGGTCTCGCCGAGCGCGAGGGTGTGGCCCTTCAGGTCGGCGACCGTCTTGATGGGCGAGCTCTTCGGGACCCAGATGCCCGCGGTGTACGACGACACCTTGCCGGTCGAGTCGGCGAACGAGGCGAGGGCGGTCGCCCCGGTCTGCTGGTTGGCGAAGACGAAGCCGAGCGGCCCGAACTCACCGAGGTCGAGCTTGCCGTTCTGCATCGCCAGGATCTCGGCGGTGTAGGTGTCGCTGATCTCGAGGTTGACCTTGCAGCCGAGCTTCTGACCCAGGCCCTGGGCGAGGGCCTGGTACGCCGGGATCAGCTGGCGGGCGTTCTCGTAGGGCTCCACGCCGAAGTTGAGCGTGCCGGAGGGGCACACCGACGAGGTGCTGGCGGCTGCCGCGCCGTCGGTGGAGCTGCCGTTCGAGCCACAGGCGGCGAGCGAGAGCCCGAGGGCCGCGACGGTGGCGGCGATGGCGGTCTTGCGGATGGTGAGCATCGGTTCTCCTGAGGTGCGGGTGGGTGTTCAGAGAAGGTCGTCGAGGACCGCGGGCGCGAGGCCGAGGGCCGTGGTCATGCCGATTCCGGAGGTGACCGAGACGACCCGGACACCCGGGTACGGCGCGGCCGTGAGGTAGTCCGTCGTCGGGGAGTGGGCGTAGACGCCCCTCCACCTCCGCCGGACCGTGAGCGGCGACCCGAGCAGCCGGGCGCCCTCCCGCAGCACCAGCTCGGCGACGTGCTCGTCGTCGAAGGGCGGGAGCGTGCGGTCGTAGTGGTGGGTGTCGCCCAGGACGATCACGCCGTCGGGACGCTGCGTCAGCATCAGGTTGAGGCCGATGTCGAGGAGCTCGGGGCGGTCCTTCTCCAGCTCCGCCTGCACGGCGGCCGCCGAGGGCTGCTCGGCCATCCCGCCGTAGCGCAGGATGCCGGTGCCGGTGAGCACGCCGGGCTCGATCCGTACGCCGTCCGGCGCCTCGACCTCGAACATCTGGAGCCGGCAGCGTCGTACGCCTGCGGCGTCGGCGATGTCGGGGAAGAGCCTGTCGACGTCGTAGTTGACCGCGTGCACGACGTACGGGGCCGACAGGTCGCCACGGGACGTGTGCACCGTGCCGGGCGAGATCGCGCCGACGTGGGTGCCCCACCGGAAGGTCACGCCCTCGGCCTCCAGCCAGGCGGCCAGCGCGGGCACGGCCTCGACCGGCGCGACGCGGAGGTCCCCGGGCAGGAACGCACCGCCGACCACGTCCGCGCCGGCCGGCGCGAACCGCTCGCGCACGCCCTCGGCATCGAGCAGGACGACCTCACCGGCCGGGCGCGCGGCGGAGAACTCCGCCAGGGCCGCGTGCTCGGACGCCGTGCGAGCGACGACGACCGTGCCGCACTGCTTGACCTCGAAACCGGCCTTGGCGCCGAGCTCGACCCAGCGCTCGCGCGCCACCCGGGCGTACTCGAGGGCGCGACCCGACTGCGCGGTGGTGCAGACGTGCCCGAAGTTCCGCACGGACGCGCCCGCGGCGCGGTCGTCACGGTCGACGACGGTGACCCGCAGACCTCGGGCGGTCGCCTCGGCAGCATGGGCCAGGCCGACGATGCCGGCACCTACGACGACGAGATCGGTGGAAGGAAGCACGACCCGTACGGTTCCGCCGCGCAATCATGGAGGTCAACACCTTCGACCTACTTGTCTGTACAAGTTTACCCGCAGTTCTCTCGGCCACCTCAACGTTTCCGGACCGTTAACCTGGGTCCAGGGCACAGTTGTCTGATCAAGTTGTAGGTTCGTTCCATGGCCACCCCGTTGCACGCCAGGCTCTCGGCGGAGCTCCGCGAACGCATCCTGCGCGGCGACTTCCGACCGGGCGAGCCGCTGCCGTCCGAGGCGCAGCTGCGCGAGGAGTTCGGGACGTCGCGCGGGACCGTGCGGGCGGCACTGGCGACGCTGCGCCACGCCGGTCTGATCGGCGGCGGACAGGGACGTCCGCCCGTGGTGCGCGACACCACGCTGAGCCAGCCGTTCGAGAACCTCATGTCCTTCAGCTCCTGGGCCGAGCGCGCCGGACGGCGGCCCGGGCAGCACACCCTCGAGATCTCCCGACGGGCGGCGTCGGCGGCGGCCGCCAACGCCCTCGGCATCGACGCCGGCGCCACCTGCGTCGACTATCTCCGGGTCCGCTCGCTCGACGACGAGCCGGTCATGCTCGAGCGCTCGACCTGGATCCTGGACGTCGGGCGCCTCCTCTTCGACTTCGACATCGACGCAGGGTCGGTCTACGGCCACCTCCTGGACTCCGGGGTCGACCTGCAGACGGCACGCCACACGATGGACGCCGTCCCCGCGGACGAGACCGACGCCGCCGCACTCGGGGTCGAGGTCGGCGCGCCGCTCCTGCGGGAGCGCCGCGTCGCCCGCGCGAGCGACGGGACCGCGATCGAGTACGGCGACGACCGCTACCGCTCCGACCGCGTCACCTTCACCTTCGACAACTCCCGACCCACCTCGGTCGGCCTGGCCCACGACCTGCGCATCCTCAAGGAGCCGTCATGACCAGCTACTCCCTCGTCGCGCTCGACATGGCCGGCACCACCGTGGACGAGGGCGGCCTCGTCTACACCGCGATCGCCGACGCCGTCGCCGAATCGATCGGCACGCCGGTCCCGGCCGACGTGCTGCAGCGGTGGAAGGGCACCTCCAAGGAGGAGGCGATCGGGGGCATCCTCGGCGAGCTCGGCGAGGACGCCTCCCCCTCGCGGGTGGCGGCCGTCTTCCAGATCTTCATGGCCAGGGTCGAGGCGGCCTACCGGGAGAGTCCCCCGACGCCGATCCCCGGCGTGCTCGAGATGTTCGACGAGCTCCGCGCCGCCGGGGTGAGGATCGCGTTGCAGACCGGCTACACCGCCGAGGTGGCCGGCTCGATCCTGACCGGCCTGGGCTGGACCGTGGGCGGGACCGTCGACGCCCTCGTCACCAGCGACACGGTCGCGGCGAGCCGTCCGGCGCCGTACCTCGTCTTCCACGCGATGGAGGCCACCGGCGTCACCGACGTACGACGGGTGCTCACCGCCGGCGACACCCCGAACGACCTCGGTGCCGGGATGAACGCCGGCGCACGCTTCGTGGTCGGGGTGACCACCGGCTCGTTCACGCGCGAGCAGCTGCTCGCCGAGCCGCACACGCACATCCTCGACAGCGTCGCGGAGCTGCCGACCCTGCTGTAGGCGACGCCCCCGGCTCAGAGGCAGGCGTTGGCGAGGAAGCCGATCGGCACGAGGTCCGAGGGTCGCCCGGCCTCGGCGCGCGCAACCAGACCGGGCAGCCGGCCGGCGATGGGAGCGGAGTACTCCGAGTCCGCACAGCCGCCCTGCTCCTTGCCGCCGACGACCCCGACCAGCCGGCCGGCCTGGATCCAGGGGCCGCCGCTGGTGCCGTCGGCGAAGCCGGTGCAGTCGATGCTCGGGTAGCCGCCGGTGAGGTAGAGGCCGGTGGTGCAGCCGACCGTGCTGCCGTCGACGCCCATCGGGTAGCCGGTCACGGTCACCGGCGCGCTCGCAGCGGGCGTACCGACCGGCTCGCCGGCGCCCACGACGTCCTCGAGCCGCCTGCCGGCCCGCGGGGCCACCTCGAGCACGGCGACGTCGTCGGCCGGGTCCTGGTGGGCACGCCAGGCGGTGGTCACGTAGGCGCGGCGCACCTCCCACACGCCGTACGGCGCGATGCCGTCGTGGAAGCCGGGCGCGAACTCCATCGTCAGGCCGGTGCCGTAGACGCAGTGCGCGGCCGTCACGAGCAGGTCGCGGGTCGAGGAGTCGAGCACGCTCGCCGAGCAGAAGTGCGGCAGGTGGAGCAGCGTCGACAGGCCGCCCACGCTGGGGAAGAACAGCGGGCCGACGGTCGGCGCCGGCTCGACCGGTCCGGCAGCGGGCGGGGCGGCGTGGGCGGCGGGCCCCGCCAGGACCACGGCGAGCGCCGAGAGGACGGCCAGCAGCATGCGCACCCGGACATCCTCACCGAGGCGCCGTCGCCTGGGAAGACCCGGTCAGCGGCAGTCGGCGCAGAGGCCGCGCAGCTCGACGGTGTGGCTGACCTCGGCGAAGTCGTGGTCGGCGGCCACCGAGCGCGCCCACGCCTCCACCGTCGGCGCGACGACCTCGACGGTGCGGCCGCACGAGCGGCAGACCAGGTGGTGGTGGTGGTCCGGGCTGCAGCGGCGGTACGTCGTCTCGCCGGCCGCGCCGTGCAGGACGTCCACCTCTCCGGCCTCGGCCATCGACTGGAGCGTGCGGTAGACGGTGGCGAGACCCACCTTGTCGCCGGTGTGGCGCAGCGCGTCGTGGATGTCCTGCGCGCTCTGGAAGTCGTCGGCCTGCTCCAGCGCCTCGCCGATCGCCCGCCGCTGCCGCGTCTGGCGGACGCCGCCGGCCGGCTCTGCGGGCTCCACCACGGCTCCTCCTCGCGTCGTGCTCACGCTCCCAGCCTACGGTCCCGCAGCATCCTTCCCCGCCGACGAGGCCGCCACGATCGCCCGCAGGGCCGCGACGTGCCCGTCGAAGGCCCGCCGTCCCTCGGGGGTGAGCCGGGCGCGCAGCCGATGCCGGCCGCCGTCCAGGCGGCGCTCGGTGGCGAGGTACCCGGCACCCTCGAGCGTGGCGAGCTGCTTGGACAGCGCCGAGTCCGACATCCCGAGCCGCTCCCGCAGGAACGCGAACTCCGCCCAGTCGGTCGCGGCGAGCGTCGCCACCAGCGTGAGCCGGGTGCTCGGGTGGATCAGCTCGTCGAACCCGCCGCTCATGCGTGGAGCAACCGTCGCGCACCGCGAAGGATCTCGGGTCCTCCGCCGCCGATGAGCACGCCGACGGCCACACCGGCGGCGAGCGCCGGGCGGCCGGCGCCGTCGGCATCCAGCGCGAGCGCCGCGGCCACTGTCAGGGCCACCAGCGCCAGCAGGACCGCGACCACCACCGGCGCCGTACGCCGGCCGGCCGCCGCCGCGCTCACCCGCACCCGCCGCGTGCGACTGCGTCCGTCGAGCAGCCGGGACGCCACGACGGAGTGGGCAGCGCCGAAGACCAGCGTCACCGCGGTGGTGACCCAGGGGTCGCCGACCTCGGCGAGCAGGCCGAACAGCGCCCAGGCGACGCCCATCCCCCACCAGTAGCCGCGCGGAAGGCCGACCTCGGCCGCGACGTCGGCGCGTGCGCGCTCGACGGCGGCCAGCGCCGCGTCCGCCTCGTCCGGAGTCACCATCGTGACCCACCTCCACTTTCCATCTCGGAAACAGAAGCCTCCTCTTTCCAGTCGGGAAAGTCAATGGTCGCGACTTCTCCGCTTCGCCGGACCGCACCGGCGCCCGCGAGTACCCTCGATCCGGGAGGAAGGGAGCCTCGTCATGGCCAGCGATGACGAGTTCGGTCCGGACACGAGCGCCATCCGTGCCTGGCTGGACAAGCGCGCGACGTACGCCGCCGACCGCGACGTACCGCTCCCGCCGGTGCCGCAGCGCGTCGCCGAGCGGACGGGCGGGCCTGCGGCGACCCCGGTGCGGGCCGAGCCGACACCGCGCCTCCCCGACGCCCACGACGCGGGCCGGTCGGTAGTGGACATGCTCGGGCCCGTCGTGGTCGACGAGCCTGCCGCGGCCCCGCTATCCCTCGAGCCGCTGCCCGACCTCGAGCCCGAGGCCGCACCCGCTCCGGCACCCGCTCCCCGGCCGTTCGAGCCCGCGCGTCGTACGACGGCGGCCCGGTCCGATCCCGCGCCGGCGACCGTGCGCTGGGTCGAGCAGGAGGCGGACGACCTGCCGCCGGCGAACATCGAGTTCCAGCCCCGCATGCGCACGCGGAGGGTGCTGAGCGCCGTGCTGCTGGCGGTGCTGGCGGCGACCGCCGCCGCCATCACCTGGGCGGTCCGCCAGCCGACCGCCGGCACCATCGGAGTGGCGGCCGTCCTCGGCCTGCTGCTCCTGGTCGTCTGGGCGGTGCGGGCGACGACGTACCCCGCGCGGCTGACGATCCGCCGCGGCCAGCTGGAGGTCGCCCGGGGCGGGCGGCGCTGGATCGTCGACCTCGCGAACCCCTACACCCCGGTCGCGGTCGTCGGCCGGCCCGAGCGGCGCGGCTGGCAGGTCCTGATCGAGCAGGTCGACGCGCCGCTCCTGACGCTGACCGCGACCGACGTCGACCCCGAGCCCTTCATGCGCGTGCTGCTCAGGCTCCGCCCCGACCTGCGCCCGCGGGCCGGCGGCGGCCACGGCTGAGAACCTGTTCTAGTCTTCGGACATGAGCCGCTTCCTGCCCGAGGACGCCACACCCGAGGAGATCTCCCGGCAGGCCGACCTGTACGGACCGTTCACCCAGGCGATCCGCGACCTCGTCGACGCCGGTCTTCGCACGCTGGTCGACGGCGACGACGTCCGCACCGCCCAGGCGGAGATCGAGGCCGTCACCGCGCGGCTGCGCAAGGAGCAGATCGACGGCGGCTTCGGCGTGCGCTACACCCCCGAGGGCAAGGGGCGGGCCTGGGGCAACGCGGTGATGGGGCTGCGCAACGCGATCGCCCCGCCGCTCACGATCACGATCGACGCCGACGGGCGTGCGGTGTCGGACTTCCACCTCGGGGCGGCGTACGAGGGACCGCCGGGGCTGGTCCACGGCGGCATGATCTCGATGGTGCTGGACCAGATGCTCGGCCAGGCGGCCGGCGCCGGCGGCCGGCCCGGCATGACCGGCACCCTCACCATCGTCTACCGGCAGGGCACGCCGCTGGGCGACCTGCGGGCCGAGGCCTGGATCGACCGCTCCGAGGGGATCAAGACCTGGGCGAAGGGCCACCTCATCGGTCCGGACGGCGTCACCGCCGAGGCCGAGGGCATCTTCGTCCTCCCCCGCTGGGCCCGCCAGCTGCTGGTCGCGCGGGACGAGCAGCCGCCGGAGTTCTTCGAGTAGGCGCCGGGGCGGGGTAGTCCCTGACGAAAAGCACCACTTTCCGGTGGAAAGTGGTGCTTTTCGTCAGGGACTACCCCTTATGTCAACCCCTTACGGCACCTTCACGCCGCGCAGGTTGTCGTCGGTGAGGTGGACCTCCTCGGCCGCCTGGGCCTCGAGCTCCTCGCGACGGCGGCGCTCGGCATCGGCGTCGTACACACCGGGCTCGGAGACGAGGTCGGTGGCGCCGCGGCCCAGCCGCTGCAACGCGATGCGAGCGAAGATCTGCTGCTCGGTAGTGGTCCGCTCGGACCGGTCCCGGCCGAGGAAGGACACGAACCAGTGCAGGACCGCGGTGACGCGGTTCTTGAAGCCGGTGATGTAGAAGAGGTGCACGACCAGCCACATCAGCCAGGCGAGCAGGCCGGTGACGCGCATCTTGCCGACCATCGCGACCGCCCGGAAGCGGCTGATGATCGCCATCGAGCCCTTGTCGAAGTACTTGAACGGGCCCTGCGCGGGCTTGCCCTTGAGACGCCCCTCGATCTCCTTGGCGGCGTACTTCGCGCCCTGGATGGCGACCTGCGCGACGCCGGGGAGGTGGTCGAGGTTGATCATGTCGCCGACCACGAAGACCTCGGGGTGGCCGGGCAGGGTGAGGTCGGGGTTGACCGCGATGCGGCCGGCGCGGTCCAGCGGAGCTCCGGTCTGGTCCGACAGGGTCTTGGTCAGCGGGTTCGCCTGTACGCCGGCGGCCCACACCTTGGTGACCGAGGCGATCCGGTGCTCGGTGCCGTCCTTGTACTTCAGCACCAGGCCACGCTCGTCGACGTCGGTGACCATCGCACCGAGCATCACCTCGACGCCGAGGCTCTCGAGCTTCTGCTTGGTCCAGGCGCCGAGCTTCGCCCCGAACGGCGGGAGGACCTGCGGAGCGGCGTCGACCAGGATCACCCGCGCCTGCTTGGTGCTGATCGCGCGGAAGTCGCGGGTCAGTGTGCGGTGCGCCAGCTCGGCGATCTGGCCGGCCATCTCCACGCCGGTCGGACCGGCGCCGACGACCACGAAGGTCAGCAGGTGGTCGACGTTCTCACCGCGTGAGGCGCCGAGCTCGGCGAGCTCGAACGCGCCGAAGATCCGGCCGCGCAGCTCGAGCGCGTCGTCGATGCTCTTCATGCCGGGCGCGAACTCGGCGAACTGGTCGTTGCCGAAGTAGGACTGGCCGG
>WQZX01000032.1 GCA_009780515.1 Nocardioidaceae bacterium | reverse complement strand
GGCGATCGACGCCACCACGCTCGGCTTCGAGGACTGCGCCCGCGAGTGGGACCAGGTCCTGCGCCACGGCGAGCGCTGGCTCGAGGGCACCTTCTTCCGCCGTGCGCGCACGATGGGCAACGATCTCGGCTACGACTCGATCGTCGCCGGCGGCGCACACGCCACGACGCTGCACTGGATCGAGAACTCCGGTGCCGTCCGGCCCGGCGAGCTCGTCCTCTGCGACATGGGTGTGGAGGGCAACAACCTCTACACCGCAGACGTCACCCGCACGATCCCGGTCTCCGGGGCCTTCAGCCCGCTCCAGCGCGACCTCTACACGCTCGTGCTCGACGCGCAGGACGCCGCGATGGCGGCCCTTCGGCCGGGCGAGCGGTTCCTCGCCGGTCACGACGCAGCGATGGTGGTGCTCGCGCACGGCCTCGGCGACCTCGGCCTGCTGCCGGTCAGCCCCGAGGAGGCCCTCGACCCCGACTCGAAGGTCTACTCCCGCTGGACCCTCCACGGCGTCAGCCACATGCTCGGCATGGACGTCCACGACTGCGGTCGTGCCGCTCCGGAGTCCTACCGCGACGGCACCCTGACCGAGGGCATGGTCCTCACCGTCGAGCCCGGGCTCTACTTCCAGGAGGACGACCTGCTCGTCCCCGAGGAGCTGCGCGGCATCGGCATCCGCATCGAGGACGACGTGGTCGTCACCGCCGACGGCGTCCGGAACATCTCCGGCGCCCTCCCCCGCACCGCCGACGGCGTCGAGGAGTGGCTGGGCGCGCTGAGAGGCTGACAGAATCCCACCGAGCCTCCGTGGCGCAACTGGATAGCGCAGCCGGTTTCTACCCGGCGGGTTGCGGGTTCGAGTCCTGCCGGGGGCACTCAGTCGGCGGCGTACGCGTCGATCTCGGCGAGCAGGGAGGCCTTGAGGTCGTCCGGCGCGAACGAGTGGCGTACGCCGGCCCGCGCGAGGTCCACGATGCCGGAGCGATCCAGGCCGAGCAGGTCGGCGGCGACCTCGTACTCGCGGTTGAGGCTGGTGCCGAACATCGACGGGTCGTCGGAGTTGACGGTCACCGGCACGCCCGCGGCCACGAACGCCGGCAGCGGGTGCTCGTCCAGCGAGGCGACCGCTCGGGTCGCGATGTTCGAGGACGGGCAGACCTCCAGCGCGATGCCGCGGTCGGCGAGGTAGGCCAGCAGCTCGGTGTCCTGGGCGGCCGAGGTCCCGTGGCCGATCCGCTCGGCGCGCAGGTCGCGCAGCGCGGACCAGATCGTCTCCGGCCCGGTCGTCTCCCCGGCATGGGGCACCGACCGGAGCCCGGCGGCGCGGGTCCGCTCGAAGTACGGCTTGAACTGCGGCCTCGGCACCCCGACCTCCGGGCCGCCGAGCCCGAAGCCGATCAGCCCTTCGGGCGCGTGGTCCAGCGCGAAGGTCGTGGTCGCCTCGGCCGCGGGCAGCCCGGACTCGCCGGGGATGTCGTAGATCCACCGCAGCACCAGGCCGAAGTCGCGCTCGACCGACCGCCGCGCATCCTCGATCGCCTCGGTGTACGCCTCGATCGGCATGCCGCGGTCGGGGTCGTCCGGCAGCACGCTGGTGTACGGCGTGCACGTCAGCTCGGCGTACCGGACGGACTGCCCCTCGGCGAGCTCACGCCCGATCTCGTAGGTCAGGAAGCGGATGTCGTCCGGGGTGCGCACGAGGTCGACGACCGCGAGGTAGACGTCGATGAAGTGGGCGAAGTCGCGGAACTCGAAGAAGCGGCGCAGCGCCTCCGGATCGCTCGGTACGACGCCGGGGTGCCGCGCCGCGAGCTCGGACACCATCCGCGGCGACGCGGAGCCGACGTGGTGGACGTGCAGCTCGGCCTTCGGCAGACCGGCGACGAAGGCGCTGCGATCGCTCGTGGTCATCGGACCGCCTTCAGCAGGTCGTCGGCGGAGGTGCCGCCGAGCACCTTGCCGTCGACCAGGATCGTCGGGGTGCTGGAGACCCCCGCGCCGTCGGCCTGCTTCGTCGCCGCGGTGACCCAGGCAGCGCCGGCACCGGCGTCGATCGGGCCCTTCACCTCGGACTCCTTCGCACCGGCCTCCACGGCGTACCTGACGAGGTCGTCGTCGGACGGGTAGGGGCCCTTCTCATCGGGCTGGTGCGCGTAGAGGAGGTCGTGGAACCGCAGCGCGACCCGCGGACCGGCCTTCTGCAGCACGATCGAGAACGCGCCCGCCGCACGGATCGGGTAGTCCGTGCCGAGCCCGTGGCTGAGCAGGTCGAACGGGCGGTACTGCACCCGGACCGTCCCCGCGGCCGCCAGCTTGGCGAGCTCGGCGGCCGAGCCGCGCTCGAGCTGGCCGCAGTAGGGGCAGAGGAAGTCCTCGTAGACGATCACCTGGTGCCGCGCGTCCCGCGGGCCGCGGGCGACGCCGTACTCGCTCGTGCCGAGGGCGGCGACGTGCTGCTCCAGCCGGTGGTCGTCGCGAGCCCGCTTCCAGGCGGCGTAGCCGACGGCGCCGCCGACGATCACCAGCATCAGCACCGCGACACCGGCCATCGCCAGGAGCCGGCGGAGTCGCTCGCGACGGGCCTGCTCGGTCTCCGCGACGGGCTGGGACGAGGTCGGCATGCGGTGAGGCTAGGCCATCACCCCAACGTGCCCCCACCGCGCGCGGGCCGTCGTGCCGTTCCCGTCGTACGGCGTGTCGTACGGCGTAGGGTGCGAGCCGTGAACGAACGACTGGTCTGGATCGACTGCGAGATGACCGGCCTCGACCTCGGTGCCGACGCGCTGATCGAGGTCGCCGCCCTGGTGACCGACTTCGAGCTGAACGTCCTCGGCGAGGGGGTCGACGTCATCATCAAGCCCCCGGCCGAGGCGCTGGACCAGATGATCGAGTTCGTCCGCAACATGCACACGACCTCCGGCCTGCTCGAGGAGCTGGCCGACGGCGTGACGCTCGACGAGGCGCAGGACCAGGTGATGACCTACATCCGCGAGCACTGCCCGGCCGACTCCCGGCCTCCGCTCGCGGGCAACACCGTCGGCACCGACCGCGGGTTCCTGGCCCGCGACATGCCCACCCTGGACGCGTTCCTGCACTACCGGATCATCGACGTCTCCTCCATCAAGGAGCTCTCCAAGCGATGGTTCCCGCGGGCCTACTTCGCGGCGCCGGCCAAGCGCGGCAACCACCGCGCTCTGGCCGACATCCAGGAGAGCATCGAGGAGCTGCGCTACTACCGCGACACCGTCTTCGTGCCCCTTCCCGGACCCGACTCCAAGACCGCCCAGGACGCGGCCCAGCGGCACGGCGGCTCGATCACCGGCCTGGGCCCGTCCGACAGGAGCACCGATTCAGCGAAGCAGCACTGATCCGTCTACACTCGTCCACGGCCGTCGCCCTCGGGCGCGTGCCGATGGTGGGCGTAGCTCAGCTGGTAGAGCATCGCGTTGTGGTCGCGAGGGTCGCGGGTTCGAGCCCCGTCGCTCACCCCACCTGCGCAGCCGGACCCCTCGGGGTCCGGCTGCGGCCGTTTTGCCGGCGCCCCAGCACGTCGAGGGCACCGTCACACGGCCCAGGGCTTCCCATGCGGCTTAGGCATCCCTTACCTTCCCTGCATGACCTTCGAGAAGACGCTGATCCTCGGCCTGATCGCCGGCAGCACGATCCTGCTGGGACTGCCGATCGGCCGACTCTCCAAGCCGGCGCCGGTGCTGCGCCAGGCACTCAACGCGGTCGCGGTCGGCATCCTGGTCTTCCTGGTCTGGGACGTCCTGTCCGCCGCGTGGGAGCCGACCTCGGATGCGCTCTCGACCCCCGGCGGTGCCGACTGGGGCCCTGCGATCGGCTACGCCCTGCTCCTCTTCGCAGGTCTCGCGGTCGGGCTGCTGGCCCTCGTCGGCTACGAGCGACGCCTCCCCCGCGAGCTCACGCCCGATCGGCTCGCGATGCTGATCGCGACCGGGATCGGGCTGCACAACTTCGCCGAGGGGCTCGCCATCGGACAGGCGGCGGCGACCGGCGCGATCGCGCTCGCCGTCCTGCTCGTCGTCGGCTTCGGCCTGCACAACGCGACCGAGGGCTTCGGGATCGTCGCGCCCCTCGCCGGCAGCGGACGCCCGACGTGGGGGCGGCTGCTGCTCCTCGGCGCCATCGGCGGCGGGCCGACCCTCCTCGGCACGCTGATCGGCTACCGGTTCACCAGCCAGCCGGTCAGCGTCGTGTTCCTCGCCCTCGCCGCGGGCTCGATCCTCTACGTCGTCATCCAGCTGATCGGCGTCGCGGCCCGCACCCGGCGTACCGACATCCTGGCGGTCGGCATGGTGATCGGCCTGATCGCCGGCTTCGTGACCGACGCGATCGTCACCGCCGGCGGCGTCTGACCGCGGCCGGCCGCGGTCGGGTCCTCGACCTCAGGCCGGGATGTGCCCGAAGCGGCCCTTCTGGAAGTCCTCGTACGCCGCCAGCACCTCGGCCTTGGTGTTCATCACGAACGGGCCGGCCCAGGCCAGCGGCTCGCGGATCGGGCGGCCGCCGAGCACGAGCACCTCGAGCTTGGGCGAGCGCGACTCCTGGCTGCCTGCCGCGTCGACGGTGAGGTAGTCGCCCGCACCGAGCACGGCGGTCTGCCCCATCTCGACGGGCTGCCTGTCGAGACCGACCGATCCCCTCCCGGAGAGCACGTAGACGAGCGCGTTGTGCTCCACCGGCCACGGCAGCTCGAGCCGAGCGCCGGGCTCGATCGTCGCGTGCACCAGCGACATCGGCGTGTACGTCGAGCCGGGGCCGGCGTGCCCGTCGACCTCGCCCGCGATGACGCGCACCAGCGCGCCGGCGTCCGCGGACGTGAGCAGCCGGACCTCGCCCGAGTGGATGTCCTGGTACCTCGGGTCGTTCAGCTTCGCGGCGCGCGGCAGGTTCACCCAGAGCTGGATGCCGTGGAAGAGGCCGCCCTTCTGGACCAGCCACTCCGGCGGCGCCTCGATGTGCAGGATGCCCGAGCCCGCGGTCATCCACTGGGTGTCGCCGTTGGTGATCGAGCCGCCGCCACCGTGGTTGTCGTGGTGGTCCATGACCCCGTCGATCATGTAGGTCACCGTCTCGAAACCGCGGTGCGGGTGCCAGGGCGTGCCCTTCGGCTCGCCCGGCGCGTACTCCACCTCGCCCATCTGGTCCATGTGGATGAACGGGTCCAGCTGCTGCGGGTCGATGCCGGCGAAGGCGCGGCGTACCGGGAAGCCCTCGCCCTCGTAGCCCTTCGGCGCAGTCGTCACCTTCCACACCGGGCGCGGCTGGTCGCCGAGGCCGGGCTCCTTGATCCGGGGCAGGACGGTCAGGTCGTCGACGGTGATCGCGGGCATGGTGCGCCTCCAGGTCGTTCCGAAGCGGTTGGTTGATCAGTCAACCACATTGGTCGCCGGCTTGTTCCCGAGCGGCTCCGGGCCGGGCCTGGCGCCGCCCTGGGATCGCCGGGTGCGGCCTAGGGTGGCAGGCATGACGAGGTACGACGTTGTCATCGTCGGCGCCGGCCACAACGGCCTCACCGCGGCGGCCTACCTGGCGAGGGCCGGGCTGTCGGTGCAGGTCCTCGAGCGGCTCGACCACGTGGGTGGCGCGGCGGTCTCCGCGCCGGCGTTCGCGGGAATGCCGACCCGTCTGTCGCGCTACTCCTACCTGGTGTCGCTGCTGCCGGACCGGATCGTCGGCGACCTCGGACTCGACATCACGCTCACCAGCCGGTCGACCGCGTCGTACACGCCGTACCTCCACCACGGCGAGCCCGGCGGCCTGCTCGTCGAGCGACCCGAGGGCGAGGCGACCCGCGCGAGCTTCCGGGCGCTGACCGGCGGCGACGAGGAGTACGACGCCTGGCGGACCTTCTACGCCGACGTCTCCCGGGTCGCGGATGTGGTCGCGCCGACGCTGACTGACCCGCTCCCCCGCGAGCGCGAGCTCTCAGCTCAGGTCCCGGAGCCGATCTGGTCGCAGCTGGTCGAGCAGCCGCTCGGCGCGACGATCGAGGAGCGCTTCCGCGACGACCTGGTGCGCGGGGTCGTCGGCACCGACGCCCTGATCGGCACCTTCGCCTCGCTGCGCGACCCGTCGCTGGTCCAGAACCGCTGCTTCCTCTACCACCTGATCGGCAACGGCACCGGCGAGTGGCGGGTGCCCGTCGGCGGCATGGGCGCGGTCACCGCGGCCCTCGCGAGGGCCGCGACCGACGCGGGTGCCGAGATCGTCACCGGCGCGGGTGTCAGCGCGATCGACACCACCGACGCGGGCGAGGGCGTCGAGGTGCGGTGGCACGACGGGTCGCGGGTGCAGGCGACGCAGGCGAGATACGCCCTGTCCAACGTCGCGCCCTGGGTCCTCCAGATCCTGCGCGGAGAGCCCGAGGACGCGAGCACGAAGCCCGAGGGCTCGCAGCTCAAGATCAACTTCCTGCTCAGCCGGCTGCCGCGGCTGAAGTCGGGCATGGACCCCGCCACGGCGTTCGCCGGGACCCTCCACCTCGACGAGACCTACGGCGGCCTCGAGGCGGCGTACGCCGAGGCCGACGCGGGCCGGCTGCCCGGACGGATCCCCGGCGAGGTCTACTGCCACTCGCTCACCGATCCCTCGATCCTCGGGCAGGTGCCCGACGGCACCCACACCCTCACCTACTTCGGGCTGCACACCCCGGCCCGGCTGTTCGAGCAGGACCCCGAGGGCGTGCGCGCCGAGGCGCTGCGTCGCGCCATCGGCTCGCTCGACCAGCACCTCGACGAGCCGCTCACCGGCTGCATCGCCGACGACACCGAGGGCAACCCCTGCATCGAGGTGAAGATCCCGCAGGACATCGAGGCCGACGTCGCCATGCCCGGCGGCCACATCTTCCACGGCGACCTCGAGTGGCCCTGGGCGCCCGGCCGTGCCCTCCTCGACACCCCGGCCGCCCGCTGGGGGGTCGGCACCGACCACCCCGCCGTGCTCCTCTGCGGATCGGGCGCCCGCCGCGGCGGCGCCGTCTCCGGCCTCGGCGGTCACAACGCCGCCCAGGCCCTCCTCGAGTCGCTCTGACCGCCCCGATTTCACCCTCGGCGGGACAGGCGGTAATGTTTTCTCCGCGTTCACCGCATGCGCCATTAGCTCAATTGGCAGAGCAGCTGACTCTTAATCAGCGGGTTCGGGGTTCGAGTCCCTGATGGCGTACAGAGCACGAAGGGCCCGGTCGGGAGACCCGGCCCTTCGTCGTTCCCGGGCCACGGCGCTTCCCACGCCTCGTGGATGCTCGGCTCCCTCCCGACGGCCTCGCTGTCCGACCGACGAACCGCGAGCGGCCATGATGGGGCGGTGACCGACTCCCCCACCGGATCGACCGACGAGCCCGCCACCGGACTGACCGAGGTGCTGGCGCGGCGCTTCCTGACCACCGACGCCGCGCGGCGGGAGAAGGTCGCGCGGTGGCACGCCAAGGGGCGGCGCACGGCTCGGGAGAACATCGCGGACCTGGTCGACCCGGGGTCGTTCGTCGAGTACGGCCGGTTCATCACTGCCGCGCAGGAGCGGCGCCGCGACCTCGCCGAGCTCGTGGTGGAGACGCCGGCCGACGGCATCATCGGAGGTACGGCGACGGTGGCCGGCCGCCCGATCGCGGTGCTGTCCTACGACTACCTCGTCATGGCCGGCACCCAGGGCATGCGCGGGCACCGCAAGTCCGACCGCCTGATCGAGCTCATCCACCGCATGCGGCTGCCGGCGGTCTTCTTCACCGAGGGCGGCGGCGGACGGCCGGGCGACACCGACCTGCCCATCGTGTCCGCGCTCGACGTCGGATCGTTCGCGCTGTGGGGCGCGCTCGAGGGCGTGGTGCCGAGGATCGCGGTCGTGTCGGGCCGCTGCTTCGCCGGCAACGCCGTCCTGGCCGGCTGCGCGGACATCCGCATCGCCACCCCCGACGCCAACCTCGGCATGGCGGGTCCGGCGATGATCGCCGGGGGCGGGCTCGGCCAGTTCGCTCCCGAGGAGATCGGGCCGGTCTTCGAGCAGTCGGCCAACGGGGTGCTCGACGTCGTGGTCGAGGACGAGGCCGAGGCCGTCGCCGTCGTACGACGCCTGCTGGGTCACTTTGATCCGCCGGCGGAGGGCGGCGCGGCGGGCGACCAGACCGAGCTGCGCGACGCGCTGCCGAGCAACGACCGGGAGGCGTTCGACGTACGACCGGTGGTGGAGGCGCTCGCCGACACCGACAGCGTGACGTGGCTGCGCGAGGGCTGGGCCCCGGAGCTGGTCACGGCGCTCGCCCGGATCGACGGCGTCCCTGTCGGCGTCGTCGCCAACCAGTCGACCCACCTCGCCGGCGCGCTGACGGCGGACGCGTCGGCGAAGGCCGCCGACTTCCTGGACCTGTGCGAGCGCTGGCGGGTGCCGGTCGTGTCGCTGGTCGACACACCCGGCTTCATGGTCGGCCCGGAGGCCGAGCGGACCGGCCTCGTCCGGCACGCATCACGGATGGTGACCTCCGGCGCACGGCTGACCGTGCCGCTGGTCGGCGTGATCCTGCGTCGCGGCTACGGGCTCGGCGCGCAGGCGATGCTCGGCGGCTCCACGCACCGTCCGCTGCTGACGATCGCCTGGCCCGACGCCCACCTGGGCGCGATGGGCCTGGAGGGCGCCGTACGGCTGGCGATGGCGCGCGAGCTCGCCGAGCTGCCCGAGGACGAGCGCGAGGCCGCCGTCGCGCGGCACACCGCCGACCTCCGGCGCGAGGCCAGCGCCCTCAACGCGGCCCGGGTCCTCGAGATCGACGACGTGATCGACCCGGCGGAGACGCGCGGGATCGTGGCCGCGACGCTGCGGGCGGCGGGTCGCGCCTGTGGATGAGGGCGCCGGGTTGTCGGAGGCGCCCGGCAGACTTGTCCCATGACCTCGGACCCCGACAAGCGCGCGGTCTACGCCGCTGAGGACCAGCTCGCCACCTGGCTCGACGGCGTCACGCCCGAGCGGCCGGCGGTGACGGTCGACGGCGAGGTCTTCGACCCCGAGGTGGAGCCCCGGTTCACCGATCCGGAGGCCGTGGGGCGGTACGTCGCCCAGGTGCTCGCCCACCTGCGCGAGCGCGGCGCCGACTACGACGGCCGCGAGCAGGCGGCCGTGGCGGTGCGGGCGCGCAGCGGCCACCGGATGGCGTCGTACGAGCCCTGCGACGGCGACCATCGCGGTGCCGCCGTTCGAGGTCGGCGGGCGGTGGGCGCTGCGCGGCCTCGTGGTGATGCACGAGCTGGCCCACCACCTCTCCGGCGCGCTCGACCACGGGGCCGACTTCCGCACGACCTTCCTGCGGCTCCTCGAGGATGTCGGCAGTGCGGTCATCGCCCAGCTGCTCCAGGTCGCGTACGCCGCCGAGGGGCTCGCGCAGGTCGACCACAGCCTCGACGACGGCACCCTGGCCCGGATCGCCAAGCTGCTGCGGCAGGCCGAGGGCACCCGCAACGAGCACGAGCGCGACGCGTTCCTGACCAAGGCACAGGCGCTGGCGACCCGCCACTCGATCGCGCTGGCGGTCGCGCGCGCACACACCGCCCGCCAGGAGCGGCGCGAGCAGCCGGGGTCGGAGCACTACCGGATCGGCGAGCGCGGCAAGCGCGGGCTGGCGCGCTACGTCCGGCTGCTGGTCAACATCGCCCACGCCAACGACCTGCGCTGCACCATCAACAGCGACTCCACCGGCGTGACGATGTACGGCTTCCCCGCCGACATCGCCGTCACCAAGGCGCTCTACGAGTCGCTGCTGGTCCAGATGGTCACCGACTGCGAGCGCTACCTACGCTCCGGCACCCGCGACGAGACGGCGGCGTGGGACCGCCGCAAGCGCCGCTACGTCGCCAAGCCCGTCGCGACGATCACCGCCCGGCTGGCGTTCTACGAGGCGTTCGCCGCCCGGATCGGGGAGCGGTTGCAGGCCGCGCGCGAGGCCGCCCTCTCCGCCGCGGGCGTCGATCGCGATGCTCCCGCCGAGCGCTCCGGCGAGACCGCGCTCGCGCTGCGCCAGAAGGAGCTCGACGTCCACGACTTCTTCGCCGACGCGCTGCGCCGCAACAACGTCCGCGGCACCTGGTCCGGCGACCGCCGCTCCTCCGCCGCGGACGCCCCCTCCGCCACCGCCGAGGGCGACCGCGCCGCCCGCCGGGCCCGGCTCGGCGACGACGGCAGGGCGTTGGGGGCGGCGGGCTGAGGCCGGGCACCTGTGCTGCGGGTTTCACATGGGATGCAGCGCAACCCGCCTCCGGCGCTGCGGGATTCACATGGGATGCAGCCCAACTCGCGCTTCCCACGCGTTGCAACACATGGGAAGCGCCAACTTCTCTGCATCCCATGTGAAACCCGCACCATCACTCCACCGCGTGATGAACCAGCAGCTCCTCGGCCATGACGGCGGCAGCGACGTCGAGCTCGGGCGGGTCGACGACGAAGGACAGCGGCCCGGCGGCGAGCACGAGCATCCCGACGCGGCGCTCCAGCGGCGGCAGGAGGTCGACGTCGACCACGACCGACTCCTCGTCGTCCTGGACCAGCTCGACGCGCTCGGCGTACATGTCGGCGGCCCAGCGACCGTCCTGCGGCAGGCAGACGCGCACCCGCGTCGTCGCGCGGGCGGCGGCCAGCAGCTCGCCGAGGGCAGCGGGCGGCTCGAAGGCCTCGTCGAGCAGCTCGGCCTCGCGGACGTTCGAGAGCAGGTAGGTGCGCAGCGCCCCGTTGTCGCCGACAGGCCCTGCGTCGATCTCCCAGCCGCGTCGGGTCTGGACGAGTCGGAGCGGCTCGATCACGTGCTCGCTGACGCCGTGCTCCCAGGCGCGGGAGTAGACGATGCGCACGCGCCGGTGCTCGTCGCGGGCCTGCTGCAGGACCGGCAGCGGACGGTTCCAGCGGGCGACCTCGACGGGCGGGCCCGGCGCGGCCGCTCCGGCCTCGCCGAACAGCGTCTCGGTGAGCACCTCGATCGCGCCGGCCAGGTCGGGGTCTTCCTCGATCTCCAGCAGCGACCGGGCCGCGCTGTAGACGAGCGCGAGCTCGGCCGCGTCGACGTACTCCACGCCGAGCTCCTCGGCCGGGTGCACGATCCGCACCACCTGGGCCTCGCCCGGGTCGGCCTCGTCGCCGTCGGCACCCAGGAACTCCAGCACCTCCGGCCGGGTCAGACCCATCAGCCACTCCGACCCGACGTCGGCGGTGTAGAACGCGGTCAGGTCGTCGCGCAGCTCCTCGACGGTGATGCCGAAGCCGGCCGCCAGCTCGCTCAGCGGCAGCCCGTCGGGATGCTCGGCCAGGCGCGCGAAGACCTCGGGCAGGCGGGCGATGCGGGCGACGTACTTGGGGGTCTTCATCGCAGCGCCCCCAGCCCGGCATAGCCCGCCAGGACCTCCACGAAGTCGGCGCGTACGTCGGCCGGCCCCACCAGCCGCACCCGCCGGCCGAGCTCGTAGAGCCGGGCGTGCAGCGCCTCGCGGTGGGTGACGCGGTAGACCATGGTGACCGAGCCGTCCGGCTCGACGCGTACGTCGACGGGCGCGCCGAGCCAGCGGCGTACGTCCGGCTCGTGCTCGGCGGTGGTGCTCAGGGTGACGTCCACCGGCTCGTCGAGCTCCCAGGTCATCGGGTGCAGACCGATGTGGCGGGCGGCGGCGAACCGCTCGGCCGTGCCGGGCTCGTCAGCGGCGACGTCGCTCATCCGGGCGACGACGAAGGTCTTGACCAGCCCGGTGTCGAGATCGGCGTCCACGACGCCACGGAGGTACCAGCGACCGTTCTGGGTGCGCACCGACTCCGGGTGGACCACCCGCGGCGTGCCCTTGTAGCCGAAGCGCAGCAGCCGCCGCCCCCGCACCGCACGTACGACGGTCGACAGAGCCGCCGACGCGGACCCCTCGGCGGCGTCAGCCGCCACCTGGGCGGTGACCGCTACGGGCCGGCTCGCCTCGGGCAGCCCGAGCCGCTCGGCGAGGTCGTCGCGGTCGGCGAGCAGTGCGGCCCTGCGCAGCGCGGTCTGCTGCGCCGGCGAGAGCCGCACCCGAAGCCGGTTGTCGACGGTGGTCATCCGGTAGACCGAGCCGCCCCCGGGCGCCCCGATGTTCTCGATCTGCCAGCCCTGGCGGCCCAGGTGGCGCAGCTCGCGCGCGACCTGGTCGGCGCGGTCCTGCCCGTCGAAGCCGGCCACCTCGGCCAGCCGCTCGCCGGACACGCCTCTGCCGGCGTTCGCGTGCAGCACGGCCGCTATCCGCACCAGACGCTCCATCGGCTCGCGTTGGTCGCGTCCCGGACCAGCCATCAGACCCTCCAGCGTCCCGATCGAGGATTCAGTCGAACGACCCGTGCCGGCCCGCCCCGCCGGCGAACCTGGTCGCTCCCGCGACCGTATCCGCTGCGAGCGAGATCTCGCCGTGTTTCCACTCGTTGGCGATGGCCTCGTCGATGCCCAGCCCCTCCTGCTCGTACGCCGAGAGGCGGTCGTGCCGCATGCAGGTCTGCGGGAAGGCAGCGATCTGCTCGGCCAGCGAGATCGCCTCGTCGAGCACGTGTCCCGGCGCGCTGACCCGGTTGACCAGGCCCGTCCGCAGCGCCTCCTCGGCGCCGACCTCGCGGCCGGTGAGGATCAGGTCCATGGCGTGCGAGTGGCCGATCAGCCGCGGCAGCCGGACCGTGCCGCCGTCGATCAACGGCACGCCCCAGCGGCGGCAGAAGACGCCGAGGGCCGCGGCGGGGTCGGCGACCCGCAGGTCGCACCACAGGGCGAGCTCGAGGCCGCCCGCGACGGCGTACCCGTCGATCGCGGCGATCACCGGCTTGGAGAGCAGCATCCGGGTGGGTCCCATGCCGGCCGGTCCCTCACCCGGCGCGCCGACCTCGACGTCACCGCGCGAGACGGCCTTGAGGTCCGCGCCCGCGCAGAAGACGCCGCCGGCGCCGTGCAGGACCGCGACGGCGGCGCTGTCGTCGGCGTCGTACGCCGTGAAGGCCTCGGTCAGCGCACGCGCGTGCTCGGCGTCGACCGCGTTGCGTACGTCGGGCCGGCTCAGCGTGACGACCGTGACCGGGCCACGACGCTCGACCTCGACGACCACCGACCGCTCCCGCGCTAGAGGTACAGGCCGGTGGACTCGTCGGCGAGCCGGTCGGCGGCGACGGCGTGCACGTCACGCTCGCGCATGACGACGTACACCTCGCCGTGCACCTCGACCTCGGCCTTGTCCTCCGGGTCGTAGAGGACACGGTCGCCGGACTCGATCGCCCGTGCGTGCGGGCCGACGGCGACGACGCGCGACCACGCGAGCCGCTTGCCGCCCATCGCCGCCGTTGCGGGGATGACGATGCCGCCGGAGGACCGGCGCTCGCCGGCGTCGGTGTCGATCTCGCAGAGGACCCGGTCGTGCAGCATCTTGATCGGGGTGTCCCCCGACCGCTCGCCGGCCTGCAGCGAGCTCACTTGACGATCTTGCGGATCACCACGAGCGCGGCGATCACGCCGACCACACCACCGACTGTCTTGAGGATGTTGTCGGTGCGCGGCTGGCCCGTCTCCGGGTCGACGTAGTGCGCCTTGACGGCGGTGACCTCGCGGCCGATGACGGTCTTGGGGTGCGAGCGGTACAGCAACTGATCGATGGTGCTGGCCAGGCGCTCCCTGGCCTCTTCGATCTCGCGCTCGATGTCGGATGGCTTGCTCACGAGGGCAGGCTACCAACCGCCGCGCCTACCTCGGACGCGCCGATGGAATGATGGGGCCATGACCGCACGCCTCGCCCCCGGCGACCCGGCCCCCGACTTCACCCTCACCGACGACACCGGCGCGTCGGTATCGCTCTCCGACGTCCGCGCCGGGCTCCCCGACGGCGGCCGCGTGATCGTGTACTTCTACCCCGCCGCGATGACGCCCGGCTGCACCAAGCAGGCCTGCGACTTCACCGACTCGCTGGACTCCCTCCAGGCGGCCGGCTACACGGTCGTCGGCATCTCCAAGGACACGCCGGCCAAGCTGGCGAAGTTCCGCGAGCGCGACGGCCTGACCATCACGCTGCTGTCCGATCCCGACCTCGAGGTGCATCGGGCCTACGCGGCGTACGGCGAGAAGAAGTTGTACGGAAAGGTCGTCGAGGGTGTCATTCGGTCCACCTTCGTCGTTGAGCACGACGCAACGATCTCCCTGGCGCAGTACAACGTGAAGGCCACCGGCCACGTCGCGAAGCTGCGCAAGGATCTCGGCCTGGCCGGCTGACCCACCCGTAAGGAGCCCGATGGAACTCGCCAACGCCCTCGCCGATCTCGCTCGCGACCACGCCGAGGCGCTGTTCCACGACGCCGGCGCGTTCCGTGGCGCCCTCGACGACTACCTCGACGAAGGTACGGCGACCTCGGGCACGATCAACCTCCTGACCGATGCCGTGCGGCTCGGCGCGCTCGACGGCATGCTGAGCATGCTCGACAGCGGCGCCAGCCCCGGCGCGGCCGTTGAGTCGGCAGGTCAGCGGCTCGCCCGCGAGCGCGGCAGCAGCGACAACCGCGGCTGCCAGTGGGCGTGCGCGGTCCTGGGCTTCGCGCTCGGCCGGATCCCCGAGGACCTCGTGACCAGCCTGGCCCCGAGCGACGGACCGGCCTCCCACACCTCCGCCCCGACCTCGGGTCCCGACTCGACGTCGATCCGACAGTCACCGATGCAGTCACCGATGCAGTCACCGATGCAGTCGCCGCCCGGCTGGCCCGGGTACGGCGCGCCGAGCTCCAACCCGGCCCCGCCCCCGCCGCCCGCCCCTGGCAGCTCGCAGCAGCCGGTGTCGTCCGCGCCCAGCGGCGCTCCGGCCGGCTACGGCGGCTACGGCTACCCGCAGGCCGGCGGGCCGGCGTACGGCTCGTGGCAGCAGCAGCCGGCCAAGAAGAACCGGACCGGGCTGATCGTCGGGCTCGTCGCGGGCGCGCTGGTGCTGATCGTCGCGGTCGTGGTGATCGCGATCGTCGCGAGCAGCGGCGGGAGCGGCAACAACCCCGGCCACACCGGCCCGTCGGCGTCCGGCCCGTCGGCGTCCGGCTCGGCGCCGGTGGCCAAGGGGCCGGTCCTGCACGGCACCGGCTACACCGTGACGATGCCGCAGGGCTGGACCGACCAGACCAAGAGCAGCAGCTCCGCCCCCGGCCTGGACCGCCTCGCGGTCAACTCCTCGTCCGTCGCGAGCTCCACCTCGAACGTCGCCATCGCGGAGAGCAGCTCTATCGGGGTGACCAACCCCGAGGACGTCCGGTCGAACTGGCAGAACGGCCTCAAGGACTCCGACCCGAGCGCCAACGTCACCAAGATCCCCGACCGTCAGATCGACGGTGAGCGCGCGATCGGCGCCGACGTGACCCGCTCGCAGAACGGCACGACCCTGCAGCAGACGGCGTACCTCGTGATCCACAACGGCACCGGCTACACGGTCGTGTTCACCTTCCGCGACGGCGACGCCACCCAGAGCTCGGTGTTCGACAGCTTCCTCAGCGGCTGGAAGTGGCGCTGACGCGCGTCACTAGACTCGGGGCCACGCGCCCGTAGCCCAATTGGCAGAGGCCTACGGTTTAGGTCCGTATCAGTGTGAGTTCGAGTCTCACCGGGCGCACTCGCGCCCTGACCTCAGCCGAGGAGGGCGACGACCTGCGGGGCGATCTCGCGCAGCGCCTTGCCGCGGTGGGAGATCGCGTCCTTGTCCTCACGGGACAGCTCGGCGGTGGTGGCGCCCGGGTGGTCGTCGGCCTCGAACAGCACGTCGTAGCCGAACCCGCCGCTGCCCCGCTGCTCACGGAGGACGCGACCGTCCATCCGGCCCTCGACGACGAGCTCCTCGCCGTCGGGCCGCACGAACGCGATGGAACAGGTGAAGTGGGCGCCCCGTCGCTCGTCGGGTACGTCGTGGAGCTGGTCGAGCAGCAGCCGGTTGTTGCGCGCGTCGGTCTCCGAGCGAAGCTCGGCCCTGCCGGTCCCTGAGGAGGCGAGGGGCGAGCCGTCTCGGAGGGTGGGTTGACCGCTCCAGCGCGCCGACAGCACGCCGGGCATGCCGTTGAGCGCGTCGACGCAGAGGCCCGAGTCGTCGGCGATGGTCGCGAGACCGGTCGCGGCGAGACCGGCCCGCGCCTTGAGCAGCGCGTTGCCGGCGAACGTCGGCTGGTCCTCGACGGGCTCGTCGTAGGCCGGGACGTCCGCGAGACCGACGACCTCGATGCCCGGCAGGTGCGCGGACAGGATGCGCTCCATCTCGAGCACCTTCTTGGCGTTGCCCGACGCGACGAGGACCCGGGTCACGACGACAGCGCTTCCTGCTGCAGGCGGGTGAGGTCGGCGCAGCCCTTCACACCCAGCGCAAGCAGGGCGTCGAGCTCGGCGCGGTCGAACGCGGCGCCCTCGGCCGTGCCCTGCACCTCGACGAACTTGCCGTCGCCGGTCATCACGATGTTCATGTCGGTCTCGGCGCGGACGTCCTCGACGTAGGGCAGGTCGAGCCGCGGGAGGCCGTCGATGATGCCGACGCTGACGGCGGCGACCGAGCCGGTCAGCGCCTCCGGGACGCCGAGCTTGGCACAGGCATCGGCCAGGGCGACGTACGCACCGGTGATGGCGGCGGTGCGGGTCCCGCCGTCGGCCTGGAGGACGTCGCAGTCGAGCTGGATGGTATTCTCGCCGAGCTTGGCGTTGTCGATGACCGCGCGCAGCGAGCGGCCGACGAGGCGCGAGATCTCGTGGGTGCGGCCACCGATGCGGCCCTTGACCGACTCGCGGTCCGAGCGGGTGTTCGTGGACGCCGGCAGCATGGAGTACTCGGCCGTCACCCAGCCGAGACCCGAGCCCTTGCGCCACCGCGGCACGCCCTCCTGCGCGGAGGCGCAGCAGAGGACCCGCGTCTTGCCGAACTCGACCAGCACCGAGCCGGCGGGGTTGTCGAGCCAGTTGCGGGTGATCTTGATGGGGCGCAGCTCGTCGTCGGCGCGGCCGTCCTCGCGGGTCGTCATGACCCCAAAGTTATCGGGCGGCGGCGACAGCCCTCCGCACCGCCCACGGCCCGAGGTCGCGCGCCCGTCGCCCGACCCAGGGCGCGCCCTCCGCGAGCATCCAGACCGCGTCGCTGCGCCAGGTGCGGGGCATGCCGCCGTCCGGAGCCGCACCGGGAGGTACGACGTCCCAGCCCGCCTCGCCCAGCGCGCCGGCCACCGCGATCGCGAGCGCGCGGTGACCGATCTCGGAGGGGTGGAACCGGTCCACCGACCAGCAGTCGCGCCGGGTCAGCTCCGCCCTGCCGCCCAGGTCGAGCCGGACCCCGCCGTACGCCGCGTGCAGGTCGTCGTACGCCGCGTTGACCTGGTCGATGCGCTGGCGCAGCGGGCGCCGCAGGAAGCCGGGGAGCCCGAGCAGCTCGCCGTGGTCGTGGAAGCGCAGCGTCACCAGCGTGGCCCCCTCGGCGGCGAGCCGCCCGCCGATCGCGAACAGGTCGTCGCGCACCCGCACCGGGTCCCAGGTCGACCGGAGCGTGTCGTTGATCCCGACCACGAGCGAGGCCAGGTCGGGCCGGTGCGTCACCGCGGCGGCGAGCTGCTGCTCACGCACCACGGTGGTGGTCGCGCCGGAGATCGCGAGGTTGCAGAAGGACACGTCGTAGGACGCCGACAGCGACTCGGCGAGCAGGCGAGCCCACCCGCGCCAGCCGCCGCCCTGGATCCGGTCGCCGACGCCGACCGTCGTGGAGTCTCCCAGAGCCGCAAACCGCAGGTATCCGCTGGTCACGGCCCTCAGCGTGGCGGCGCCGGATACCGACCGGACACGCCCAGGTGACGTGTCCGGCAACCCTCGGTGACTACTTCACCTCGGCCCGCAGGATCCGCCAGATGCCGAAGCCGAGCGGAAGGGCGATCCACAGGAACGCAGAGACCAGGATCTTCCCCCACTGCTCCCCCGTGTGGATGCTGCCGTCGAGGAACGGCGACATCGCGACCCGGAAGTTGATCCACTCCAGGGCGTGGGCGAGCCACGGACGGATCGCACCGATCGCGGCCAGCACGCCGGGCAGGAGGTACCAGTAGAGGAAGAAGACGACGATGGCGGCCGGCGTGTTCAGCAGCAGGGCCCCGAGCGCGAAGCCGATCGTCATCGTCAGGATCTGGTCGAGGACGGTGGGGAGGAAGGCGGGCAGCGAGCCGGAGGTGCCGGACCAGCTGGTGAGGTCGGGCTGGGCGACGGCGGCGATCGCGGTCATGACGACGGCGAACGCCCACATGACCACCAGGGTGACCAGCACCCAGACGATCGCGACCAACCACTTGGCCATCACGATCTTGATCCGCCTCGGCTCGAGGGCGAAGCTCACCATCGCGCTGCGCTGGCTCCACTCGGTGGTCACCAGCATCACCGCGAGCACGGGCAGCAGCAGCGAGCCGAGGCCCGTGCCGATGAAGCCGAAGTCGGTCAGGTAGACCTGCGAGCTGTGCACCAGCGACATGATCAGGACGAACGCCTCGACGAGTCCGACCAGGATGCCGATGGCGATCAGCAGCCACATCCCCGCACGGGTGTCGTAGGACTTGCGGAACTCGACGAGCACCAGGCGCCAGAACGGGATCCCGGAGGTGTCGCTCACGTTGAGCATCGGCGCCTGCGCGGCGCCGGGCGGCGGCGGAGGGGGAGGCGGCGGGGGCGTGCCGGGGGTCAGCGGCGTGCTGGTCATGAGGTCGCTCCGATCGCGTCGCGCTGGGCGGTTGAGGTGAGCTCGAGGAAGAGGTCCTCCAGGGTCGCGCCGCCGTCACGCAGGTCGGTCAGCACGACCTGCGCCGAGAGCGCGACCCGGCCGACCTGCTCGGTGGTGGCGCCGACCTGGAGGCCGTGCCCACGAGGCTGTACGCCGAACCCGGCGCCCGCGAGCGCGGTGCCGAGCGCGTGGTTGTCCAGGGATGTGACCAGCGACGTGGCGGTGCCGCGGCGGCTGGCGAGGAGGGCTGCCTTGTCGCCGTGGGCGACGATCCGCCCCTGTCCGATCAGGATCATCTCGTCGGCGATCAGCTCGACCTCGTTGAGGAGGTGGCTGGAGAGCAGGACCGTGCCGCCGCGGTCGGCGTACTCCTTGAGCAGGCTGCGCATCCAGCGGATGCCGGCGGGGTCCAGGCCGTTGGCCGGCTCGTCGAGGATGAGCACCTGCGGATCGCCGAGCAGCGCGTGGGCGATGCCGAGGCGCTGCATCATGCCGAGCGAGTAGTTGCGCAGGCGTCGCTTGGACTCGGTCGGGGTCAGGCCGACGACCTCGAGCATCTGGTCCACCCGCTGGCCGGGCAGCCCCATCGTCATCGCGGCCAGGCGCAGGATCTCGCGGCCGGTGCGGCCCTTGTGCTGCGCGGACGCGTCGAGGAGCACACCGACGTGGCGACCCGGGTTGGGGATGTCGGCGTACTTGACGCCGCCGATGGTGACGCTGCCGCGCGTCGGCGGCGTCAGGCCCACCATCACCCGCATCGTCGTGGACTTGCCCGCACCGTTCGGGCCGAGGAAGCCGGTCACCCGGCCGGGTCGGCATTGGAAGCTGACGTCGTCGACCGCGGCGAAGGCGCCGTAGGTCTTGGTCAGGTGGTCGACCGTGATCATGGCGCCCAGCCTGCCTCATAGCGGCGAGGTTCGGGGCGACAAATGATCGTGGCGGGCGCTCAGATGCGGTAGACGGCGCCCGTCGCGGCCCGGTCGCACGGACCCGGGAAGACGGCCTCGGCCTCGGCGTAGATCGCGTCGCCGTCATGCCAGGGCGGGATGTGGGTGACGACGAGGCGCGCGGCGTGGGCCTTGGCGGCGTACTCGCCGGCCTCGACGCCGGTCAGGTGCAGGCTAGGCGGGTTGTCGTCGCCGTGCCGGAACGACGCCTCGCAGAGGAACAGGTCCGCGTCGGTGGCCAGGTCGTGGAGCGCCGGGACCGGACCGGTGTCACCGCTGTAGGCGAGCACCTTGCCGTTGGCGCTGATCCGCATGCCGTACGCCGGGACGGGGTGGTCGACCTCGAAGGACTCGACCGTGAACGGCCCGACAGTGAAGGTGCGGCCGTAGGTGCGGAAGATGAACTCCTCGCGCATGCCCGGCTTGCGCGGCAGGTCGTAGGCGCGGGCCAGGCGTCGCGCGGTGCCCTTCGGACCGTAGACGGGGATCCGCGGCTGGCAGCCGGTCGGGTGGTACTTGCGCAGGACGTAGTAGCTGGTCATGTCGACGCAGTGGTCGGCGTGCAGGTGGCTGAGCAGCACCGCGTCGACGGCCAGCGGGTCGACGTAGCGCTGGAGCAGGCCGAGCGCGCCGTTGCCCATGTCCAGGACCAGGCTCCAGGTGCGGTCGGGCTCCTCGGGAGACCTCGCCTGGACGAGGTAGCAGCTCGCCGGCGAGTCGGGTCCGGGATAGGAGCCGGAGCACCCGATCACGGTGAGGAGCATGCCGTCGGTCGGCACGTCCTCCGTGACGTCTCCCTGGCGCAACACGGTCACAGCCTAAGCGCTGCGCGGCTCACCCTGCGCATCCCGCGACCGAACTCACGCCCAGAGCTGGCCCTCGAGGCGCTCCTCGGCCTCGTCGACGGTGCCCTCGTAGGCGCCGGTCGAGAGGTACTTCCAGCCCGCGTCGGCGACGACGAAGGCGATGTCCGCGGACTCCCCCGCCTTGGCCGCCTTCGCGGCCTGGCCCATCGCGGCATGCAGGATCGCGCCGGTGGAGATGCCGGCGAAGATGCCCTCGAGCTCGAGCAGCTCGCGCACCCGTCGTACGGCGTCGCGCGGGCCGACCGAGAAGCGGGTGTCGATGAGGCCGGCGTCGTACAGCTCGGGGACGAAGCCCTCGTCGAGGTTGCGCAGTCCGTAGACCAGCTCGCCGTACCGCGGCTCGGCGGCGACGATGGTGACGTCGGACTTGGCCTTGCGGAAGTAGCGCGAGACGCCCATCAGCGTGCCGGTGGTGCCGAGGCCGGCGACGAAGTGGGTGATCGAGGGCAGGTCCGCCAGGATCTCCGGGCCGGTGCCCTCCTCGTGCGCGAGCGCGTTGGCCGCGTTGCCGTACTGGTAGAGCATCACCCAGTCGGGGTGCTCAGCCGCGATCCGCTTCGCGACCCGCACGGCCTCGTTGGAGCCACCGGCGGCGGGGCTGGAGATGATCTCCGCGCCCCACATCCGCAGCAGAACGCGACGCTCCTCGGAGGTGTTCTCCGGCATCACGAAGACGGTGCGGTAGCCCTTGAGCTTGGCCGCCATCGCGATCGAGATGCCGGTGTTGCCCGAGGTGGGCTCGAGGATCGTGCAGCCCGGACGGAGCAGGCCGTCCTTCTCCGCCTCCTCGATCATCCGCAGCGCCGGCCGGTCCTTGATGGAGCCGGTCGGGTTGCGGTCCTCGAGCTTGGCCCAGAGGCGGACCTCCGCGCCGTTCGGGAGGACCCCCGGCGACAGCCGCGGCAGCCCGACGAGCGGAGTGCCGCCCACCGATGCCAGCAGGTTGTCGAACCGGGCCATCAGATCTCCCTCGTCTCCAGGTGGTCGAGCGTCTACAGGTGGTCGAGCTTGTCGAGACCGCTCAGCGGGCGCCGCCGGCGACGGCCGGCAGGATGACGACCTGGTCGCCGTCGGAGAGCGGGGCCTCGAGGCTGCCCAGGAACCGGACGTCCTCGTCGTTGATGTAGATGTTGACGAACCGACGGAGGTCCGGACCGCTGTCCTTGACGTCGATGAGGCGGTCCTTGATGCCGGGGTTGTCGGCCTCGAGGGAGTCGATCAGCGCGCTGAGGGTGGCGCCCTCGGCGTTCACCGCCTTCTCGCCGCCGGTGTAGGTGCGCAGGATGGTCGGGATCTTGACCTCGATGGCCATGTCAGCGGTTCTCCTCGGTGTTGGTTGCGGCGACGACCTCGACCGGTTCCTCGGTCACCTCGCCGTCGACGATTCTGTAGGACCTGAACTCGACAGGCCCCTCGTTATTCCCGTGCTCGCGTGTGCTGACCAGCACGTAGTGCGCCCCGGGCTCGCCCGCCAGGTTGATGTCGGTGACGCTCGGGTAGGCCTCGGTCGCGGTGTGGGAGTGGTAGATGACCACCGGCTCCTCGTCGCGGTCGTCCATCTCCTTGTACAGCTCCAGCAGGTCGGTGGAGTCGTACTCGTAGAACGTCGGGCTGCCCGCCGCGTTGACCATCTCGACGAACCGCGCCGGCCGGTCGCTGCCCAGCGGCCCCGCCACCACGCCACACGCCTCGACCGGGTGGTCCCGCTTGGCGTGCGCGACGATGGCGTCGTACGTCGCCTGGTCGATCTTCAGCACGCACCCAGCCTAGGGCGCCCGCCGACGCGGTCCGATTCCTGGCCGCGCCACGGACAGCGATCGACGTCACACCCCGTCGTCCGATCCGAGTGACCGCGGCGGACCGCCATCGTGTGCCCGTCAGGGTCCGGAGCGGTCACTCGATGCGTCGAGCAGCGCATCGAGCGCGTCGCGCCGATCGAGCACGTCGTCCAACGACTCGGGCTCGGGTCCGAGCACCCACCTCCACAGCTGCGGTCTGGCGCGGGCAGCGGCCGCCCTCATCCGGGCCACGACCAGGCCGGTGTCGTCGAGGTCGGAGCCGACGACCTCGACGTACTCCAGACCGGCCTGCCGGAGGGCATCCGCGCGGCGTACGTCGTCGGCGTGACGCCGCCTCCCCCGGTGGTCCGCGCCCTGGTACTCACCCACGACCCCACGGATCGGGTCGAACAGGTCCGGCTTGGCGATGAACCTCCCGGACAGGTCACGGATCGGGCGGTTGAGCAGCGGCCGGTCCCAACGGCCGGCCAGCTCCCAGATCAACCGGAACCGCGTCTCCTGGGGCGAGGCTGAGCCCTCGCGGGCGAGGGCCAGCGCACGCCGCGCGTCGTTCAGCCGCCGGGCACCCGCGCGCCCGGCCAGGTAGGAGGCGAACCTCCTGTTGGAGGTCAGCTCTGCCGCCGTGGCCATGTCGATCGCCGCGACGGCGTCGGGAAGGGTACGGCGGCGCAGCTCGTCGAACAGCGCGTGCTCCGGCCGCGCGCACCGCAGCCCGCGTCGCTGCTGGACCTCGGCCGGATCCGCCCGATCACGGACGACCTCCACTCCCTGCCAGGCACGCAGACGCTCACCGTTGGCGGCGAGCACGACCGGGTGAGCAGTACGCCCGTCCGGTGCCAGCCCGTCGAAGAAGGCGGCACCCGCCCACCTCAGGGCGGCCCAGCCGGTGACGTAGCCGGCGACGAGCGGCCTACCGGCCTCGAGGATCCGCTGCTCGACGGCATCGCTTCGAAGGCGGAGGTCGACGTACAACCGGGGCGAGGACCGCCGCCAGAACGGGCCCGCCGCCTGCGCCTTGGTGGGCCCTGCCCGACCGGACGGATCGACGGGGACAGGCCACGTGAGACGCGGGACGGAGGTGACCTTCGGCTGCCAATGATCGAGCATGCACCGGACCGTGCCCCGGTTCCGGCGGCGCGACGCAGCGCCTGGTCCGCCCGTGGGTGACCGAGTGACCGCGGCCGCCGGCGGTCTGGGCTCCTTGACCGTCCCGGACGGTCACTCGGGGCTCGTTCAGGCTGCGGCGCGAGCGTCCTTCGACTTCATCGCGATCCGCTCGGCGCTGGGCCAGCGGACGTCGCGGACCCAGCCGAGCTTCTCCATGACCCAGATGATGCGGGCGGAGGAGTCGAGCTGGAAGCGCTTGACGCCGTGGCGGGCGCTGGTCGGGTCGGCGTGGTGGAGGTTGTGCCAGGACTCGCCGCCGGACGGGATGGCCAGCCACCACACGTTGCCGGAGAAGTCGCGCGAGGCGAACGGACGCTCGCCGGCGGTGTGGCAGATCGAGTTGATCGACCAGGTGACGTGGTGGATCAGGCCGATCCGCACCACGGTGCCCCAGAAGAACGCGGTCAGCGCCCCCTGCCACGACCAGGTGAGCAGGAAGCCGAGGAGCGGCGGGAGCAGCAGCGAGACCAGCGTCCACAGCCAGAACAGGCGGGAGATGCGCACCAGGTCGCGGTCCTTGGCCAGGTCGGGTGCGTAGCGCTCGATCGGCGTCTGCTCCTCGTCGAAGAGCCAGCCCATGTGCGCCCAGATCACGCCCTTGGTCAACGCACCGAGGCTCTTGCCGAAGCGCCACGGCGAGTGGGGGTCGCCGTCGCGGTCGGAGAACCGGTGGTGCTTGCGGTGGTCGGCCACCCAGCGGATGACCGGCCCCTCGATCGACATCGACCCGGCGATCGCCAGCGCGATCTTGACCGGCCGCGCGGGCTTGAAGGACTTGTGGGTGAAGAGGCGGTGGTAGCCGACGGTGATGCCGTGGAGCGTCACGCCGTACATCACGAGGGTGATGAGCACGTCGCTCCACCCGAGCCAGCCACCCCACGCGATCGGGATCGCGGCCAGGATCGCCAGGAACGGGACCGCGATGAACAGGGCGAGAGCGAAGCGCTCCCAGAAGCCCTGCGTGTCGCCCCCGAGGGTGGCTCGCGCCGTGGTGTCGGGACGGTTGTCGATCGCGGTCATCGGGGGCTCCCCTGGTGGCGTGCGCGGTCACGGGCACTTCGAGAGTAACCCGGTGCCGGGGTCAACCGGCAACCGCGTCGATCAACGTCTCCTGCAGGTAGCCCAGCCACTCGAAGAGGTGATGAGCCTGAGCACGCGGGTCGTCGTCGGGAAGGGAGTCCCAGTAGTCCTGGTCGTCCTCCTCCACCTCGAGGCGTACGCCGAGGGCGAGCCTCAGGTCGGCCATGGCGCGCATCCAGGTCAGCGCGGCCCCCTCGTCGAGCTCGACGTCGATCACCAGGTCGGGGTCGTTGGGATCGGGCGGGAGACCCGCTTCCTCGAGGGCGTCGATGATCGACTCGGCCGCCTTGGACTTCGAGTCGCGCAGGCCGCCCTCGGTGTAGCGCCGGAACTCCCCCGCCGCCTCCTCGTCGTCGTGGTACGCCGAGGGGAACAGCCGCTGCAGCACAGGGTCCTCCGGCTCGGTGGTCGGGCCGGAGAAGTCGAGCAGATCCTCGAGCGGGTCGCTGCCGGTGGAGGTCGCGGCCCGCTCGTTGTGGATCAGCTCGACGAGCTGGGCGGCGAGCGAGCGCAGCAGGTCGGCCTCGAGCGCGGAGAGGGTCGCGATCACCCGCTTGCTGCGCCGGTCGCGGACGAAGCCGGCCATCACTCGGCCTTCTGCAGGGTCGCCCAGAGGCCGTACTCGTGCATCGCCTGGACGTCGCGCTCCATCGCCTCGCGGGTGCCGCTGCTGACCGACGAGCGGCCGTCCTCGTGGACCTCGAGCATGAGCTTCTCGGCCTTCTTCTTGGAGTAGCCGAAGTAGGAGGTGAAGACGAAGGTGACGTAGGACATCAGGTTCACCGGGTCGTTCCACACGACCGTCACCCACGGGGTGTCCGCCATCGTCACCTCGTCCGGCGTGACGTCGGGAAGCACCCCGGGATCGGCGTGGGTGGGGCTGGCGGTGCTCACGTCACCATGGTTCCACAGGGGGTCAGCGGCACCAGCGCTCAGCCACGGTCCTGACCACGTTGGCGTTGCGGTTGGTGCCGACCACGCCGAGACCCTTCTCGACGCCCCACGGGTCGACGTTCCCCTGCTCGTAGCCGGGACCGAGCAGGAGGTGCGCCGCCCGGTTGCGTACGACGACCCGGCGGCCGCCCTCCGAGCGTGACTCGAGCGCCGCGACCGCCGCCGGCTCCGGCTCGGCCTGCAGCAGGAAGACGTAGTGACGCTCGAGGTCGGGCGTGGCCAGCTCGAGGGTGTCGTCGGCGACGGCGACGAGCTCGGCGGACCGGAACACGATCGTCGGCACCTCGAAGCCGGTCCGCTCGGCGTAGGCCCTCTCGAGAGCGCCGCGGACCCGGTCGGATGAGCGCATCGAGGACGCGAGCCGGACGTTGCCGGTGTTGATGTAGGTCTCGACACCCTCGCCCCCGGCCGCCTCGGTCGCGGCGGCGATGTCGGCCTTGGCGAACTTGCGGGTCGCCCCGAGGTTGATGGCGCGCAGGAAAGCGACGTACGTCGGCATGCGCACAGTCTGGCGTCTCCCACGGACATCTTGCATTACATAGGTTTCCTATGTATATTCGTCGTCGATGAGCCCCGTGACCACCACCCTGAGCAGCGACCTGGCGATGTACGCCGCCCGCGTCGTGCGCCTGATCCGCCAGGAGAACGCGCAGACCGCCGGCGTCCGCGCGCTGTCGATGATCGACGAGCACGGCCCGCTCGGCGTGACCGCGCTCGCCCAGCTCGACAACTGCTCGCAGCCGACCATGACCGGGATCGTGCGCCAGCTGCGCGACCAGGGCTGGGTGGCCCGCCAGCCGCACCCGAGCGACGCGCGGATCGGGCTCATCGCCCTGACCGACGAGGGCCGCGCCGAGCTCGCCCGTGTACGACGCGCCAACGGCGAGCTCATCGCGTCCCGCATCGACCGACACCCGGAGCACTCCGCCGAGGACCTGGCGACCGCCGTCGCCGTCCTCCGCGACGTGCTCGCCGCACCGACCGACCCCGAGGAGTGATCCAGTGACCGGCTCGACCGTCACCACCCCGCAGAGCGAGCAGACCGGCTCGCTGCTGCAGCAACCACGTGCCGTCTGGGCCGTGGCCTTCGCCTGCGTCATCTCGTTCATGGGCCTCGGCCTGGTGGACCCGATCCTCGCCTCGCTCAGGGCCAGCCTGGGGGCGACGACCGGTCAGATCTCGCTGCTGTTCACCTCCTACCTGGTGGTGACGGCGGTGGCGATGCTGATCACCGGCTTCGTGTCGAGCCGGATCGGCGTCAAGTGGACCCTGCTCAGCGGGCTGGCGATCATCGTCGTCTTCTCCGCCCTCGGCGGCTGCATGAACAGCGTCGGCGGCATCGTCGCGGCCCGAGCCTTCTGGGGCCTGGGCAACGCGCTGTTCATCGCGACCTCGCTGGCCACGATCGTCTCGCTGTCCGCGGGCTCGCTGAAGCAGGCCGTCCTGCTCTACGAGTCGGCGCTGGGCATCGGCATCGGTCTCGGCCCGATCGTCGGCGGCCAGCTCGGCCAGCACATCAGCTGGCGCGGCCCGTTCTTCGGCGTCGCGGTGCTGATGTTCATCGGCCTGGTGGCCACGTTCTTCCTGCTGCCGGCCACCCCGAAGCCCGAGCACACCACCTCGATCGCCGATCCGATCCGCGCGCTCCGCTACCCGGGCCTGCTGGTCGTCTCACTGGTCTCGCTGCTCTACAACTTCGGCTTCTTCACCCTCATGGCGGTGGCGCCCTACCCCATGAAGATGTCGGCGGCCGGCGTCGGCTGGGTCTTCTTCGGCTGGGGCCTGGCGCTCGCCTTCACCTCCATCTGGGGCGCGCCGTGGCTCGAGGCCCGCATCGGCACCGTGGCCGCGATCGTCACCGCGCTGCTGGGCTTCGCGATCCTGCTCACGGGCATGGCCGTCTTCTCCGCCCACCCGGCGATCCTGGTGGTCTGCGTGGTGCTCGCCGGTCTCTGCCTCGGCATCAACAACACCGTGATCACCACGCTCGTGATGGGCGCGGCTCCCGTGCCACGACCGGTCGCGTCGGCGGCGTACTCCTTCGTGCGATTCTTCGGCGGCGCGGTCGGCGCGTACGTCGCCGGCAAGCTGGCGGAGCACAGCTTCCACACGCCGTTCTACCTCGGCGCCGGCGTCACGCTCTGCGCGCTCGCGCTGCTGCTGGCCTGCCGTCGGTTCATCCCCGTCTCGGGCGCCCCGGCGCACGGCTCGACCGAGGAGGCCGAGGTCCTGGAGGCCGCCGACATCGACTGATCCCCGTCAGCCGAGCAGGCCCGGGCTCGTACCTGAGATCCGGAACCGGCCCAGCCCCCCAGCGGGCCGGCTCCGGGTCCCGGGTACGAGCCCGGGCCTCGCCGTACGGCGGGCGTCAGGACGTCTGGCGCACCGACCACTCGCGGATGCGGTCGATCCGCTTCTGGAGCTGCTCGGCGTTGGCGACCGCGGCGGCCGGGCCGCCGCACTCCTTGCGCAGCGCGGCGTGGGTGATCGCGTGCGGCTGGCCGGTGCGGTGGTTCCAGGAGCCGACCAGGCCGTTGAGCTCGCGGCGCAGCAGCGCGAGGTGCTCGTGGGTCGTCACCTCGGCGACCAAGTCGGCCGGCCGGGCCTGCTCCGCCTCCTTGGGGGTACGCCGGCGGTCGTCCTGCCGCTGACGCAGGAGCTGCTTCATCTGGTCGGGGTCCAGCAGGCCCGGGATGCCGAGGAAGTCCATCTCCTCGTCGGACCCCACGTGGACCTCGCCCTCGTGACCGAACTGCGCACCGTCGTACAGGGCGTGATCGAAGCGCGCCTCGGAGCCGAGCGCCTCGAACGGCAGCGCCTCGAGGTCCGCGGAGGCGGCCTCGCCCGCCTGGGCGCGGGCCATGAGGTCCTCCTCGGCGCCGAAGACGTCGCCGGGATCCGCGTCCTTGCGGCGGCCGAGGACGTGGTCGCGCTGCACCTCGAGCTCGGCCGCGAATGTGAGCAGGTTCGGCACCGACGGCAAGAAGACCGACGCGATCTCGCCGCGGGCACGCGCGCGCACGAAGCGGCCGACGGCCTGGGCGAAGAACAGCGGCGTCGAGGTGGTCGTGGCCCAGACCCCCACGGCGAGCCGAGGTACGTCGACGCCCTCCGAGACCATCCGGACCGCGACCATCCAGCGGCCGTCGCCGTCGCTGAACCCGCTGATCTTCTTCGAGGCGGCCTTCTCGTCGGACAGCACCACGGTCGGCGACTCGCCGCTGACCTGCTTGAGCAGCTTGGCGTAGGCGCGGGCCGAGTCCTGGTCGGAGGCGATGACGAGGCCGCCGGCGTCGGGCACGTGGCGGCGTACCTCGGAGAGCCGCTTGTCGGCGGCGGCGAGCACCGACGGCATCCACGACCCGCTCGGGTCGAGCGCGGTCCGCAGGGCGTGCGCGGTCATGTCCTTGGTCAGCGGCTCGCCCAGCGACGCGGCCACCTCGTCACCGGCGCGCGTGCGCCACGACATCTGGCCGGAGTAGGCGAGGAACAGCACCGGGCGCACCACGTGGTCGCGCAGCGCCTCGGCGTAGCCGTAGGTGTAGTCGGCGACCGACATCGGTACGCCGTCCTCCCCCGGCTGGTAGCCCACGAACGGGATCGGGTTGATGTCGGACCGGAACGGCGTGCCGGTCAGCGCGAGGCGGCGGGCAGCGGGCTCGAACGCCTCACGGACCCCCTCGCCCCAGCTCAGCGAGTCGCCTGCGTGGTGCACCTCGTCGAGGACGACCAGCGTCTTGAACCGCTCGGTGCGGATCCGCAGCGCGAGCGGGTTGACCCCGACGCCGGCGTACGTGACCGCGATGCCGACGTAGTCGGTGGAGATCTTGCCGCTGCCCGAGGAGTACGTCGGGTCGATCGGGATGCCGGCCTTGGCCGCCGCGGCCGCCCACTGCGTCTTCAGGTGCTCGGTCGGCGCGACGATGATGAGCCGGTCGACGATCCGGCGGCCGAGCAGCTCTGCGGCGACCGTCAGCGCGAAGGTGGTCTTGCCGGCGCCCGGCGTGGCGACCGCCAGGAAGTCGCGCGGGCTGCGCGCGAGGTAGTCCTCGAGGGCCGACTGCTGCCAGGCGCGGAGCGAGCCGGCCGTGCCCCACGCGGCGCGCTCGGGCCAGGCGGGACCGAGGTTGGCGGCTGCTCGGGGGGCGGGACCGGTCGGGGCGGGCCCGCCCGTCACTCGCCCGAGCCCGGGTTGCCGTCGTCGCCGTCGTCCTCGGAGAAGTTCTCCCAGATGTCCTTGCACTCCGGGCACACCGGGAACCTCTCCGGCGCCCGGCTCGGCACCCAGACCTTGCCGCAGAGCGCGACGACCGGAGTGCCCATGACCATCGCCTCGGTCAGCTTGTCCTTCTCCACGTAGTGGGAGAAGCGCTCGTGATCACCCTCATCCGTCGGGACGGTGCGCTCGCGGATGAGCGTGTCGGTGTCCGTGGAGCCGAAGCCGATCGTCGTCACGGCTTCGAGTGTAGTTGGCCCCGTCGCGGTCAGTTCAACGCGGGATCGGCGGGTCTCGTCGCGTGCATGGCGAGCTCCCCGGGCTGTCGGCGAAGGACCCGGCGGGACAGCCCCAGCGTGTCGGCGGCGAACACGTCGTCGTACGTCGCGGGCACGACGTACCAGTCGCCGCGGGCGATCTCGCCCTCCAGCTGGCCGGCGCCCCAGCCGGCGTACCCGGCGAAGATGCGGAGCCGCTCGACGGTGCCGACGACGAGCGCGGTGGGCGTGTCGAGGTCGAGGATCCCGAGCGGCCCGGACACGGCACGGAAGCCCGCGGCGCCGTCGGGATCGCTGGCCAGGGCGACCGCGAGCGCGCCGTCGGTGCCGACCGGCCCACCCTGGAAGAGCACCTCGGGGTCGTCGACGACGTCGCCCCAGGCATCGAGGACCTGCTCGACGGGCACCCGGCTGGGTCGGTTGAGGACCACGCCGAGCGCGCCATCGTCGTCCGCGTCGAGCAGCAGCACGACCGTGTCGGCGAAGTTCGGGTCCGACAGCTCCGGGCTCGCCACGAGGAGCAAGCCCGGAGCCGGTGGTACGCCGAAGGTCACCGCCCCATCATGACGCAGGACGGGCACGCCGCGGGTCAGGCGGCGAGGACCGCCCGGAGCCGCTCGATGAGGCTGCCGCGGGGTTCGGGCTGCTCGTCGTCGGCCGGGACGATGACCCCGGCAACGCCCCGGTGCAGGTCGCGGCCCCAGGCCTCGATGTCGGCGCCGATGCGGGTGCTGGTCGCGTCGTCGAGACCGGAGCGGCCCGCCATCACGGCGAGGTACTGGTGCTCCTTGGCGGTCGCGATCCGGACCGCGTGGGCCATCGCCTCGTCGATCGGGTTCGCGCAGTAGTTGTCGAGGATGAGGCGTACGCCGACGAGCTCGTCGGCGGTCTGCCGCCAGCCGAGCACGACGCGCTGCTCGAGGTCCATCGGCTGGCTGAGCATCTGGCGCTCGATGTTGCCGGAGAGGCGGGTGTGCCACTTCAGCTGCAGCGCCGAGAGGAGGTCGAGCTCGTCGCGGAACGTCTCGCTCACACCGTCGAGGTCCATCGGGAGGATCCCGTCCTTCCGGACCGCCGCGGTCGCGATGACGGAGCGAAGGGTCTCGCCCCGGTTGTGAAACGCCTTCCAGGTCATGGTCAGCACTCCTGTCTTGTCGTCTGCGGCAGGACGGATGCGGTATCGGGGCCCGGTTGGTCCGGATACTGTTGGCATCTGGCATACCGTCGGTACGTACTTCGAGTATGGGCCATACCGTCGGTACGGAACCATCACCGGGACGGTGATCCCGCCCACGCGACGACCGTCACGGGCGGGCGTCACAGCAGAGCCCGCCGGCCAGGCGGAGGCCGGCCGGCGCAGCGAGCACGGAAGGGGCGAGAGTGATCCACGACACGCGGTCGTCCTATGCTGACTCGGTGGCGAAGGCGAAGGGATCGGTGTCCAAGCTCGTACCCAAGGTCCCCAAGCCCAGCGTCCCGAAGGTCCCCGACGTCGTCGCCGGCGCGACCCGGCGGGCGTCGTACACGGCGTCGACGAAGCGGGCGCTGATCGAGATCTCCGAGGCCCTCTTCACCGAGCACGGGTACGCCGCGACCAGCCTCGAGGCGATCGTGTCGGCCGCGCGGGTGACCAAGGGCGCGCTCTACCACCACTTCTCCGGCAAGCAGGACCTCTTCGAGGCCGTCTTCGAGCGCGTCGAGGCCGACGCCTCCAAGCAGATCCAGAAGGCGCTGCGCAGCGCGCGCGACCCGTGGCGCAAGGCCGAGAGCGGCCTGGGCGCGTTCCTCGTGGTCGTGCAGGAGGCCCGCTACCGCCGGATCGTCATCCAGGACGGCCCGTCGGTCCTGGGCTACGAGCGCTTCCGCGAGCAGGAGGAGCGCTCGACCTTCGCGAACGTCGTCGACATCGTGCGCGCCACCCTCGAGGCGGGGTCGTGGGACCTCGACGACGAGATGCTGCAGACATTCGCGCGGATCTTCTTCGGCGCCATGTCGTCGGCCGGCGAGTCGGTCGCGACGGCCGACGACCCCGAGGCCGCCGCGTCGCGGGTCCAGACCGCGATCGGGTTCCTGCTGACCGGCGTGCAGATGATGGTCGAGGCGGGCGTGGAGCTGCCGCTCGGTGTGACCACGCGGCGAGGCGACGAGGCCGAGGACGACGAAGGGCCCACGGAGGACTGACCTCCGCGGGCCCCTCGGGAAGCCGAGCCCGGGGCTACTTGCCCCAGGAGACCGACCCGGCCGGGAACGTGCCCTTGCCGGGAACGAGGTCGAGCCAGGTGCGGCCGGCCGGGATCTTCAGCGGCTTGCCGGCGGCGTCCTTGAACTTCACCGTCGAGTCCTCGCTGGGCTTGACCCAGGTGGCCTTCACCATCTGACCGCCGTGGAAGATCAGCGCCTTGCCGGTGCCGACGAAGTGCGAGACCGGGACCGGGTTGCCGGCCGGGTCGCGGTACGGCGCGCTGGAGGTCGTGATCGTCGCCGCGATGATCGTGTCCGGGGTGAAGTCGTCACCCTTGGCCATGAAGCTGTTGCTCATCACGTAGTGCTGACCGGTGTAGGACCAGCGGTCGGTGCACGCGGCGTGACCGACCGACGTGGTGACGGACTTCGCGGGCTTGCCCTTGGCCAGGGCCTTGGTGCCGAAGGGCAGGTAGTCGTGGGGTCGCGAGGCCGGCTTCTTGGCCTCGGCACCGATCCGGCGGAGGTTGGCCGCGACGTCGTACGGCTGGTTGCCGAGGTCGGTGACGCGCACGATGTTGGGGTTGTTCATGTTCAGGAACGTCACCCCGGCCTTCTTCATGCCGTTGAAGGTCACCGGCGCCATGCCGGAGGTGACGATGGTGGCGTTCAGCGGCTTGGCCACGCCGACGTCGGTCAGGCGCGCGGAGCGGACCGGGCCGACCTCCTTGGGCAGCTTGTCGTAGTAGAGCGCCGCCAGGCGGCACAGGCCGCCCTCGACGAGCTCCTCGGTGATCAGATCGGCCTTGCCGAGGCCGACCTGGCCGGCGGCGCCGCCGCCCCAGGTCGACGGCGGGGTGTCCGGGACCTTCACGAGGTAGACCGGGTGCGGCTGCTCCGCGTCGGCCATCGTGAGGCCGGTGAGCGGGTTGGTGCTCGGCGCCGCGGCGGAGGCGGACGGGCTGCCGGGGCTGCTGGTCGCGGTGTCGGCACTCTTCGAGCCGCAGGCGGTGACCAGCAGGCTGAGCGCGGCTGCCGCGGCGGGGAGGGCGTAGCGGGTGCGGATGTGCACGGATGCTCCGATCGATCTTGGACGGCCGAGGGAAGTCGACGATCCAGTGTGGGCTTTGCAAAGACGACGCCCGCGCAGCAGCGCGGGCGTGTCGGGCGAAACGAAGGTACCTGGGTCAGCCCAGCGTCACGCCACCGTCCACGTTGATGGTCTGGCCGGTGATGTACGACGCCTCGTCGCTGCACAGGAACGCGATCGCGGCGGCGATGTCCTCGGGGTAGCCGATCCGCTTGACCGGGTTGGCGTCCGCGTTGAGCTTGAAGAACTCGTCGTGGTCCATCTTCAGGCGGTCGGCGGTGGCCTCGGTCATCTCGGTGCGGATGAAGCCGGGCGCGATCGCGTTGACGTTGATGCCGAAGGGACCGAGCTCGATGCCGAGGGTGCGGGTGAAGCCCTGGACGCCCATCTTCGCGGCCGAGTAGTTGGCCTGACCGCGGTTGCCGTAGGCGGAGATCGATGAGAGGTTCACGATCTTGCCGTACTTCTGCTCCACGAAGTGCTTCTGAGCGGCCTTGCTCATCAGGAACGCACCCTTGAGGTGCACGCCCATGACGAGGTCCCAGTCGTCCTCGGTCATCTTGAAGAGCAGGTTGTCGCGGGTGATGCCCGCGTTGTTGACCAGGATGTGGATGCCGCCGAGCTCGGCCACCACCCGGTCGATCGCGGCCTCGACCGACGGACCGTCGGACACGTTCGCGCCGATGCCGATCGCCTTGGCGCCGTCGACCAGGGACAGCTTGGCGGCGGCCTCCGCGGCAGCGCCCTCGTCGAGGTCGACGATCGCGACCGATGCGCCCTCCTCGGCGAATCGCTGCGCCGTGCCGAAGCCGATGCCCCGCGCGGCGCCGGTGATGACGGCGACCTTCTGGTCGAAACGACCCATGCTTCCCACTCCTCTGATCTTCGTGCTCGAGTCCTGAGCGAACGCTGCGAGCCTACGGGGTGAGGGCGGCCCGGAGACGCGCGGCGTACTCGGCGGCCTCGCCGTCGGCGTACCTGTGACGGGGCCAGAAGAACCCGCGGAGGCCGTCGCCCTTGGTGCGCGGGACGACGTGGAGGTGCAGGTGGGGCACCGACTGGCTGACGGTGTTGTTGATCGCCACGAAGCTGCCCTGGGCGCCGAGGGCGTCCACCACGGCGGCGGCGAGGCGCTGCGCGGCGGCGAGGAACGGGGCGCGCAGCTCGTCGGGCAGGTCCGGCAGGGTCACGACGTGGCGGCGCGGCACCAGCAGGACGTGCCCCTTGAAGACCGGCCGGCGGTCGAGGAACGCGACGAGATCCGGCTCGTCGAGCACCATCTCGGCGGCCTGGTCGCCGGCCACGATCGAGCAGAACGCGCAGTCGGGCATGAGATCACGGTACGGTTTACCCGCACGTACGACGATCGAGGAGCATCATGTCCGACGCCAACGGTGAGCAGTTCGCCGGGTTCTCCGACAACCACTACCAGCACCTGATGCACACGCTCGCGATGATCTCGCTCTGGCTGATCATCATCATCGGCGTGGCCGCGGGCGTCTTCGGCTTCATCTGGGGCCAGTCGCACTGACCCGCCCGGGCTCAGAGCAGGCCCTCGGCCTGCTTGACCCGCAGGACCCGCAGCGCGGAGCGGTCGACGAGTGACCGGAGCGCCGGGTCGGACCGCGCCCCGGCGAGCACCGCGTGGTACATCGCCGGGACGGGGTCCGCGGTCGACACCAGGATCACGTCGCCGCCCGCACGCAGGAACTTCAACGCCCGCTGCGCCGGTGACCAACGGGCGACGGCCGGGGTGTCCAGGCTGTCGCTGACCACGACGCCGTCGAAGCCGAGGTCGTGGCGCAGCATCCCGCGGATCACCTTCGCGCTGAAGCAGGCGGGGTTGTGGCGGTCGATCCGCGAGTACCAGGCGGTCGACATCATCACCATCGGTACGCCGGCGTCGACCGTGGCTCGGAACGGCCTCAGGTAGGCGTCGTCGCGGCGGGTGGTGCCGTCGACGACCGAGCTGGAGAAGTCGGTGTTTCCCCGCACCCGGCCGAGGCCCGGGAAGTGCTTGGCACTCGTCGCGACCCCGGCCTCCCGCATGCCGCGGACGACGGCGGTCGCGTGCGACGAGACGCGCGGCACGGCGTACCCGAGCTCGCGCTGCCAGTGCCCGATCGGCTCGTTGGCACCGCCCACGCTCGCGGGCACGGTGTCGGAGACGGGTGCGAGGTCGACGTTCACCCCGGCGGCGTGGAGCTCGCGCCCCCAGGCCGCCGCCGACCTCTGCAGGCGGCGGACCGGCCAGGCGCCCTGCGTCAGCGCGGTCGGCATGGTGGAGAAGCCGGGGCCGCGCAGGTGCTGGACGTTGCCGCCCTCCTGGTCGACGGCGACGAGCGGCCGGACCCGGTGCGTCGACGCCGCACCGACCTCGCGGCGCATCGCGACCACCGTCCGGCGGACCGTACGACGACCGCCGGTCGTCGTGTCCATCAGGACGACGTTGCCCACGTGGAACCGCCGGATCGCGGCCCGCGTCGCCGGCGACGGGCTGCCCGACGGCGTACCGACCATGAACAGCTGGCCCACCCGCTGCGGCAGGGTCATCGAGGCCAGCACGCGCTCGGCCGCCGAGCGGCGCGACACCGACGAGGTGGAGCCGGGGCTCGAGAGCAGGGACGCGAGGGCCCAGGCCGCCAGCACCAGGGCCAGCAGCGCCGGCCAGACCACCGACCCCCGAAGCCTTCGCACGCGCGGCACGCTAGGCGATCCGGCCGCCTCGGCGCCAACCGGATCAGGCCAGCAGGAACGCTCCCCCGAGGAGGAGTGAGACGACTTTCACCAGCTCGGCGCCGACGTACCAGAGGTGCGCGCGGGAGCGGGGCGCGTCCTCGGTCGCGACACCGGCGAGCACGGCGTCGGAGCGACGCGCGAGGGCGGGCCGGACGAGCGCCAGCTGGGCGGCGAGCACGACGACCGCGACGGCGACCGCGACGGCCGCGCGGCGCTCGGGCGTGCCGAGGGCCAGGCAGGCGACGACCGCGACGGCGAGGACCAGCTCGACGGCGTTGAGGGCGCGGAAGACCCGTCGGCCGATGCCGAGACCGATCGGGACCGTCACGCCGGGTGCGCCGAACTTCAGCGGCGCCTCGAGGAACGAGATCGCCAGCACCATCCCGAGCCAGACGAAGGTCGCGGCGACCGCGACCGCGTTCCAGGTATCCACGATACCGATTATCCGCACCCGCTCCCCCGTCGCCCGACCGGCCCGGGTCGGCTGCGAGGATCGGCGTGGAGCGGGAGGAGTCGCGATGGCGTACTGGAAGCGGACCGGCGGGAGCACCTTCGTGCCGACCGAGCACGTCGGCGGCGCCTGGAACCTCCGGGAGCAGCACATCGCTCCGGCCCTCGGCCTGCTCGCGCACGCCGTCGAGCTCGACCGCGACGAGCGGCGCTCCGACGGGCTGCTGGTCAGCCGGGCGTCGTACGACATCCTCGGGGCGGTGCCGCTGGACGAGATGGAGATCTCCGTCGACGTCGTACGGCCCGGCCGGACCATCGAGCTGGTGCGGGCGGAGGCGCGGCACGGCGGCCGGTCGGTGGTGACCGCGAGGTTCTGGCTGATCGCGCCCAACGACACCTCCGCGCTCGCCGGCTCGGGCCTGCCGCCCGTTCCGGGACCGGACCGGACGCCGGCCTGGGACATGACGACGCTGTGGCCGGGCGGCTTCATCGCCTCCCTGGAGGTACGTCGGACCCTGCTCGCCGAGGGACGCTCGATCACCTGGGCCCGCACCCCGCACGACCTCGTGGCGGACGAGCCGGTCAGCAGGTTCGCCGCCGTGGCCGGCCTGCTCGACCTCACCAACGGCATCGCCACGCGGGCGGACCCGAAGCGGGTGGCGTTCCCGAACATCGACCTGACCGCCCACTTCCTGCGCGAGCCGGTCGACGGCTGGCTGGGCCTCGACACCACCGTGTCCTTCGGCCCGACCGGCCTCGGGATCACCAGCAGCGTCACGCACGACGAGTCAGGCCCCTTCGCGACCACCGCCCAGACGCTGACCGTCCGGCCGTAGCCAGCCTGCACGACACAAGGCGGAGTCCGCCCGGCACCTGGTGCCGGGCGGACTCCGCCTTGTCGTGCCAGTGGAGCTGGCGGGAATCGAACCCGCGTCCTCGAGCGTCGAACCAGGTCTTCTCCGGGTGCAGTCCGTGCTGTCGCTTTTCTCGGCCCCGGGGCTTGCGCGGACACATCCCCGACGGGCTCAGTCAGCTAGATGTCCCTCGTCGTTCGCTGACGCAGCGACGAGGTGAGTCTCCTAGGCGACGCCAGGTTCAGGGACGGAGACGGATGCCCTGACTGACGCTTCGATCACCGCTCAGGCGGCGAGAGCGAAGGAACTGCGCTTAGCGTTGGCAGTTATTGGTTTCCAGCGATCGTTTACGAGATGACGCTGGCTTCTCGACCCGCTTCCCCTGGAACTAACGTCCCAAGTCGAAACCGATCAGCCCCTTTGGAATTTTCAATGCTCCGGCGTACGCCGGAACGACCATCCTACGGGGGTCAACCACCGAGCCGCACCTCAGATTCCCAGGAGGCGCCGGGCGTTGTTCCAGCAGACGTCGCGCAGCCAGTCCTCGCCCAGGCCGAGGTCGGCGAGCCAGCCGAGCTGGTCGGCGTAGCGGAACGGCAGGGTCGGGAAGTCCGAGCCGTAGACGACGCGCTCCTGGAGCCGACCCAGACGGGCCACCATGTCCGCGGACAGGGGGTCGCCACCGGTGAAGAACGGCGCCAGCGCCATCGAGGTGTCGAGGTGGACGTGGTCGTAGGTCTCCGCGAGCTCGATGAACTCCGCCGACTCCGGCGCGCCGAGGTGGGCGATCACCAGCTGCAGGCCGGGATGGCGGCGGAGCAGCCGAGCGGTCGCCTCGGGGCCGGTGTAGGCCGTGCCGACCGGGCCCGAGCCCACGTGCGCCACCACCGGGAGGCCCGCGTCGGCGATCGTCGCCCACACCTCGCCCAGCAGCGGGTCGTCGACGTGGAAGGCGCCGACCTGCGAGTGCACCTTGAACACCCGGACGCCGTCGGCGACCAGGCGGGCGACGTACGACGCCGCCTCGGGCTCGGGGAAGAAGGTCGCCGTCCACAGCGCCTCGGGCACACCGGCGGCGAACTCGCGCGACCAGGCGTTGAGGAACTCCGCGGCACCGGGCTTGTGGGCGTAGGGCAGCGTCGGGAAGCGGCGTACGCCGAAGGAGCGCAGCAGCTCGACCCGCTCCTAGGCGGCCTGACGGTAGAGGATCGGCCAGTCGCGGCCGATCAGCTCACCGCCGTTGTCGAACTCCCGCCACACCGCGCGCTCGATGGGGGGCGGCAGGAAGTGGACGTGCAGGTCGAGCAGGCCCGGCAGGCCGAGGTCGCCCCAGAAGCGGCGGACCTCCTCCGCCTCAGTCACGCATGCCCTT
>WQZX01000031.1 GCA_009780515.1 Nocardioidaceae bacterium | reverse complement strand
GCTGATGGCGCTGATGGTCGACCGGTGGGCCACGACGCGCTACGTCCGCCCGTTCCTGGGCGTCGGGGTCCTCGGCGGCTTCACCACCTTCTCGACGTACACGCTCGACGTGCACAAGCTGCTGGTCGCCGGCCGGGTGCCCCTCGCCGGCCTGTACGACGCCACCACTCTGATCACCTGCGTCGTCGCGGTGTGGATGGGCCTGACCTGCTGCCGCTGGGTGCTCGACCGGGCGCCGGATCCCGACGCGGAGCGCGCCGAGGAGGCACCGGCATGACGGTCCTCCTGGTCATCGTCGGGGGTGCCGTCGGCGCCCCCGTCCGCTACCTCGCCGACGTGCTCGTGCAGTCGCGTCATCGCGCGCCGTTCCCATGGGGCACCTACGTGATCAACATGGCGGGCTCGTTCGTCCTCGGCCTCGTCGCCGGCGCCTCCCCCGCAGCCTGGGTGACCACCCTGATCGGCACCGGCTTCTGCGGCGCGCTGACGACCTACTCGACGTACAGCTTCGAGACGGTGCGGCTCCTGGAGGAGCGGAAGGCGCCCGTCGCCGCGACGTACGTCGTGCTCTCGGTGGCCGTCGGCCTGCTGGCCGTCAGCCTCGGCTGGTGGCTGGGCGGGAGCCTGTAGAGAAGCGACGAGGCCCACTCCTGGGGAGTGGGCCTCGTGTCGGCGACCCCGACGGGACTCGAACCCGCGGCCTCCGCCGTGACAGGGCGGCGCGCTAACCAACTGCGCTACGGGGCCAGGCTGTCTCCACCCTTGCGGGCGAAGCGATGGGAACTCTAACTCATGCGGCGTGCGCACTCCCAATCCGTACCCCCGACCGGATTCGAACCGGCGCTACCGCCGTGAAAGGGCGGGGTCCTGGGCCGCTAGACGACGGGGGCCCGCCGCGCGGGACAACGCCCGCGACGGCCCGGCAAGCATAGTGGGAGCGGCGCGGGGTCCGCCCATCGGCGAGGACGACGGCCGATACCGATTCGGCCCGGCCCACGGCGTCCGGTAATGTTGCGCCCTGCTTGGGCAGGTAGCTCAGTTGGTACGAGCGATCGCCTGAAAAGTGATAGGTCGGCGGTTCGACCCCGCCCCTGCCCACAAGCCAGAACGCCCCCGCCGGACTCCGGCGGGGGCGTTCTCGTCCAGGCTGAGGGCCGACTCAGGCCGGGACCCTGCGCCAGCGATCGACCAGCCGCATCCGGCAGCGCGGGTCGAGCCCGATCGGGTCGGCGGCGGGCGGCAGCGCGGCAGACGGGTCCGCCCAGTCGACGGCGTGCACCCCCAGCTCGTGGTACCGCTCGTCACAATCGCAGGTCAGCTCAGCAGGCACGACATCCCCCCAGATGCGCTCGGTGTCCGAGACCTGCCCAGACGGTAGCGACCGTCACCGCCCGCGCGCAGCCATCCGCCGGCAAAGACCGTGTGATCCCGCCCTCGCCGTGCGGTGCACGGTCAGAGGCGCGGTCGCATCGCCTTCAGCGCCGCCAGCCGCTGCTGCAGCGGCTCGGTCTCGGCAGGAGTCGCGAGCCGGTCCTTGGCGGCCTTGAGCTCGTCGGTCGTCGACGTCATCAGAGCAGCCAGGGACTGCTCGTACACAGTCGTCTTCGACCACACGGTCTCGAGCACGTCGGTCACCTCCATCGCACGCATCGATCCCCAGTGAACCCGATCCCCGGCCGCCGCGCCGTGGAATGCCGGAACAGCCACTCGGCACCTCGCCCGCGAGGGGCGGTGCGGTGGCTAGGTGCCGCTCCCTGGCTCAGGGAAGCAGCGGACGCGACCGAGTCGACTCAGTCCCGGTGGGGATCGGCGTAGTCCGACCAGGGGTCGGAGGTCTCTTCGTCCTGGCTGTCGTCGGACACCGACGACTCTCCGTGCAGCTCCCGGGCCAGCGCACTGAGATCAGTGTCGTGAGTCCGGTACTTCAGGTCGCGTGCGACCTTCGTCTGCTTGGCTTTCGCTCGGCCGCGGCCCATAAGGTCCAGCCCCCTCGCACTTGGCCGGGTGCCCTCAGGGCCCCGGACTGCTCATCAGAGTCTCGTGGAGGCAACGTTACCTGTTCGGTGGCTGTTCCCGCACGTCAGGGCCGAGTATCGAAGGGGGCCACGTGGCGCGAGCCTCACCAGCCCGGGTGCTGGCCCACCAGCTCGACGCCGCCCGCGTCGTCCGCGGCCACCTCGCCGGCCACCCAGGCGTCGATGCCGAGCTCGCCGAGGCGGGCGATCGCGGCGTCGACGGAGTCGGGCGCGGTGAGCGCGACCATGCCCACGCCGCAGTTGAGCGTGGCCTCGAGGTCGGGCTGGGCGACGCCGCCGACCTTGCGGACGACGTCGAAGATCGGCGCGGGCGTCCAGGTGCTGCGGTCGAGGGTGGCCTTCAGCCCCTCGGGCATGACCCGCGCGAGGTTGTTGGCCAGGCCACCGCCGGTGACATGGGCCATGGCGTGGGTCTCGGTCTCGCGCGCGATCGCGAGGCACGGCTTGGCGTAGATGCGGGTCGGGACCAGCAGCTCCTCGCCGAGGGTGCGGCCGAGCTCGTCCACGGTCCGCTCGACCGACCAGCCGGCGTGGGTGAAGAAGACGTGGCGGACCAGCGAGTAGCCGTTGGAGTGCAGGCCGCTGGCCGCCATCGCGATCGCGACGTCGCCGGCGCGGACGCGGTCGGCACCGAGCAGATCGTCGGCCTCGACGACGCCGGTGGTGGCGCCCGCGACGTCGTACTCGTCGGGGGCGAGGAGCCCGGGGTGCTCGGCGGTCTCGCCGCCGACGAGCGCGCAGCCCGCCTCGACGCAGGCCTCCGCGATGCCCTTGACGATCGCGGCGATGCGCTCGGGGACGACCTTGCCCGTGGCGATGTAGTCGGTCATGAACAGCGGCTCGGCACCGCAGACGACCAGGTCGTCGACGACCATGCCGACCAGGTCGAAGCCGATGGTGTCGTGCTTGTCCATCATCTGCGCGACCGCGACCTTGGTGCCGACGCCGTCGGTCGAGGTCGCCAGCAGCGGCCGCCTGTACGACGTCAGCGCGGACGCGTCGAAGAGCCCGGCGAACCCGCCCAGGCCACCCATCATCTCGGGCCGGCGGGCCTTCTCGACCCACTCCTTCATCAGGTCGACGGCACGGTCGGCGGCCTCGATGTCGACACCGGCCTCGGCGTAGGCGTTGTCAGCCACGGGACTCCTCGGGAATCAGGGGTTGTTGAAGACGGGGAGCGACTCGCCGTGGGCCAGCGGCGCGAGGCTCGCCTCGAGCAGGTGCTTGCCCAGCAGGGACTCGTCCGGCAGCGGGATCGGGTAGTCGCCGGTGAAGCAGGCCGTGCACAGCGACGACTTGGGCTGACCGGTCGCCTCGACCATCCCGTCGAGGGAGATGTAGCCGAGGCTGTCGGCGCCGACGCTGGCCGCGATCTCCTCGGCGTCGAGCCCGTTGGCGATCAGCTCGGCGCGGGTGGCGAAGTCGATGCCGTAGAAGCAGGGCCACTTGACCGGCGGGCTGGAGATCCGCACGTGCACCTCGGCGGCACCGGCCTCGCGGAGCATCCGCACCTGCGCACGCTGGGTGTTGCCGCGCACGATCGAGTCGTCGACGACGACGACGCGCTTGCCCCGGATGACGTGCTCGAGCGCGTTCAGCTTCAGCCGGATGCCGAGCTGGCGCAGGGTCTGGCTGGGCTGGATGAACGTGCGCCCGACGTAGGCGTTCTTGACGAAGCCCTGGGCGTAGGGGACGCCGCTCTCCAGGGCGTAGCCCGTCGCGGCCGGGATGCCCGACTCCGGCACCGGGATGACGACGTCGGCCTCGATCGGGAACTCGCGCGCGAGGACGCGGCCCATCTCGACGCGCGCCTCGTGGACGCTGCGACCGGCGATCACGGCGTCGGGGCGGGCGAGGTAGACGTACTCGAACACGCAGCCCTTGCGCTGCGGCTCGGCGAACTTGTGGGAGCGCAGGCCGCCCTCGTCGATGACGATGAGCTCGCCCGGCTCGACCTCCCGTACGACGGACGCACCGACCGTCGCAAGGGCCGCACCCTCGCTGGCGACGACCCAGCCCCTCTCGAGGCGGCCGAGGACCAGCGGGCGGATGCCCTCGGGGTCGCGGGCGGCGTACAGGGTGCCCTCGTTCATGAAGACGAAGCAGAACGCGCCCTTGACCTGCGGCAGCACCTCGAGCGCGCGGTCCTCGAGCGACTCGTCGGGGTGGTGGGCCAGCAGGGCCGTGACGAGGCTGGTGTCGTTGGTGGACGCCTCGAGGTTCACCGAGTGGATGTCGAGCTCGCCCTCCTCGCTCGGGAGGGCGGCGACCATGTCGACGAGATCGGCGGTGTTGGTGAGGTTGCCGTTGTGGCCGAGCGCGATCGAGCCGTCGGCGGTCGGGCGGAACGTCGGCTGGGCGTTGGTCCAGGTGCTGGCGCCGGTCGTGGAGTAGCGGCAGTGGCCGACCGCGATGTGGCCGTCGATCGCCTCGAGGGTGTTCTCGTCGAACACCTGCGAGACCAGGCCCATGTCCTTGAACACCAGGATCTGGCGGCCGTTGCTGACCGAGATGCCGGCCGACTCCTGGCCGCGGTGCTGCAAGGCGTACAGACCGAAGTAGGTCAGCTTGGCGACGTCCTCACCGGGTGCCCACACCCCGAACACTCCGCACACGGCTGCGAGTCTATCGGCGGCACGGCTGATGACCTCATTCCCCGTGGCCACCAGGACGACAAGTTCGCGCGGATCAGCCTCTTCTCGGGGCCCTGCACCGGCGAACTTGTCGTGATCGTGGTCGGCGAGGACAGCGGCTCCCCGCGTGCTAGCTGCCCGGGTGGAGGTTGCGCAGGAGGAGCGTCTCGGCGAGGAGCACCCGCTCCCACTCCGCGAGGTGGAGGCCCTCGTTGGCGCCGTGGGCGCGGGTGTCGGGGTCCTCGACGCCGGTGACGAGCACCGACGCCTTCGGGAAGGTCTCGAGGAACTCCGCGATGAACGGGATGGACCCGCCGACGCCCATGTCGATCGGCCGGGTGCCGTCCCAGGCGTCCTCGAAGGCCCGCCGTGCGGCGTCGTACGCCGGACCGTCGGCGGGGATCGCGATCGGCTCGCCGGTGTCGACGACCGTGGTGGTGACCTGGGCGCCCCACGGCGTGTGCTCGGCCAGGTGGTCCTGCAGGCGTCGTACGGCGTTGTCGCTGGTGTCGCCGGGGGCGGTGCGCACCGTGATGCGGGCCCGGGAGACGGGGACGAGGGTGTTGGAGGCGCCGGCGACCTTGGGGGCGTCGAGACCGGTGACGGTCACCGAGGGCTTGGTCCATAGCCGCTCGACGGCGGAGCCGGTGCCGATCCAGTCCAGGCCCGGGATGGCGCCGGACTCGGCACGGAGGCGGTCCTCGGGGTAGTCGACGTCGGCGGCGGGCCCGCTCACGAGGCCCTTGATCGCCGGGTCACCCTGCTCGTCCCACAAGGTGCTGAGGAGTCGGGTGATGGCCATGATCGCGTCCGGCGCCAGGCCGCCCCACATGCCGGAGTGGACCGCGTGGGTCAGGGTGCGGACCTCGACGTCGACCCGGATCAGGCCGCGCAGGCTGGTGGTCAGCGCGGGCACGCCGATGTCCCAGTTGCCGGAGTCGGCGATGACGATCACGTCGGCCTCGAGCCGCTCGCGGTGCTTCTGCAGCAGCTCGGGAAGCGTCGCCGAGGCGACCTCCTCCTCGCCCTCGATGAACAGGCGCAGGGTCACCGGCAGGTCCTCGCCGAGGGCACGGGCCGCGGCCAGGTGGGTGACGATGCCGGCCTTGTCGTCGGCGGCGCCGCGACCGTAGAGCCGGCCGTCACGCTCCGTCGGCTCGAAGGGCGGGCTGTCCCAGTCGGCGGGGTCGTTCTCGGGCTGCACGTCGTGGTGGGCGTAGAGCAGCACGACCGGCGCGCCCTCCGGGCCCTTCTTCTCCCCCACGACCGCCGGCGGGCCGCCCGCGTGAGCCCGCACGATCTCGGCGTCGAATCCCTCCGCGCGGAACAGCGCCAGCGTCGCCTCCGCGCTGCGCTCCACCTGGTCGAGGCGCTCCGGGTCGGCACTGACCGACTGGATCCGGACCAGTTCCTCCAGGTCGCGGCGCAGGCCCGGGAGGGCCTCGGCGATGCGGCTGCGGAGTTCGTCGGTCGAGAGCACGGAGGTCATGCCTGCAGGCTATCCACCGCTCCCCCGTCGAGCGCTAGCGTCATGCGTCGGAGATGCTCGGGCGGTCGCCGTGCGCGGAGTGCGTGCTCCGGGTGCGGCAACCGCTCGATGATCGCCGATGTACGGCGCTAGCGTGGCGGCATGGCAGCGACGCGCGTGCTCGTCCTGAACGTCGGGTCGACGACGGTGAAGTTCCAGGTGGTCGACCCGGCCAGCGGGGGCGCGGACGTGACCGACGTGGTCGAGGACGTCGGCGACGGGTACGACGCCGCGTTCGGCGAGGTCGCGCGGCGGCTGACAGACGCGGGGCTGTCCGCCGGCGACCTGCTCGCGGTCGGGCACCGGGTGGTGCACGGCGGGTCGGTCTACTCGGCCCCCGTCGTGCTCGACGACGACGCGATCGCGACGATCGAGGGGCTCTCGGACCTCGCGCCCCTGCACAACCCGCCGGCGGTCGCGGGCATCCGAGCCGCGCGGTCGGCGTACCCGTCGCTGCCGCACGTCGCCGTCTTCGACACCGCCTTCTTCGCCGACCTGCCGCCCGCGGCCGCGACGTACGCCGTGCCGCGCGAGGTCGCCCACGAGCTCGGCCTGCGTCGGTACGGCGCCCACGGCACCTCCCACGCCTACGTCTCCCGCACCGCCGCTGCGACCGCGCAGCGGCTCGGCAACGACGCGGCCCGGCAGATCGTGCTGCACCTGGGCGGCGGCGCCTCCGCCAGCGCGATCCGCGACGGGCGGCCAGTGGAGACCTCGATGGGCCTGACCCCCATGGAGGGGCTGGTGATGGGAACGCGCTCGGGCGACGTCGACCCCGGCCTGGTGCTCCGGCTGCTGCGCAGCGGTCGCAGCGTCGACGAGGTCGACCACCTGCTCAACCACGACTCCGGGGTGCTCGGGCTGTCGGGTACGCGCGACTTCCGCGACCTCGAGGAGCGACTGCACGCCGGTGACCACGATGCACGCCGGGCCTTCGCCGTCTATGTGCACCGCCTCCGCAAGTACGTCGGCGCCTACGTCGCGGTGCTGGGCGGGCTGGACGTCCTGACCTTCACCGCCGGCGTCGGCGAGCACCGTGCGGACCTCCGCTCGGCCGTCCTCGCCGACCTCGCCTGGGCCGGCATCGAGGTCGATCCGGTCCTCAACGCGTCGGTCGGCGACGGCACCGGTCCCTGGCGGATCTCGCCGGACGACGCCGACTGCCTGGTGCTCGTCGTAGCGACGAACGAGGAGTGGGAGATCGCCCGCCAGACCGCGGACCTGGTGGGCTGACGGGCGCCGACCACGCAGCTGGTCTCGATACGCCTCGCTCGGTCTACTCGACCAACGAGGACATCCGGTGGTCGACCAGCGGCTCGAGATGCCTCGAGGCGGAATCCGCCCGGCACCTGGTGCCGGGCGGATTCCGGCTAGAGCCGATCGGCCACACCGACCCCGGACTAGAAGTCCGCGGAGGTCTGCGCGGCGGCGTCGACGGACGGCGAGCGACCCTCGCCGGGGCTGTTCTGGTCGGCCCACGACCAGTCCCTCACCTCGGGCAGGTCCTCGCCGTGCTCGCGGGTCCACTGCCGGGCGCGGCGACGGGTGTCGACCATCTCCTGGCGACAGGCCGCGGCGGCCGAGCCGAGCGACGGCACGCGGTCGATGACGTCCATGACCAGGTGGTAGCGGTCGAGGTCGTTCATCATCACCATGTCGAAGGGCGTGGTGGTCGTGCCCTCCTCCTTGTATCCGCGCACGTGGAAGTTGTCGTTGCCGGTGCGGCGGTAGACCAGGCGGTGGATCAGCCACGGGTAGCCGTGGTAGGCGAACACCACCGGCCTGTCCTTGGTGAAGATCCCGTCGAACTCGCGGTCGGTCAGGCCGTGCGGGTGCTCGGTCTCGTCCTGGAGCCGCATCAGGTCGACCACGTTGACGAAGCGCACCTTGAGGTCGGGCAGGTGCTCGCGCAGGAGCGAGACGGCGGCCAGCGCCTCGAGGGTCGGTACGTCGCCGGCGGCCGCGATCACGACGTCGGGATCGCCGTCGTCGTTGGACGCCCAGTCCCAGATGCCGATGCCGCGGGCGCAGTGGACGTCCGCCTCGTCGCCGGTCAGCCAGTCGAAGCTCGGCTGCTTGCCGGACACCACGACGTTGACGTACTGCCTCGACTCCAGGCAGTGCTGCATCACCGAGAGGAGGGTGTTCGTGTCCGGCGGCAGGTAGACCCGGACGACCGAGGCCTTCTTGTTGACGACGTGGTCGATGAAGCCGGGGTCCTGGTGACTGAAGCCGTTGTGGTCCTGGCGCCACACGTGGCTGGTCAGCAGGTAGTTGAGGCTGGAGATCGGCGCACGCCAGCCGATCTCGCCGGTCGACTTCAGCCACTTGGCGTGCTGGTTGAGCATCGAGTCGACGATGTGGATGAAGGCCTCGTAGCAGCTGAAGACCGCGTGGCGGCCGGTCAGCAGGTAGCCCTCGGTCCAGCCCTGGCAGGTGTGCTCGGACAGCATCTCCATGACGCGGCCCGACCGGGCGAGGTGCTCGTCGACGTCGCGGATCTCGCCGGCGAAGACCTTGCTGGTGACCTCGTAGACCGCGTCGAGCCGGTTGGACGCGGTCTCGTCGGGGCCGAAGATGCGGAAGCTGTCCGGGTTGTCGCGCACGACGTCGACGAGGTACTGCCCGAACACCCGCGTCGCCTCGTGGATCGACCCGCCCGGACGGCTCACCTCGACCGCGTGGCTGCGGAAGTCCGGCAGCCGCAGCGGCACCCGCAGCAGCCCGCCGTTGGCGTGCGGGTTCGCGCTCATCCGCCGGTTGCCGTCCGGCGCCATCTCGCGCAGCGCCTCGACCGGCGTGCCCGCCTCGTCGAACAGCCGCCCCGGGTCGTACGACGCCATCCACTCCTGCAGCTGCGCCCGGTGCTCGTCGTTCTCACGGGTGCCGGCGAGCGGCACCTGGTGGGCCCGCCAGGTGCCCTCGACCTGGAGCCCGTCGACCTCGCGCGGACCTGTCCAGCCCTTGGGCGTGACCAGCAGGATCATCGGCCAGGGCTGCCACTCGTAGGTGCCGGCGGCGCGCGCCACGGTCTGGATCTCGCGGATCCGGTCGTGGGCCCGGTCCATCGCGTCGGCGAGCTGGCGGTGCACGTCGCGCGGGTCGTCGCCCTCCACGGCGATGACCTCGTGGCCGTAGCCGCGCAGCAGGCTGAGCAGCTCCTCGCGCGGGATCCGCGCCGGCACCGTCGGGTTGGCGATCTTGTAGCCGTTGAGGTGCAGGATCGGCAGCACCGCGCCGTCGGTCGTGGGGTCGACGAACTTGTTCGCGTGCCAGCTCGTCGCGAGCGGGCCGGTCTCGAACTCGCCGTCGCCGACCACCGCGGCGACCAGCAGGTCGGGGTTGTCCAGCGCGGCGCCGTACGCGTGGGAGAGGACGTAGCCGAGCTCGCCGCCCTCGTGGATCGAGCCGGGGGTCTCCGGCGCGACGTGGCTGGGGATGCCGCCGGGGAAGGAGAACCGGCGGAACAGCCGCTGCATCCCCTCGCGGTCGTAGGAGACCTCGGGGTAGACCTCGGAGTAGGTGCCCTCGAGCCAGGCGTTCGCGACCGCGGCGGGCCCGCCGTGGCCGGGCCCGGCCAGGAAGATCGCCTCGACGTCGCGATCACGGATCAGCCGGTTCAGGTGGGCGTAGACGAGGTTGAGCCCGGGGGTCGTGCCCCAGTGGCCGAGCAGCCGCGGCTTGATGTCGCTCGGCTCGAGGTCACGCTCGAGGAGGGGGTTGTCCAGCAGGTAGATCTGGCCGACGGCAAGGTAGTTGGCGGCGCGGAACCACTGGTCGAGGCGATCGATCTCGAGGTCGTCGAGGGTCATGCACCCATCGTGCTCGGTCGTCCTCGAGAAGTCACGGGGTCCGTACGGTCACCCACCGAGCGGCAGGTACGACGCCAGGTCGGTGCGCTCGCCGCTCGCGCTCACACGGCCCGCGGCCGTCGCCTCGGCCCAGGTCAGGTCGCCCGCGGCGACGGCGATCCAGGTCGCGGCGTCCGTCTCGATCACGGCCGGCGGGGTGCCGCGGGTGTGCCGGACGCCCTCGACCACCTGCACGGCGGCGTACGGCGGGACGCGCACCTCGACCTAGCGCCCGGGCGCACGCTCCTCGAGCACGGCGAGGTAGTGCTTGGTGAGCAGTCGCAGGTCGGCCCGCTCGGCGGTGCCGTCGTGGAACCGGCCGAGCGCCGCCGCCACCTCGGCAGCGGGGGCGGGTCGCAGTCGTGCCGGCACAGTGACCGATCTTTGCACCAACGGCCTGCACCCCCTCAGGCCCGGTCCGCCACAATGTGTCCATGCGTCTTCGCCGAGCGGCCTTCGCGGCCGCCTTCGCCTGCCTGCTCCCGACCCTCGCCGCGTGCGGTGGCGGCGGGACGACCAGCTCCGCGGGCGACGTCGTTCCGGCCCGGCAGACCAAGCAGTTCATCCACGCGAAGACGTCCTCGGTCGCGCTCCCGATCGGCACTCTCGACGTGCACGCCGGCAAGCCGGTCGACGACGTCCCGGCGAGCGACACCCACGACCTCACCGCTCTCAAGGCACCGGCCGGCATGACCTACCTGCCGATCACCTGGCGCTACGACGACAGCACCACCAAGACCTACCTGCAGTACACCGGCACCTCGGCCCTGCCGACGGTCGACCTCCGAGCGGGCAAGGGCTCCTACCGGCTCACGACGCCCGATCCCGCCGAGGGGACCGAGTCCTTCTACGTGCTGGTCGACAAGTCCTCCAGCCACCCCCGGCTCGCGGTCGGCTTCGACGGGGTCACCCAGCAGGTCGACCTCACGACCGGCAAGCGCGACGCGGGCCGGGCGAAGGGTCTCTACGCCCTCTCGCACAAGAGGCTGCGGGCCTCGAAGTGCACCGGCACCGTCGACTGGTCCGAGATCGCGCGCGCGAGCCAGACCTGCCGGTTGACCGGCCCCGTCCTGCTCCCGTACGCCGGCGGCAAGTGGGCCAAGCCCGGCCACGAGTGGCTGGTGATGTCGATGCGGACGGCGCTGACGAGCTACACCCAGGCCGGGGCGACCCCCGGGTCGGCCGGCATCTACACCGCCCAGGCCGTCAAGGCGGCGTACCGGATGGGCAACCACCGTCCGACCGCCCTCATCCCGTCCAACGACGCGAGCGGCACGTGCCCCGACCAGGACACCGGCACCTGCAACACCGACACGGCGCTGATCTTCGACGTCCGCGACAAGGCGCCGCGGATCAAGGTCGTCCTGAAGTACCGGATGGTCCTGGCCAAGGGCTGGGCCGGCTACGTCGGCAAGAAGTCGGAGACCGTCAGCGAGACCGCGCGGATCCGGCTCCACCAGCCCCGCTGACCTGCGTCAGGCGTCGAGCGCCGCCGGGAGGGTGGCGGTCCAGGCGTCGCGCAGCTCGGCCACCGGGATGCTGAACGCGGAGGCGACCTCGAGGGCGTCGCCGCCGGTGGTGCCGATCGTGATGGCCTGGACGCCCGCGCGGGAGACGATCTCCTCGAGCTCGGGCAGCCGCTCGGCGGCCACCGTCACGACGGCGCGTGCCGCCGACTCCGAGAACAGGTCGACGAACGCGTCGTCGCCGGGCAGCTCGACGGTCGCGCCGACGCCGTTGCGCAGGCAGGACTCGGCGAGCGCCTGGGCCAGGCCGCCGTCGGAGAGGTCGTGGGCGCCGGTCACGACGCCGGCCGCGTCCGCCAGCGCGCGTGCCAGCCGCTGCTCGGCGGCGAGGTCGGCCTTCGGCGGCAGGCCGCCGAGGTGGCCGTGGACGACGTGCGCCCACTCCGAGCCGGAGAGCTCCTCGCGGGTCTCACCGAGCAGCATGATGCGGTCGCCGGCGGCCTGGAAGCCGGTGGGGGTGCGGGAGGTGACGTCGTCGATGACGCCGAGCACCGCGACGACCGGCGTCGGCAGGATCGGCGTCTCGCCGGTCTGGTTGTAGAGGCTGACGTTGCCGCCGGTGACCGGGATGCCGAGCTCGGCGCAGCCGTCCTTGAGCCCGCGGCAGGCCTCGGCGAACTGCCACATGACCGCCGGGTCCTCGGGCGAGCCGAAGTTGAGGCAGTCGGACACGGCCAGCGGGGTCGCGCCGCCCGTCGCCACGTTGCGGTAGGACTCGGCGAGGGCGAGCTGCGCGCCGGCGTACGGGTCGAGCTTGGCGAACCGCCCGTTGCAGTCGGTCGCGATCGCGACGCCGAGGTCGGTCTCCTCGTCGATGCGGACCATCCCGCTGTCGGAGGGCTGGGCGAGCACGGTGTTGCCCTGGACGTAGCGGTCGTACTGGTCGGTGATCCAGGACTTGTCGCAGAGGTTCGGGCTGGCCAGGAGGCGCAGCAGCGTCTCGCGCAGCTCGTCGCCGGTCTGCGGGCGCGGCAGCGTCTCCGCGCCGTCGGCCTGCAGGGCGTCCTGCCAGTCGGGGCGCGCGAACGGGCGGTTGTAGACCGGCCCGTCGTGGGCCACCGTGCGGGGAGGTACGTCGACGACGACCTCGCCGTGCCAGGTGATCTCCAGCCGGCCCGTCTCGGTGACCTCGCCGATCACCACGGCCTCGACGTCCCACTTCTCGCAGACCGCCATGAAGGCCTCGAGGTCGGCCGGCTCGACGACCGCCATCATCCGCTCCTGGCTCTCGCTCATGAGGATCTCCTCGGGAGCGAGCGTCGAGTCGCGCAGCGGCACCTTGTCCAGCTCGCAGCGCATGCCGCCGTCGCCGGCGGAGGCGAGCTCGGAGGTCGCGCACGACAGCCCGGCGCCGCCGAGGTCCTGGATGCCCGCGACCACGCCTGCCTTGAAGAGCTCGAGGGTGCACTCGATGAGCAGCTTCTCCATGAACGGGTCGCCGACCTGGACGCTGGGGCGCTTGGCCGGGCCGTCGGCGTCGAAGGTCTCCGAGGCGAGCACGGAGACGCCGCCGATGCCGTCGCCGCCAGTGCGGGCGCCGTACAGGATGACGTGGTTGCCCGCGCCGGACGCCTTGGCGAGGTGGAGGTCCTCGTGGCGCAGCACCCCGATGCAGCCGGCGTTGACCAGCGGGTTGCCGACGTAGGTCTCGTCGAAGACGGCCTCGCCGCCGACGTTGGGCAGGCCGAGGCAGTTGCCGTAGCCCCCGACGCCGGCCACGATCCCGGGCAGCACCCGGTGGGTGTCGTCGGCGTCCAGCGGGCCGAAGCGCAGCGGGTCGACGACCGCGACCGGGCGCGCGCCCATCGCGAGGATGTCGCGGACGATGCCGCCGACGCCGGTCGCGGCGCCCTGGTACGGCTCGACGTACGACGGGTGGTTGTGCGACTCGACCTTGAAGGTGACCGCGTAGCCCTGGCCGACGTCGATGACGCCGGCGTTCTCGCCGATGCCCGCCAGCATCCTGCCGCGCGGGGTCTCCTGGGCGAGCTCGCCGAACTGCTTGAGGTGGACCTTGGAGGACTTGTAGGAGCAGTGCTCGGACCACATCACCGAGTACATCGCCAGCTCGGAGCTGGTCGGCCGACGACCGAGGATCTCGCGGATGCGCTGGTACTCGTCGTCCTTGAGGCCGAGGTCGGCCCAGGGCTGCTCCCGGTCGGGATCACCGGCCGCGACGGCGACGGTGTCGAGAGTGGGTCGGGCGGTGTCTACGGACGTCTCGGCCACGGCCGGATCCTATCGGGACACCGCCCGACCCCACCCATCGCCGGCCACCGGCCACGTCCTCCGGCCCCGGCAGAGCACCATGAGTGAAGATCGTTCGGCAGAGAAGGCGCAACTCGGGACAACATCCCGAAATCATCGAATTACAAGGTTGTAATTCGCTGTGCAAGGTGTTACTTGTGTGATTTCTGTGGTTATCGTGACGGGCCGCTTCCCCCAACCGCAGGAGTCCGCACATGTCCGCCCGCCGCTCACCGGTCCTCCGCGCGAGCCTGACCGGCCTGGCCGTCGTACTCACCCTGGCCGTCGCGCCGCTCCTCCGCGCGACCGGAACCCCACCGATCGCCCTGGCCGCCGCGTCGACCAACGCCCCGGTCACCCCGGGCAACTTCGAGGGCTACGGCTTCGACCAGTGCACCGCTCCGTCGCAGGCCGCGATGGACAAGTGGCTCAACCACTCGCCGTACCTGGCGGTCGGGATCTACATCTCCGGCAACTCCCGCGGCTGCCGCAGCCAACCGAACCTGACCCCCTCGTGGGTCCAGACGCAGCTGACCAAGGGCTGGAAGCTGCTGCCGATCACGATGGGGCCGCAGGCCTCCTGCAACCCGCGCTACCCGCGCTACAACGACGACCCCAAGATCATCGCGAACAAGGGCGCGAAGCAGAACTACGCCGCAGCCCGACGCCAGGGGCAGGCCGAGGCGCAGAAGACCGTCCAGGCCGCCGGTGCGCTCGGCATCGTCAAGGGCAGCACGCTGTGGTACGACCTGGAGTCCTTCGACATCGGCAACACCGCCTGCCGCGAGTCCGCTCTGGCGTTCCTCAGCGCCTACGACCGCCAGCTCCACCTGCTCGGCTACGTCTCCGGCGTCTACTCCAGCGCGGGCTCCGGCATCGTCATGCTCGACGACGCCCGCCGTACGCGCCCCAACGCCTTCGTCCTGCCCGACCGGATCTGGATCGCGCGCTGGGACAACGAGGCGAACACCTCGACGACGTACATCTCGAACGCCGGGTGGACGCCGGGCGGGCGCGTCAAGCAGTACGAGGGCGGCCACAACGAGACGTACGGCGGCGTGACCATCGACGTCGACAAGGACTTCCTCGACCTCGGCCGCGGCAACTACGCCACGCCCCAGCGCCCGTGCGGCGGGATCAGCCTGGACTTCACGACGTACCCGGACCTGACGCCGCAGACCGCGACCAAGCAGCACCCGGCGCTGGTCAAGGCCGTGCAGTGCATGCTCCACGCCCGTGGCGACTACTCCGGGCCGGTCGACGGCCGCTACACCCAGGCGACCGTCGCCGGGATGCACAAGTGGAAGGCCGCCCACGGCTTCACGACCGCCGACAACGGCGTGATCGGGCCGCGGACGTGGGCCGCGTTCCTGTCCGCAGGCAAGACCCAGGTGCTCAAGACCGGGTCGACCGGGCTCGCGGTCTACCGGCTGCAGCGGGCGTACAACGCGGTCTTCCCGCTGCGCAAGCTCCCCGTGACCGGCATCTACAACTCCGCGACGCGGGCCGTGACGGTGACCTACCAGAAGAAGATGCACCAGGCCGCGACCGGCATCGCCGGCTCGGCCACCTGGCAGAAGCTCCGCCGCGGGACCATCTGAGCCGGCGGGCGGTCAGGAACGGACGAGGACGCCGTCGGCGAGCACCTCGAGCAGCGGGCGTACGGCGGCGGTGGGCAGGTCGGACTGATCCGCCACCGTCGCCACTCCCCCGACCAGGCGGGACAGCTGGACCTCGTCGACGTCCGGCCGCAGCACGCCGTCGGCCTGCAGCCGGTCGAGCACGCGGCGGTTGGAGCTCACCAGGACCTGGCACTTGCTGCGGATCGGTGAGTCCTTGTCGCCGATCGCACCGGTGAGCTTGGCCGGCCCGCCCTTGTGGGCCGAGATGAGGCCGACGTAGGTCTCGAACCAGCCGAGCAGCAGCTCACGCGGGCCGCCCTCGCGCGCGAGGGCCTTGTCGGTCGCCTCGGTGACGCTGTCGACCCACGCCTTCATGACGGCGTCGATCAGGTCGTCGCGGCTCGGGAAGTGGCGGTAGAGGGTGCCGGGTCCGACGTCGGCCTTCTTCGCGATCTCGTCGAGCGGGGCGTCGTAGCCCTTCTCGCGGAAGACCTCGCGAGCGGTCTCGACGATGCGGTCGTAGTTGCGCTGGGCGTCCGCGCGCATCGCCGTACCTCCTCGTGACTCGGCGCACGGGAGATCCCGCTTGCCAAACGGAGAGACTCTCCGTATCGTTGTAGCCGAACCGGAGAATATCTCCACTTCTGCACATCCGCTAAACGGAGTGACTCTCCACCAAGAGTACGACGGCCGACCCGGCCAGAAAAGAGACGGCGACCCGCATGTCTTCCACCCTCACCAGCCCGCCCGGGCCCGCAGCCACCGCTGCACCCGCGGGCAGCCCCGCTCCCCAGGCCGAGACCGGCTCCCGCGGTCTCGGCATCGGCACCTACCTCGTCCTGCTCGCCCAGCTGATGCTGGTCCTGGACGGGACGGTCGTGAACGTGGCGATCCCGCACATCGCGACCGACCTCCACTTCAGCGACTCGGGACTCAGCTGGATCCTCAACGGCTACACGCTCGCCTTCGGCGGGCTGCTCCTGCTCGGCGGTCGCCTCGGCGACGTGCTCGGCCGGCGGCGGCTGTTCCGGATCGGCCTGGCCACCTTCACCCTGGCCTCCGCGGCCGGAGGTGTCGCACCGACCGCCGGCATCCTCGTCGCGGCCCGCGCGCTGCAGGGCGTCGGCGCGGCCCTCGCGGCACCGTCGGTCCTGGCCCTGATCACCACGAGCGCGCCCACCCCGGCCGCCCGCAACCGCGCACTGGCCGCGTTCACCGCCGTCTCCTCCGGCGGCGGCGCGCTCGGCCTCATCCTCGGCGGCGCTCTCACCGACGCCGTGTCGTGGCGCTGGACCCTCTTCATCAACGTGCCGATCGGCATCGCGGTGCTCGCCCTCGTCGGCCGGTATGTCGGCGAGACCGAGCGTCGCCACGGACGCTTCGACTTCGTGGGCGCGGTCTCCTCGACCGGCGCCGCGGTGTCCCTCGTCTGGGCGCTCATCGGCGTCCCGCAGCACGGCTGGGAGTCGGCCCGCACGATCGGCGGTCTCGCGATCGGCGTCGCCCTCTTCGCCGTACTGGCCGCGACCGAGCTGCGGGTCTCCCACCCGCTGCTGCGCCCGGGCCTGCTCAAGGACCGCCGCCGGGTGGCGGCCCTGGTCACCATGGCCGGGATGTACGGCGCGATGCTCTCGATGTTCTTCGTGATGACGCAGTTCCTCGAGGACGACCTGAGGTTCGGGCCGCTCACCACCGGGCTGGCGTTCCTGCCGCTGCCGATGTCGGTCTTCGCCCTGTCGCGGGTCATGCCGCGGCTCGTCGCCCGCTTCGGTCAGGTCCCGTGGATCGTCGCCGGCACGATCGGCATCACCGCGGCGTTCGTCCGGCTGGCGTTCCTGCCCGACGGCGCGGGCTACTGGGACGGCGCCTTCCCCTCGGTGCTCGTCCTCGGCCTCTCGGCCGGCATGACGTTCATGCCGATCACCTCGCTGGTCCTGACCGGTGTGGAGCCCGAGCACGCGGGATCGGCGTCGGGCCTGCTGCAGACGATGCAGCAGCTCGGCGGCTCGATCGGCCTGGCCGTGGTGGCCTCGTCGTTCGCCTCCCACGCCGTACCGACCGACTTCCTGGCCGGTGCCCGCTACGGCTTCGGTACGGCGGCGGTGATCGGGGCGATGGCCCTCCTCGCCGCCCTCACCCTGGTTACCCCCGCGAGGTGTCACCTTTCCACGCCCGAGACGTCAGCTCTCCACGGCTGAGGCGTCACGTATCCACCGCCGAGGCGTCAGTTCTCGACGGTGGGAGAGTCAGGAATCATCGAGGCCGCGCACCCTCACAGGTGTGCGGCCTCGGCGATTTGTGACGCCTCGGGCCTCGAAAGGTGACGCCTCGGGCGTGGAGAGGTGACGCCTCGCGGGTCAGGCGAACGCCCGCTCCACCAGCGAGGTGAAGAAGCCGAGGCCGTCGGTGCCGGAGCCGGTGAGCTTCTCGACGGCGTGCTCGGGGTGGGGCATCAGGCCGACCACGTTGCCGCGGTCGTTGGTGATGCCGGCGATGTCGTTGAGCGAGCCGTTCGGGTTGACCTCGAGGTAGCGCACGACCACGCGACCCTCCCCCTCGATGCGGGCCAGCGTCTCGGCGTCGGCCACGAAGCCGCCCTCGCCGTTCTTGAGCGCGATCCGGATCTCCTGACCCTCGGTGTAGGCGGAGGTCCACGCGGTCTCGGCGTTCTCGACGCGGAGCAGCTGGTCGCGGCAGACGAACTTGCGATGGTCGTTGCGGATCAGGGCCCCGGGCAGGAGGCGTGACTCGCAGAGGATCTGGAAGCCGTTGCAGATGCCGAGGACCGGCATGCCCCTGCCCGCGGCCGCGACGACCTCGGTCATCACCGGCGCGAACCGGCTGATCGCGCCGCAGCGCAGGTAGTCGCCGTACGAGAATCCGCCGGGCAGGACCACGGCGTCGACGCCCTCGAGGTCGTGGTCGCCGTGCCAGAGCGCGACCGCCTCGTTGCCGCCGATGCGTACGGCGCGCTGCGCGTCGACGTCGTCCAGGGTGCCGGGGAAGGTGACGACCCCGATCCTCACTGCTCGACGCTCACGGTGTAGTTCTCGATCACCGGGTTGGAGAGCAGCGTCTCGGCCATCTTGTCGACGTCGGCGAGCACCGCGTCGGTGACCTCGCCCTCGACCTCGAGCTCGAAGCGCTTCCCCTGGCGGACATCGGTGACGCCGGTGAACCCCAGCCGCGGCAGGGCGCCGTGGACGGCCTTCCCCTGCGGGTCGAGGATCTCGGGCTTCGGCATGACGGCTACGACGACTCGGGCCACGTGCCGCAGTCTAGTGAGCACGGGGCCGGGCAACGAATCCGTCCGCGCCGGTATGTTGCCGACCATGGGAAGCAGCGACGAGCTCAGGGCCGAGATCCACATCGCGGCGTCCCCCGCGCGGGTGTGGTCGGTCGTCACCGACACCAAGGCGCTCGCCGAGGCGAGCCCGGAGCTGCTGGCCATGACGCCCCTGCGCCGGGGCGGCTTCCGCGTCGGCCAGCAGTACGTCGGCTGGAACCGCCGCAAGGCCGTCGTGTGGACCACGCGCAACGTTGTCCGCGAGTGCGTGCCCGAGCGGCGGCTCGTCTGGGACACCACCACCAGCGGCGCCCGCTGGATATACGAGCTCTCGCCGGAGGGCGACGGCACCCGCCTGGTGCAGCGGCGCCCGGTGGCCAAGCAGGCGTCGCGCTTCGTGCGGCTGTTCGGCGAGGTGCTGCTCGGCGGCTTCGAGGAGCACGCCGACGAGCTGGAGTCCGGCATGCTGAGCTCGCTGACACGGCTGAAGGCCATCGCCGAGCGCTGAGCGGGGCGGTCCGCCGTACCTGCGCTTTCCGCGCGGACGCGGCAGACTGGGCGCATGAGCACTCCGCACGGACCGGCCGCCGCGCTGGCCGCCGCCCAGTTCAAGCTTCAGTTCCCCCAGTCGCTGGCGACGTACGACGACTACACGGCCGCCCAGCGCACCGTGGACTTCCTCTCCGACGAGGGCTTCCCGGTGCAGAACTGCATGATCGTCGGCACCGACCTGAAGCAGATGGAGCGGATCACCGGCCGCCTCACCACCGGTCGTGTGGCCGCCGCGGGCGCGATGTCCGGGCTGTGGTTCGGCCTGCTGATCGGGCTGCTCTTCTCCTTCTTCGGCACCGGCAACAGCGCCGCGATCATCCTCGTGCCGATGCTGTTCGGCCTCGCGTTCGGTGTGGTCTGGTCGCTGATCGGCTACGCGCTGACCCGCGGCCGCCGCGACTTCTCCTCGGTCACCCAGGTCGTCGCGACGAAGTACGAGGTGCTCGTCGAGCACAAGGTCGCCGCCCAGGCGCGCGAGCTGATCGCGAAGCTGCCCGGCGCCGCGCCCAACCCGTTCGCCTGAGTCGACCAGCGACACGACGAGGAGCTGCGCGCCGAAGGGATCTCGCCGACCTCCGTGCGCTCCACGCGTACGCCGCCGAGCGCGGGCTGGCCGTGCTGCAGATGATCAGATGACCGGTCCGACCGGTCACCCCGGTCACACCGTCCGCCGGGCCGCCTCAGCTCAGCTCGCGCTTGAGGATCTTGCCCGTCGCGGTCATCGGGAGGCCGTCGACGACCTCGACGACGCGGGGGTACTTGTACGCCGCCATCTGCTCCTTGCCCCACGCGACCAGCTCGTCGGCGGTGATGGTCTTGCCGTCCTCGAGGATCACGAACGCCTTGACCTCCTCGCCGTGGCTGTCGTGCGGGATGCCGATGACGGCGGCCAGCGAGACGGCGGGGTGGCTCATCAGGACCTCCTCGACCTCCCGCGGGTACACGTTGTAGCCGCCGCGGATGATCATGTCCTTGGAGCGGTCGACGATGTAGTAGAAGCCGTCGGCGTCGCGGCGCGCGAGGTCGCCGGTGCGGAACCAGCCGTTGTTCATGACCTCGGCGGTGGCCTCGGGGCGGTTGAGGTAGCCCTTCATCACCAGGTGGCCGCGGACGGCGAGCTCGCCGACCTCGTCGGCGCCCTCCACGGTGTTCCACTCGGAGTCGACGAGCCGGACCTCCACGCCCCAGATCGGGACGCCGATCGAGCCGGGCCGCGGGTCGCGGTCGGGGTCGGAGAACGTAGCGACCGGCGAGGTCTCGGACAGGCCGTAGCCCTCGAGGATCTGCACACCCAGCTTCTCCTGGGTCTGCTTGATGATCTCGACCGGCAGGCTGGCGCCGCCGGAGACGCCGCGGCGCAGGTTCGCGGCGATGCGCTCGACGTCGACGTCGCCGTCGAGCGCGCGCAGGATGCCCCACCACATCGTCGGTACGCCGGCGAAGAAGGTGATCGTCTCGCGCTGCATGAGCGCGACGACCTGCTCGGCGTCGAAGCGCGGCACGAGGTGGAGCGTCGAGGCCATCGAGAAGCCGGCGTTCATCTGGACCGTCGCGCCGAAGGTGTGGAACAGCGGCAGCGCCACGACGTGCGAGTCCTGGGCCGGCGCCGATCCGAAGAGCCGGTTGCAGGTGAGCGCGTTGATGACCAGGTTCGAGTGGCTGAGCTCGGCGCCCTTCGGCTGACCGGTCGTGCCGCTGGTGTAGAGGATCACGGCGGTGTCGGTCTCGTCGGTGCTGACCGACTCGAACACCGGCGACCGGCCGGCGAGCGCCTGACCGAACGTCGCCGCACCCTCGACCGAGGACGCGGCGGCCGGGTCGGCGGTGATGAGGAAGAAGTGCTCGCACCCGTCGACCTGGGAGAAGCCCTGCCAGCCCTCCTGGCCCATCGGCATCTCCGGGGTGCCCTCGAAGCAGAAGTACGCCTTGGCGCCGGAGTCGTCGAGGTAGTAGGCGACCTCACGGCCCTTGTTGAGCACGTTCATCGGCACGATGACCGCGCCGGCCTTGAGCGCGCCGTAGTAGACGATCGGGAAGTACGGCAGGTTCGGGCAGGTCAGGCCGACCTTGTCCCCCGGCTCGATGCCGCGGGAGACCAGCAGGTTCGCGACCTGGTTGGCGGCGGCGTCCACCTGTGCGTAGGTGAGCCGCCGGTCGCCCAGGACCAGCGCGTCACGGTCGGGGTAACGGCGGGCGCTGTCCTCGAGGAAGACCGACAGGTTGTACATGGTGCACAACGTAGCGGTCACCCGATGGTGGCGAGGAGGCCGTCCAGCGAAGTCGATGCCTCCATCTCGACGCCGTACGACGCGGAGTGGGCGACCACCTGCACGAGGGTCCAGCCGGCCAGCAGGTCGGTGAGCTCGTCGGCCGAGATCATGCGCCCGTCCTGCCGCGCCCAGTGGGCGACGGCTGCGCGGACGTGCGCGATGATGCCGATGCAGAGCAGGCGGATCTCCTCGAGCCGGCGCTCGTCGAGCACCACCCCGAAGCCGGTGGCGATGAGCTGGGTCAGGTTCGCCAGGAAGTCGGCGTACTCGCCGATGATGGTGGCCAGCTCGCTGGGCTCGCCGTCACCCGCGTCGCGCTCGACCAGGTTGTGCAGCGCGGGGTGGTCGCGCACCCACACGACGGTCTGGCCGACCAGGCGCTCGACCAGCTCGCCGAGCGTTCGCACGTCGTCCAGCGGGCCGCTGATGCGCGCGAAGGCCTGCCGCAGGACGTCGGCCTGGACGGCCCGCACCAGCCCCGTCGTGCCGCCGAAGTGGCGCTGGACGACCGTGCGGACCAGGCCGGCCCGGTCGGCGACGTCGGCCAGCGTGAGCTCGGCACCGACCGGCGCGGTCTCGACCACCTCGATCGCCGCGTCGAGGATGTGACGACGGCGCTGCTCGCGATGGTCGTCCCACCGCGCGTGGCGTCCGTCGCGGCCCTCGCTCACCTGGCGACCGCTCAGCCCCGGATGGCCGGCGGCAGCACCCGCAGGGTGTTGAGCCAGCTGCGCCTGCCGCCTAGGCGCGCCAGCGCCTTGCCGGTCTTCTGCGCGGTGCGGGCCGTCACGAACCACGGCGGCCGCGGCGCCATCGAAGGCTCGCCCTTGAGGACCGACATCGGGAACGGGCGGAACGGACCGCGCACGACGGTCTTCTCCACGTCGCTGAGCAGGTGGGTGTTGTGCACCGTGCCGATGCCCGACCCGACCTCCTCGAGGGTGTGGCCGGGGTAGGCGCCCCAGCCCGAGCCGCCCAGCAGGAAGGCGATCGCGCTCCAGACGTTGATGCCGACGGCGCCGTACCGCATGTCGGCGACGATCTGGTCGAATCGGGCGCCCATCCTGCGGATGTCGCTCGGCCTGACGATGACCGAGGCGCCGAGGGTGCCGTCGAGACGGTCGTTGGCGAACGCGACGGCGTTCGCGAAGAAGTCCGCCCCCTTGCCGGGCAGCTCGGTGACGCCGAGCACGCCGGCGAAGTACTCGCCGTCGTACAGCTCGCTCGGGGCGTCGTCCGCCATCGTGACCAGCAGGCAGCTGCCGACCTGCTCGGCCGCTGCGCCGTACGTCGCGGCCGCCCGGTCGATGCTCGCCTGGCCGTTGGGGTACCACGGCGGCCGGGCCGGGATCTCCTGCAGGACCTCCCGGATCGCGGCGAGGAAGTCGTCCTTCTGCACCCAGTCGCGGCCGAGGATCAGGGCCTGGCCGCCGATGCAGTTGTGGCCGGCGTTGTGGAGTCGCTGGGTCACGACGTGCTCGGCCTGGAAGCGCAGCTCGGCCTTCGACCAGCGGCCCGGCACGACGATGATCGGCGAGACGCCGCCGAGCTCGGAGGTGATCTCCTTGTGCAGCTTGAGGGTGCCGGCGGCGCGGTTGGCCGCGGCCTCCTCGCCCACGCCCCACACGATCGCGTCGTGCGTGCGCGCGGACCCGGTGATGTGCACGTGGGAGATGCCGGCGTGGCCGGTCAGGTAGCCGCCGACCTCGGGACCGCCGTTGACGACGCGGACGAGGTCGCGCTTGATCAGCGGCGCCAGCGCCCGCTCGTACGACGGCAGCAGGTGCGCGAACGTCGGGTTGAGCTTGAGGATGCTGGCGCGGTTGTACGCCACCAGCTCGTAGACGACGTCCAGCGGGGCGATCGCGGAGATGTTGCCGGCGCCCAGCACCAGGCCCACGCCCCCCGCCTCGCCACGGCTCTTCGCGCCGAGACCGGCATCGCGGCGCGCCTGCTCCTCGGTGACGCCCGGCTTGAGCCACACGTCGGCGGTGAAGCCGCTGAAGAGCAGGTGGTCCTTGGCGTCGCCCGGTAGCACACGTACGCCGACACGGCCGCCGGGCCGGCTGCTCAGCCGCACTCCGTCGAGGGCCGAGCCGCCGTCGGCGAGCTTCTCCAGCGTGGCGGCGTACTCGGCGAGCATCGGGGCCGTCGCCCCCGGCCCGGACATCCACTCCTCACCCTCGTAGCGACCCGACGGCACCCGCTTGGCGGAGGTGGCGGACCCGGTCCAGACGCCCGCCTCGGCGGCGACGGTCCGCTGGGTCTCGCGGAGCAGGGCGGCGCGCGCACGCAGGCCGGTGGTCGCCCAGCCGCCGATGCCGCCGGCGAGTGCGTCGATCGCCCGGTCCAGCTCGGTCTCGGTCGGCGTCGCGATGCTGTCGACGGTCATCAGTGTCCTCCGTGCTGGTCGATGGTGCCGCCGCTCTCGCCCGCGGTCGCGAAGGCGAGGAGGTCGTCGCGGTGGTCGTGCTCGTACGGCGTGGGCCCGTGCCCCTCGGCGCGCGCCCGCTGCTGCTCAAGGTAGATGTCGCGAGGCCTGTTCGGGTACGCGAACCGCTGGCGGGCCTCGTCCTCGGTGAAGACGTGCTCCTCCAGCGGCTTCATGCCGAGGAAGAAGGGGGCCAGGATCGGGTAGGTGCGGGGCGTCAGCGTCCGCAGCAGCGGCAGCATGACCCGCGGCGCCTTCGAGATCGCCAGCAGCACGGGCTTGAGCGCCATGATCGTGACGGCGTCGACGGCCGCGCTCTGCGGCACGTGGCCCATCTCGCGCATCCACTTCGGCATCGTCGCGACGACGGCGCGCGAGGTGAGCGCATTGAGCGACTTGCGGATCGGCTCGGGGATCTCCGGCGGCAGCGAGGAGAGCTGCATGTTCACCAGGAAGTCGAACATGTCCAGCATGCCCGCCGAGGCGACCATCTTGGGCCGGAAGTCGTCGAAGTACGCCGCCACCTCGGCGCGCGTGCGCGGCAGGCTCTCGACGTCGATGGTCTGGAACCGGGCGGCCACGGCGCACTCGCGCCAGTACTCGAGCTCGTCGGCCTCGCTGAGCCGGCCGGGGCCGAACATCTCGTAGGTGATGAGGATCGAGTGCCAGGCCGTGAGGTGGATCCACTTCTGCGACTCGGGGTCGTTCGCCGCGAAGCCACGGCCAGTCACCGGGTCGGTGCCGGTCGCACGGCTGTGGATCCTCATCAGGATGTCGGAGGACTTGAGCACCGACTCGGCGTCGCCGAAGAGGATCGTGGCGAAGTACTGCATCGTCCGGTCGAACCGCAGCGGGGTGCGCTGCTTGACCTGGCCGGACTGGATGACGGCCGCGGTGAGGTCCGGGTCGAGGTGCTCGATCGTCACCGCCCGGGAGAAGCCGAGCAGCATCGAGGTCGGGTAGGACCAGACCCGGCGCGCGACGGAGTCGGGGGCGAAGAAGCCGTGGTCGCGCATCGGCACGACCTCGCGGTCCTCCACGGACCCGCCGGCGTACGGCTGGTGGGGCTCGGACATGGGATCGACCTCCTGCACGTGTTACTGGTGCACCACGCACCGGTAACACCGTAACCGCTTCACGGTGTAGCGGTAAACAGGGAGCCGCGGCGTCTCAGGGTGCTGTCAGCCCCACGACGAGCGCGGAGCTCGCCTCCAGCACGGCGCGCTCGACCTCCGCCGCGTCGAGGGCGACAGCGTCGTCGCGCAGCGCCAGCGACGCGACGCCACCCCAGGCGCCGAGCAGGAAGTAGGACAGCCGCCGGGCGTCGGTCGGGATCATCTCGCCCGCGTCGATGGCCGCCCGGATGCGCTGCTCGAACTCCTCGCGCAGCGGGGCGATCCGCTCCGACAGGGTCTGCTCGGCCGAGGACTCGAGACCGGAGATGCCGCCGCCGGCCAGGTAGCGCGTGAGGGCCGGGTGGTCGAGCAGCAGCCGGATGTAGGCCACACCCGCCTGCTGGAACTGCCCGAACGGCGTCGATCCGGCGGCGTACGCCGTCCGCAGCGCGTCGCGCACGTACTCGGCCAGGCGCTCCACGGTCGCGGCGACCAGGCCGTCCTTGGTCCCGAAGTGCACGTAGACCGACGCGGGCGAGACCCCCGCCTCGGCGGCGACGTCCTCGATCCGGATCGAGTCCGGCGACCGGTCCGCGAGCATGCGCTCGACGGCGTCGAGCACCAGCGTCCGCGTGCGCTCCCGTCGCCGCGCACCGCGGGCGGCGTGGCTGGTGTCGAGCTCGGTCACGCGCCGGACCCTATCCCCGATCTAGCCTCGCAGCGCCTGGGCGAACAGCTTCGGCATCCGCGCCCACCCGGGCTTCGCGCCGTACTCGGTCAGCGCCCGCGCGGTGTTGTCGGAGTTGCGGGCGGTCACGAACCAGCCCGGCTTCGGCGACATCGCCAGCTCGCCGGCCAGGCAGGACCGCGGGAAGGGACGGAACGGGCCGGTGACGACCGACCGCTCGGGCCCGCTGACGAGGTGCGCGTTGTGGACCGTGCCGATGCCGCTGCCGACCGCGTCGACCGTGTGCCCGGGGAACGCGCCCCACGGCAGGCCCGCGACCAGGAAGCCGAAGGCGCTCCACACGTTGATCCCGATCGTGCCGTAGCGCAGGTCGGCCAGGATCGACTCGAACGTGTCGCCCATCCGCCGGCGGTCGCCCGGCTCCACCACGATGCTCGCGCCGAGGGTGCCATCGAGCCGGTCGTTCGCGAACGCGACCGCGTTGCGGAAGAAGTCGGCGCCGAGACCGGGCAGGCGGGTGTGCCCGAGCACCGGCGAGAAGTACTCGGTCTCGAACAGCGGCTCGTCCTTGTCCGCGTCGACGCCGATCAGCAGACGGCCACGGATGTCCTCGAGCCGGGAGTACGACGAGCGCGCGGCGGCCATCTTGCGATCGGTGCCCGGGTACCACGGCTCGCGCTCGGGCAGGTCGTTGATGACGTCGCGGACAGCCCACAGGAAGTCGTCGCGCTGCTCCCAGTCGCTGCTGAGGATCAGCAGCTGGCCGGAGATGCAGTTGTGCCCGGAGTTCTGCAGCCGCTGGGTCACGACCTGCTCGGCCTGGTAGCGCAGGTCGGCTCGCGACCACCGGCCCGGCACCACGATGATCGGCGAGACGCCGCCGAGCTCGCTGGTGATCGGCTTGGCCAGCCGCGGGCTGCCGGAGGCCCGGCGCGCGGCCGCCTCCTCGCCGACACCCCACACGATGGCGTCGTGGGTCATGCCCGACCCGGTGATGTGGACGTGGACGACGTCGGCATGATCGGCCAGGTAGCCGCCGACGGCCGCGCCCCCGTTGACGACCCGCAACAGGTCGGCGTCGACCAGCGGCGCCAGCGCCAGGTCGAGCGCCGGCTTGAGGCCGGCGAAGGTCGGGTTGAGCTTGAGGACCGCCGCCCGGTTGTGCGCGACGAGCTCGTAGAGCACGTCGAGCGGGCCGATCGAGGAGATGTTCCCGGCTCCCAGCACCAGGCCCACCCCGCCGTTCTCGCCCGTACGACGAGCGCCCAGCCCCGCCTCGGCGGTGATCGTCGCGAGGTCGACGCCCGGGGGCATCCAGATCTCGCCCTTGAAGCCGCTGAACAGCAGCGCCTGCTGGACGTTCGCGGGCAGCACCTCGAGGGCGACGCGACCACCGGTCACCTCGCGCGCCGGCAGCGCACCCGCCGACGAGCGGCCCGCGGCCAGGCGGTCGAGGCTCTCCGCGAGAGCGAGCGCGTTGGCGGCGGCGACGTACGGGCCGGTCAGCCACTCCTCGCCCTCCCAGGGGCCGGCGGGCGTCCCCTTGGCGGCGATCGCGGCCTCGGCCCAGATCCCCGCGTTCGCCGAGACGGTCTCGTGGACGCGGCGGAGGAGGTCGGCCCGGCCCGCGAGGTCGAGCGCGGCCCAGGCGGCGATGCCTCCTCCGAGCGCGCGGATGTCGTCGTCGAGGTCGTCGCGCACTGCGTCGAGGTCGTCGAGATTCAGCGTGGGAACGGTCATGGGCCTTGTCCTAGTTCACAGTTCGGCCGGGTGGTCAACGCCGGCCATTCAGAGTTAGAGTCACACTCTAGATCAGAAATCGACGGTCGCAACCCCCGAAGGGACACCGATGCCCGAGAGTCCGAACCCGCCGTACCGACTGCCTCGCCAGGAGCTCTGGGAGGACCGCGCGGTCACGATGGCCGAGGTGCGCGGGATGATCGAGGACCTCGACCCCCTCGAGCACGACGCCGAGATCACCCACCTCTCCCTCGAGGTGCGCACGCCGCCGATGTTCGCCCACGCGGCGTACGCCTCCGGCACCGCGCGCGGCCTGATCCATCCCGGCGAGGCGGCTGTCGGCTACCGCGGCGGCACCGGCGAGCAGCTGCTCCACCCCGAGCACCGCGACCGAGACACGCTGACGTTCTTCGGGATGTTCATGCGCTACGGCCACCGCTCGCGGCAGGTGCGCGAGGTGCTCGACCGGGTCCAGCAGATCCACCACGACGTCCGTGGCGTCACCAACGACACGCAGCTGCACGTCCTCGGCCTGCTGATGACCGAGCCCGACCGCTGGGTCGGCTCGTTCGGCCACCGCACCTACTTCACCCGCAACGAGCGGCTCGCGCGCTACAGCTTCTGGCGCGGCATCGGCGAGGGCATGGGCCTCACCGGCATCTGGGACGACCCCGACGAGGTCGAGCCCTGGGTAGACGCCTTCGAGGCGAAGTTCGGTCGCCCGACCAACGAGGCCCACCAGCTCTGGCGCGGCCAGGTCGATGGCTTCCGCGTGTGGTTCCCACGTCGCTCACAGCGGCTCGCCGCGGCGTACCTCGGCGCCGGCCTCACCGACAAGACCCGCGAGTGCGTGGGCGCCGAGCCGCGCAGCGCGATGGCCCACCGCACGCTGCGCGCCGGCATCCAGGCCTACCTCACCGGCGAGCCCAAGCTCCGCACGAACCTGAGCCGGACCTGGGTCGGCAGCTTCAGCCGCTTCGGCGCCCAGCCAGACATCCACACCATCGGCTACCAGCACGACGTGGCAGCCGACCCCCGCTACCTCAGGGCCGGCGCGCCGGAGGACGGCTACACCTTCACCGTCGCCGACGGCGTCCGATCCAAGTGCCCCGTGTCCGCCCACCACCAGGAGGAGTCCGCATGAGCGATCCCACCCGCGAGCTGCGCGCCGAGATCCTCATCGATGCACCCGTCGAGCGGGTGTGGCAGGTCGTCACCGACACCAAGGCCCTGAGCGCCGCGTCGCCCGAGCTGATCGCGATGACCCCGCTCAAGCACGGCGGCTTCCGGGCCGGCCAGCAGTACATCGGCTGGAACCGCCGCAAGCTGGTCCCGTGGACGACCCGCAACGTCGTCGTCGACTTCCAACCCCACCGCCGCCTCGAGTGGCGTACGACGACCAGCGGCGCGCACTGGGTCTTCGAGCTGTCCCCGGAGGGCGACGGCACCCACCTCGTCCAGCGTCGTCCGATCCCGGGCCGGCCGACCGCGGTCGGCAAGGTCTTCGCGGCCGCGCTGCTCGGCGGCGGCAAGAGCCACGCCGACGAGCTGCAGGACGCCCTCAGCACCACGCTCGCGAAGCTCAAGGAGCTCGCCGAGCAGGGCTGACCCCGATCGGCGGAGGGGCGGGAAGATTGGGGGCCCCGCTCCTCCGCTCCGTCAGAACCTCTCGCCGGTGAGGCGCTCGTAGGCCTCGATGTAGCGGCTGCGGGTGCGCTCGACGACCTCGGCCGGCAGGGGCGGCGGGGCCTCCCCCGACCTCCTGTCCCAACCGGACTCCTCCGACAGCGCCCAGTTGCGCACGATCTGCTTGTCGTACGACGGCTGCGCGCGCCCCGGCCGGTAGTCGTCGGCCGGCCAGTAGCGGCTGGAGTCGGGCGTGAGCACCTCGTCGGCGAGGACGATGGGCGTCTCGACAGGCGGCCGTCGGTCGCTTCGCTCCCCGGCGACTTCGTCAGCGACCACCTGGGCGCGGCCGAACTCGAACTTCGTGTCGGCCAGGATGATGCCCTGCTCACGGGCGATCCCCTCGGCCGTGCCGTAGACCCGCAGCGTCAGGTCGCGCAGCGCGGCTGCGGTGTCATCGCCGACGGTGGCGGCGACGGCGTCGTAGGAGACGTTCTCGTCGTGGTCGCCGAGGTCGGCCTTCGTGGCGGGCGTGAAGATCGGGTGGGGCAGGCGGCTGCCGTCGACCAGGCCGGACGGCAGCGCGATCCCGCAGACCTCGCCGGTGGCGTCGTAGTCGACCAGGCCGGAGCCCGTGAGGTAGCCGCGGGCGACGCACTCGACCGGGAACATGTCGAGGTTCTCGCAGATCACCGCGCGGCCCCGGACGGCGTCGGGCACGTCGATCGAGACGACATGGTTGGGCACCACGTCCTTCAGCTGCTCGAACCACCACAGCGACATCCGGGTGAGGATCTCGCCCTTGTCCGGGATGGTCGTCGCGAGCACGAAGTCGAAGATCGAGAGCCGGTCGCTGGCGACCATCAGCAGCTTGCCGACGTGCGCGCCCTCGGTGATCTCGTAGAGGTCGCGCACCTTGCCGGAGTGCAGGTGGCGAGCCCCGGGGAGCTCGGGGGCGGGCGGGATGTTCGCGAGCGTCACGCGCCTCAGCCTAGTGATTGCGGGGGTCGATGTTTCCCGCCGTACGACGGCTGGCACAGTGTTGCCATGTCAGAGACTGCTGAAGAGGTCTGGGCGCGCATCGTGGGGGCAGGGCGCCGGGCGAGTGCAGGTGAGTGCCCCGAGTGCGCGAACGTGGTGCCCGAGCGGATCGTCTGGCAGGACGAGGACTGGATCCTCTCCTACACCGACGGCCCCACCGAGCTCGCCGCCGCGCTGCTGCTGCAGACGCGCGAGCACACCCGGGTCGGCCAGCTCGACGACGACCAGGCCTCGGAGTTCGGGCGCATCTCCAACCGGCTGGTGCGGATCCTCGAGAACCTGCCGGAGGCAGCGTACGTCGACGTCAGCAGGTACGGCGCCCACCGCGGCCACTTCCACGTGTGGTTCTTCGCGCCGCACGCCGAGGGCGACTCCGGACGCGTCGACCTCCACACCCTGGCGACCAAGCTCGCCAACTGGGGCGGCGAGCCCCGCGCCTGACCGGCGCCGAGGACGCCGGCGTGCTGCCGGTCGACGAAGCGCTGCGTAGGCTCGAGGGCATGCCCGTCGTGAAGATCAACGCCATCCACGTCCCCGAGGGTGCGGGGACCGAGCTCGTGAAGCGGTTCGCGGCCCGTGCCGGCACCGTCGAGAGGTCGCCCGGGTTCCTCGGCTTCCAGCTGCTCCGGCCGACGGCCGGCGACGACCGCTACTTCGTCGTGACGCAGTGGCAGGACGAGGAGTCCTTCGCAGCCTGGCGTGACGGCGACGCCAAGGCGGCCCACGCCTCCGCTCCCGGCGAGGCGCCGAGGCGGCCGGTGGCGACCGGAGCGGACCTGCTGGAGTTCGACGTCGTCCTCGACGTCAAGCCGGCCTGAGACGCTCCACGCTGAGCCGCTACTCGTAGACGCGGACGTAGTCGACGTCGACCGATCCCGCCTGCGGCAGCAGCGGAGAGATCGGCAGGTCGAAGTCGCCGAAGCCCTCGGACAGCATCACGAAGAAGGGCTTGTCGAACGGCTTCGTCGAGCCGCTGACCGTGGTCCAGTCACGCTGGAAGCACAGGTGTCCGTCGTAGTAGAAGCTCATCGAGCTGCGCCCCCACTCCACGGCGTAGGTGTGGAAGGTCGCGACGTTCGCGACGGTGCACGAGCGGGTGTCCGCCCCTGAGCTGTCCGGGTAGTGCAGCGACGGCGAGACGGTGTCGCCGTGGCCCGACCAGTGCTCGGCGACATCGACCTCTCCCGAGCCGGGCCACCTCCCGTAGGTCAGCCTCTCGGGGTAGAGCCACAGGTTGCCCCAGAAGCCCGCGAGCCGCGTGGCGGGGTAGCGCGCGCGGAACACGAACAGGCCGCGGGCCTGGGAGAAGTGGCCGCGCGTGATGACCGCACCCCCCGTGCGCACGGTGGAGTACCTGCCCCCGCAGGACATCGGTGCCGCCACCCGACGCGCCACGAGATGCAGCGCACCGCCGCTCTCGACGATGTTGCCGGGGTCGTTGAGGTAGCAGGTGTCCGCGGTGGTCCAGCCGCTGGCGGGCGTCGTCTGCACCGACCACTTGCCGGTGTCGAGCGAGGTGCCGCCGAACTCGTCGTCGAAGGTGCAGGTCCACGTCCGTGAGCCGATCTTCACGGTGTGCGCGCCACCGCACAGCGCCGACGGCGTCGAGGTGCTCGAGCAGGCCACCAGGGCCACCGGCGCGAGCACCGCCAGCAGGAGCGCGGGCAGCACCAGCCGACGTGACAAGGCGACCCTCCAGACGTCCGGCGGGACGGTCCCGCCGGACGGTCATGCTATTCGCCGGGAGGGCGCCTCACTTGTAGACGCGGACATAGTCCACGTCGACCGGCCCCGTGGCCGGCAGGGACGAGGCGAACGGGAGGACGTAGTCGCCGTACCCCTCGGAGAGCATGATGAAGAACGGCTTGTCGAACGGCTTCGAGGAGCCGGTCACGCTGGTCCAGTCGCGGGTGAAGCAGGTCTGGCCGTCGCGCGAGAAGGTGATCGTGCTGGAGTTCCACTCCATGACGTAGGTGTGGAACTGGCTCACGACGTTGACGTTGCAGGAGCGGGAGTCGGCACCGGTGCTGCCGCCGTAGTGGAGCGTCGAGACGACCGCGTCGCCGTGGCCCGACCAGTGCTCGGCCATGTCGACCTCACCGGAGTTGGGCCAGGCGCCGTACGTGAGGTTCTGGGGGTAGAGCCAGAGGTTGCCCCAGAAGCCGGCGTCGTCCGTGGCCGGGAACTTCGCCCGGATCTCGAAGCGGCCGTAGGCCTGGGAGAACTTGCCCGCCGTGACGACCGCGCCGCCGGTGTGGACGGTGTTGTAGGCGCCCGCGCACGACATCGGCGTCTTGAGCTGCCGCGCCGTCAGGTGCAGCGAGCCGCCGCCCTCGCTGATGGTGGTGCCGTTGGCGATGTAGCAGGTGTCCGACGTGGTCCAGCCGCTGCCCGCGGTCGTCTCCGCCGACCACTTCGAGGTGTCCACCGTGTTGGCGTTGAACTCGTCGTCGAAGGTGCAGGTCCAGGTCTTCGAGCCCTCGCGGAGCGTGGTCGAGCTGCCGCAGCGCGGCGTGGCCGTCGGCCGCACGGACGTCGCCGAATGCTGCACCGTCGGCGGCGGAGGCGGGACCGGCGGCGCCGGCGTGGCCGCACTGGCGGTCATGCCGGGCGTGTTGCCCGAGAGAGTGGAGAGGACCGCGGCGAGGCCGAGGGCCAAGAGCGGCGCGACCGACATACGACTGCGTCGTGACATGGTGATTCGGTTCTTTCTCTGAGGATCCCGAGCGTCCCTGATTCGGACGATAACGACTTCTGCCGAAGTCCGTCCAACCGGCGGACCACGGATCGAGAAGTCAGTGGTAGACGCGGACCCAGCTCACGGCCATCGGTCCGGTGCTCGGCAACTTGGCCGAGATGGGCTTGGAGATGTCGCCGTACCCCTCGGAGAGGATGAGGTAGAACGGCCGGTTGAACGGCTTGACGGCACTGCCCAGGAACGTCGACCAGGGCCGCCGGAAGCAGAGCCTGCCGTCGTAGTAGAAGCTCAGCGACGACCGCATCCAGTCGAGCGCGTAGGTGTGGAACGCCGACACGTCGTGGACCGTGCAGCTGGAGGAGGTGTCGGCCTTGCCGCTTCCGGTGTAGTGCAGCGTCGGATGGACCCCGTCGCCGTCTCCCGACCAGTGCTCGGCGATGTCGATCTCGCCGGAGGCGGGCCACGCGCCGTACGTCGGCTTGGCGGGGTAGATCCACAGGTTGCCCCAGAAGCCCGCCTGCCGGGTCGCCGGGAACTTCGCCCGGAACTCGAAGCGGCCGAACGTCTGGGTGAACTTGCCGGCGGTGGTCACGCCGCCGCCCGAGTGACGCGTGGAGTACGTCGCCCGCGCGCCCGCACGGCAGGCGAACGACTTGCTCTCGCGTCGCGCGACCAGGCGCAGGCTGCCGTCGGAGACGTAGACGTTGCGCGGGCGGTCGAGGTAGCAGGTGTCCTGGGTCGTCCAGGAGCTCTCGAGCGTGGTCAGCGGCGACCACCCGCTGCCGACGGTCGAGCCGTTGAACTCGTCGTCGAAGCTGCAGGTCCAGGTGACGCCGTCGGCGACGAGCGTGGTCGACGAGCCACAGCGCGGCGCGGACGGTGACGCGCCGTCACCGGGCGCGGGCGTCACCAGCACCGCCAGCAGCGGGAGGGTCGAGAGGGCGACGATCAGTCGCCGCGGCAGCCGGATCGCACCGCGACGGCGCATGGATTACCCCCTGTGTCCTGCCTCCCCGCCGGGGAACCTAGCGGACCGGGGCCGACGACCGCCAGCGCGCGGTCGCGGATCTCACAGGATCGCGCCGGGGTGGTACGCCGCGGCCTCGGGGTGGGCGTCCACCAGCGCGGCCACCCTGCGGCAGACCGCCTGGGTCTGCGCGACGGCCGCGCCGGTGAAGCTGATCGGCTCGGCGACCAGGGTCGCGAGCTGCTCGGGGGTCAGGCCGAGGCGCTCGTCCGCCGCCAGCTTGGCGAAGACGTCGTTGTCGGCCTGCCCCTTGCGCATCGCGAGGGCGGTGCCGACGGCGGCCTCCTTGATCGCCTCGTGCGCCTCCTCGCGGCCGACGCCGTTGCGGACCGCCGCCATCAGGACCTTCGTGGTCGCGAGGAACGGCAGGTAGCGGTCGAGCTCGCGCTGGATGACCGCCGGGAACGCGCCGAACTCGTCGAGCACGGTGAGGAAGGTCTGGAAGAGCCCGTCGACGGCGAAGAAGGCGTCCGGCAGCGCCACCCGTCGTACGACGGAGCAGGAGACGTCGCCCTCGTTCCACTGGTCGCCGGCCAGCTCGCCGACCATGGAGAGGTAGCCGCGGGTGACGACGGCCAGGCCGTTGACGCGCTCGCAGGAGCGGGTGTTCATCTTGTGCGGCATCGCCGAGGAGCCGACCTGGCCCTCCTTGAAGCCCTCGGTAACCAGCTCGTTGCCGGCCATCAGCCGGATCGTGGTCGCCAGGTTGGACGGCGCCGCGATCAGCTGGACCAGCGAGGACAGCACGTCGAAGTCGAGGCTGCGCGGGTAGACCTGGCCGACGCTGGTCAGGACGCGCTCGAAGCCGAGGTGGCCGGCGACGCGGCTCTCGAGGTCGGCGAGCCTGGTCTCGTCGCCGCCGAGCAGGTCGAGCATGTCCTGGGCGGTGCCCATCGGGCCCTTGATGCCGCGCAGCGGGTAGCGACCGAGGAGGTCGTCGATGCGCTCGATGCCGATGAGCAGCTCGTCGGCGATGGTCGCGAAGCGCTTGCCGAGCGTGGTCGCCTGGGCGGCGACGTTGTGGCTGCGCCCGGCCATGACGGTCGTCTCGTGCTCGGCGGCGAGCCGGGCGAGACGGGCGGCGGTGGCGATCGCGCGGTCGCGCACGAGCTCGAGGGACTGCTTGAGCTGCAGCTGCTCGACGTTCTCGGTGAGGTCGCGGCTGGTCATGCCCTTGTGGATGTGCTCGTGGCCGGCGAGGGCCGAGAACTCCTCGATGCGCGCCTTCACGTCGTGGCGGGTGACCCGCTCGCGGGCGGCGATGCTCGCCAGGTCGACCTGGTCGACGACCTCCTCGTAGGCCTCGACGACACCGTCGGGCACCTCGATGCCGAGGTCGCGCTGTGCCTTCAGCACCGCTATCCAGAGCTGTCGCTCCAGGACGATCTTGTGCTCCGGGCTCCAGATGCGGGCCAGGTCGGCGGCGGCGTAGCGGGTCGCGAGGACGTTGGGCACGGTCACGGTCGTCGATTGTCCCATGCGCGCTGTCGGTGATCGCGCGTACTGTCGTGAGCACCGTTCGAGCTGCGCCGTACGCCGCCCCAGGAGACCCCGATGGCCGAGCAGACCGCACCCCGCCCCACCGCGGGCTTCGACGACCACCCCGACCACATCGACGCGGCGGTCCTCAAGATCGCCGGCGTCGTGGTGCTCGGAGCGATCATGTCGATCCTCGACATCACCGTCGTCAACGTCGCGCTGCGGACCTTCCAGGTGAAGTTCGCCGAGCACGGCCAGCCCTTGAGCTACTCCCACGTGGCCTGGACCGTCACCGGCTACACCCTGGCGCTGGCGACCGTCATCCCGCTGAGCGGCTGGGCCGCCGACCGCTTCGGCACCAAGCGGCTCTACCTCACCGCGATCGCGCTGTTCACGCTCGGCTCGGCGCTCTGCTCGACCGCCGGGTCGATGAACGTCCTGATCGTCTACCGCGTGCTGCAGGGCCTCGGCGGCGGCATGCTCATGCCGGTCGGCATGACGATCATGACGCGGGCGGCGGGCCCCCACCGGATGGGCCGCCTGATGGCCATCCTCGGCATCCCGATGCTGCTGGGCCCGATCTGCGGGCCGATCCTGGGCGGCTGGCTGATCGACCAGTTCAGCTGGCACTGGATCTTCCTGATCAACGTGCCGCTCGGCGTGATCGCGCTCGGCTACGCCTTCTGGGCGCTGGCGCCGGACCACACCGAGCCCACCGAGTCCTTCGACTTCCTCGGCATGGCGCTGATGTCCCCGGGTCTCGCGGTCTTCCTGTACGGCGTCTCGAGCATCCCGTCCAAGGGCACCGCCACCGCGCCCGGGGTGTGGATCCCGATGGCGATCGGCGTGGTGCTGATGCTGACGTTCGTGGTGTGGTCGTTCTTCCCCCGACATCCGCTGCTGGACCTCCGGCTGTTCAAGGAGCTCCGCTTCACCATCGCGCTGGTGACGATGTTCCTGTTCGCGGGTGCGTTCTTCGGCGGGATCCTGCTGCTCCCGCAGTACTTCCAGACCGTCCGGCTCGAGACCCCGCTGCACTCCGGCGTGCTGGTGGCGCCCCAGGGCATCGGGGCGATGCTGACCATGCCGATCGCGGGCGCCCTGGCCGACCGGCTGCCGATCGGCCGGATCGTGCCGGTCGGGCTCGGGCTGATCGTGATCGGCATGCTCGGGCTGACCCAGGTCGGCGGCACGACGTCGTACGCCTTCATCATCGGGTCGCTGGTCGTGATGGGTCTCGGCATGGGCGCGACGATGATGCCGCTGTTCACCTCCGCCCTGAAGACGCTCACCGCCCACACCGTGGCCCGCGGATCGACGCTGCTCAACATCACCCAGCAGGTCGCGTCCTCCTGCGGTGTCGCGCTGATGTCGGTGGTGCTGACCAACCACCTCAAGTCGGCCGCGCCGACGCCGGACGGCGCAGGCAGCGCCTTCGCGCACACCTTCTGGGTGGCGTGGGGGCTGGTCCTGGTGACGTTCCTGTGGTCGTTCCTGCTCCCCCGCAAGCACGAGGAGAGCCGCCTCGACGACGAGGAGGTCCCGGTCGTGCCGCTGTGACCGGGGCGATCAGCGCAGCGGGCGCACCATCACCAGCCGGTCGTCCTCGGTGCCGCGCAGCTCGGTGAAGCCGAGCTTGGCCGCCACCCGCATCCCGGCGGTGTTGCCCGGCGCCACCGACGCCCGCACCCGTACGCCGGCCGCATCGGTCAGCTCCAGCAGCGCCTCGACCGCCTCGGGCACGATCCCGCGCCCGCGGCCCTCGGGCACGATCCCGTAGCCGACCTCGACCTCCGCGACCCCGTCCGCGGCCGGCTCGGGTGCGCCGAAGAAGCCGACCGACCCGACGACCCAGCCGCCCACGACCACCGAGCGTGGCCCCCACGGGTCGCCGTCGTGCCACAGCCCGGCCGCGTCGAGGTCGTCCTCACGCGGGAAGCCGGCGTGCCACCGCGGCAGCCGCTCCCCCGACCGCAGGGCCGCGACGACCGCCGCGTCCCACAGCGGGAGCGAGACGCGCGCGGTGGTGACGACGTCGGGCAGCATCAGGCGGTGTCGCCCTCCTTGACGGCGGCGCCCTCCATGACCCCGAGCGGCTCGGCGGCGATGTCGGAGCGACGCTGCATGCCGTCGAAGGCGATCAGGTCGGCGGCGGCGTACGCGCGACTGCGGGCGTCGTCGACGTCGTAGCCGACGGCCCGGACGGCCAGGACCCGGCCGCCGGCGGTGACCAGGTGGCGGTGGCCGGGGTCGCCGGGCTCGGGCGCGTCGACGATGGCGGTGCCGGCGTGGATGACGTCGACGTCGTTGACGCCGTCGGCCGCCCCGGCGCCGGTGATGACGTCGCCCTTGGACGACGACTCCGGGTAGCCCGCCGACGCCAGCACCACGGTCACGGCCGCGCCGTCGCGGAACGTCGGCTCGGGCACCTCGGAGAGGCGCCCGCGGGCCGCGGCGAGGAGCAGCCCGCCCAGGCCCGACTCGAGCAGCGCGAGCACGGGCTGGATGTCCGGGTCGCCGAAGCGGCAGTTGAACTCGATGACCTTCGGGCCGGCGGCGGTGAGCGCCAGGCCGACGTACAGGCAGCCGACGAAGGGGGCGCCGCGGCGGGTCATCTCGTCGAGAGTCGGCTGCACGACCTGGCTCATCACGGTCTTCGCGAGGTCGGCGGGGGCCCACGGCAGCGGGCTGTAGGAGCCCATGCCCCCGGTGTTCGGTCCGCGGCCGCCGTCGAAGATGCGCTTGAAGTCCTGCGCGGGCTGCAGCGGGTACGCCGTCGAGCCGTCGCACACCGCGAAGAGCGACACCTCCGGCCCGTCGAGGAACTCCTCGATCACGACCCGCCCGCAGGCGACCGCGTGGGCGAGCGCCTCCTCGCGGTCGTTGGTCACCACGACGCCCTTGCCCGCGGCAAGGGCATCGTCCTTCACGACGTACGGCGCGCCGAGCTCGTCCAGCGCGGCGGCGTACTCGGCGGTGGTGGTGCAGGTTCGCGACCCCGCGGTCGGTACGCCGGCGGCGGCCATGACCTCCTTGGAGAACGCCTTGGAGCCCTCGAGCTGCGCCGCGGCCGCGCTCGGCCCGAAGACGGCGGCGCCCGCGTCGCTGACGATGTCGGCGACGCCGGCGACGAGCGGGGCCTCCGGCCCGATCACGACCAGGTCGGCGCCGATCTCCTGCGCCAGCGCGCCGACCGCCGCACCGTCCATCGGGTCGACGTCGTGCAGGCGGGCCGCCGCGCCGATGCCGGGGTTGCCCGGCGCGGCGTGCACCGCCGCGACCTCCGGGTCGCGCGAGAGCGCGAGCGCGAGGGCGTGCTCACGCCCGCCGGTACCGATGACGAGGGCCGTGATGCTCACGGGCGGCAAGCCTACGGGCTGGCCACCTCCGCGTCGTACCGGACGTTCCGGTCCCGAATTCGCCGATCTCGCGACATTCTCGTCAGGTACGACACGGGGTCTCAGCCTGGATCCGCCCGATCCCTCGCGTGGCGAGCGGCACCAGACGGGTGTGATGGCAAGGCGGGCGCGCGACGGCGGTCTGGTTGCACCATCGAGCGTGCCCAACGCCGCCAGCGCGCCCGTGTGGTGCCGCGCAG
>WQZX01000030.1 GCA_009780515.1 Nocardioidaceae bacterium | reverse complement strand
TGTGCGTGCGCCGGCAAGGCGCCGATGCGCTGGCAGACTGGACGTCTTTCGAGCATCGGCAACGCCGCCGGAGTGCGTACAGCGCGGCGCGCAGCAGGCCGGGGCTTTACCAACACGGCCTAGGCTTCAGGACGTGGCGACACTGATCCTGGTCCGGCACGGCCGCACCACCGCGAACGCGTCGGGGACGCTGGCGGGGCGGACGCCCGGCGTACGGCTCGACGAGGCGGGGGAGCGGCAGGCCGGGCGAGCGGGCGAGCGGCTGGCGAAGGTGCCGGTCGCGGCGCTGGTGAGCAGCCCGCAGGAACGGTGCCGGCAGACCGCCAAGGCGCTGGCGAAGGCACAGGCGGCGGCCGGCCGTGAGACACCCCGGATCCTGACCGACCGGGGCCTCGCCGAGTGCGACTACGGCGAGTGGCAGGGCGGGGCGCTCCGCGAGCTCGCGAAGGAGAGGCTCTGGAAGGTCGTCCAGCAGCAGCCGTCCGCGGTGGAGTTCCCCGGGGGTGAGTCGATGGTCGCGATGCAGCATCGCGCCGTCGCGGCCGTACGACGACGCGACGCGGCCGTCGAGGCCGAGCACGGACCGGCCGCGGTGTGGGTGGCGGTGAGCCACGGCGACATCATCAAGTCGATCCTGGCCGACGCGCTGGGCATGCACCTCGACCTGTTCCAGCGCATCCAGGTCGACCCGGCGTCGATCTCCATCATCCGCTACACCGCCGACCGGCCCTACGTGCTCGCCAGCAACACCCACGACGGCGACCTGTCCTGGCTGGCCGCCAAGCCCCGCGGCCGGAAGCCGCGCAGGGGTGCCGACGTCGGTGGCGGCGCCGGTCCGTCCGACTCCTAAGGTGGGGTCCATGTCGATCGTCCACGGTTTCGACCCGCCGGAGCGCTTCGTCGCCGGCACGGTCGGCGAGCCCGGCTCCCGCACCTTCTTCCTGCAGGCGCGCGACGGTGCCCGGGTCGTGAGCGTGGCGGTGGAGAAGGAGCAGGTCGCGGCCCTCGCCGAGCGGATCGACGAGCTGCTCGACGAGGTCATGAACGAGGCCAGCACCGATGCCGTCGTACCCGCGGTCGAGCCGGTCGGCATGTCCGACGACGCGCCGCTGGAGCAGCCGATCGTGGAGGAGTTCCGCGGCGGCACCATGACGCTGTCGTGGGACCCCGACGACGAGCGTGTGGTGATCGAGGTCTTCCCCGTGGGCGAGGAGCCGGACGAGAACGGCGAGGCGGCGGAGATGCTCGTCGTACGACTCGAGCCCGCGGCGGCGCGGTCGTTCGTCGCCCGCGCGGCGAAGGTGCTCGGTGCAGGACGTCCGGACTGCCCGTTCTGCGGCCAGCCGATCGACCCCGAGGGGCACCTCTGCGTGCGTGCCAACGGCTTCAAGCGGCGCGACCCCTGAGCCGCCGCCGGACGCAGCCGTGACACTCACCCTCAAGGGGCGGATCATGCCGGCCTCGAACGCCACCTTCCTGGCCGAGGACGACGGTGTCGAGGTCGTCTACAAGCCGATCGCGGGGGAGCGGCCCCTGTGGGACTTCCCCGACGGGACGCTCGCCGGCCGCGAGGTCGCGGCGTACCTCCTCTCCGAGGCGACCGGCTGGAACATCGTGCCGCGCACCTGGCTCGGCGACGGCCCGCACGGGCCCGGGATGCTGCAGGAGTGGCAGGCGGTCGCCGAGGACGAGGCCGTCAGCCTGGTCCAGGGCGACGACGTACCCGACGGCTGGCTCCCGGTCGTCGAGGGGTACGACGAGCGCGACCGCCCGGTCACCCTGATCCACGAGGACTCCGACGCCCTGCGCCGGATGGCCGTCTTCGACGTCGTGGTCAACAACGCCGACCGCAAGGGCGGCCACGTCCTGCCGATGGACGACGGTCACCGGTACGGCGTCGACCACGGCGTCACCTTCCACCACGAGCACAAGCTCCGCACGGTGCTGTGGGGCTGGGGCGGTCTGTCGCTGACGGCGGAGGAGACGGCGGTCCTGGAGGTGCTGCTCCAGCAGTGCCGGGGAGAGCTCGCCGTCGCCCTCGAGCCCCACCTGGCGCCTCACGAGCTCGACGCGCTCGAGCGCCGCATCCGGCGGCTGCTCGCCGACGGCGCCCTCCCGGTGCCGGGCGACCACTGGCCGAGCATCCCGTGGCCGCCGTTCTGACCGCGACTCGTTAGCATCGCCGTCATGCGCGCCTGGACTGCCCCGGATGTTCCCACGCTGCCGGCCACGGGTCCGGCGGTCGCGGTCCACGACACAGCGACGGGTGGCAGCGTCACGCTGGCACCCGAGGGCGCGGCCCGGCTGTACGTCTGCGGCATCACGCCGTACGACGCCACCCACATCGGCCACGCCAACACCTACGTCGCCTTCGACCTGCTCAACCGCGCATGGCGGTCGGCCGGCCACGACGTGACCTATGTCCAGAACGTCACCGACGTCGACGACCCGCTGCTCGAGCGGGCCGACAAGGTCGGCATCGCCTGGGAGGCGCTCGCCGAGCGCGAGACCGAGCTGTTCCGCACCGACATGGAGGCGCTGCGGGTCCTTCCACCGGCCGAGTACGTCGGCGCCGTGGAGTCGATCCCGCTCGTGATCGAGCTCATCCAGCGCCTGGAGCAGATCGGCGCCGTCTACCGCGTGGACGAGGACCTCTACTACTCCGTCGCCGCCGACGACGCATTCGGCGAGGAGTCCAACTACGACCGCGAGACGATGACGCGCTTCTTCGCCGAGCGCGGCGGCGACCCGGAGCGTGCCGGCAAGAAGGATCGCCTCGACGCGCTGGTCTGGCGCGGCGAGCGGCCGGGGGAGCCTGCCTGGGACAGCCCGTGGGGCAAGGGCCGCCCCGGCTGGCACATCGAGTGCGCGGCCATCGCGCTGAAGCACCTCGGCGGCGCCTTCGACGTCCAGGGCGGCGGCAGCGACCTGATCTTCCCGCACCACGAGATGTGTGCCGGTCACGTGCAGGCCGTGACCGGCGAGCCGTTCGCACGGGCCTACAGCCATGCCGGCATGGTCGCCTACGACGGCCAGAAGATGTCGAAGTCGCTGGGCAACCTGGTCTTCGTCTCAGCCCTGCGCAACAGCGACGTCGACCCGATGGCGATCCGGCTGACGCTGATGCGCCACCACTACCGTGACGACTGGGAGTGGACCGACGACCAGCTCTGGAAGGCCGTCGACGACCTGGGCCGCTGGCGGCAGGCGCTGTCCGGCGCGGCGGGCGCACCCGCCGACGAGGCCGTCGCCGAGGTGCTCGAGGCGCTGGCGTCCGACATCGATGCGCCCCGCGCGACGGCCGCCGTCGACCGCTGGGTCGACGCCACGCTCAGCGGGGACGCGTCGGACGCGGGTGCCCCGGCGGCGATGCGTGCCGTGCTCGACGGGGCCCTCGGCGTACTGCTGTGAGATCTGCTGAGAGCTGAGGTCAGTCCGGGGACGTGCGCGATGCACGCTCGGCGTCTCCGCGTCAGCGGCGAGCGACGACCTACTCGTCGCCGCGCCGCTTGAGGTAGCGCTCGAACTCCCGCGCGATCGCCTCGCCGGAGGCCTCGGGCAGGTCGGTCGTGTCGCGGGTCTCCTCGAGCGAGCGGACGTAGTCGGCGATGTCCTCGTCCTCCTCGGCGAGCTGGTCGACACCGCGCTCCCATGCCTTCGCCTCCTCGACGAGGTCGCCGAGCGGAAGGCCGGTCTCGAGCAGCTCCTCGAGGTTGTTCAGAAGGGCCAGCGTCGCCTTCGGGCAGGGCGGCTGCGCGACGTAGTGGGGCACGGCGGCCCAGTAGGAGACCGACGGGATGTCCAGCTTGGAGCAGGCGTCGCCGAAGACGCCGAGGATCCCGGTCGGCCCCTCGTACGTCGAGGGCTCCAGGTCGAGCCGGTCGACCAGCTCCGGCTCGCTGGCAGACCCGCTGACCGGGATCGGCCGGGTGTGGGGCGAGTCGGCGAGCAGCGCGCCGAGGGTCACGATCATCGCGCCGCCGAGCTCCTCGACCGCGGCGAGCAGCTCGGCGGTGAACTGGCGCCACCGCATGTTCGGCTCGATGCCGCGGACGAAGATCACGTCCCGGTCGAGACCGGGCGGTGACGCGACGGCGACATGGGTGCTCGGCCAGGTCAGCTTGCGGAAGCCGTTCTCGTCCATCCCGACGTTGGGCCGGTTGACCTGGAAGTCGTAGTAGTCCTCAGGGTCGATGGCACCGACCACCCGGGCGTGCCAGTGCTCCATCAGGTGGTCCACCACGGCCGTCGCCGACTCCGCGGCGTCGTTCCACCCCTCGAACGCGGCGATGACCACCGGGTCGACCAGGCCGGGGACCTTCTCGATCTCCATCACACTGACGAGCCTAGTCACTGCCATTTGGTACCAAACGGCATTCTCAGGGACTCCGGGACTGTCGTCTGTGCCCAAACGACAGTCCCGCCGTAGTCCGAACGCCGTCAACGATGCGTACGACGCCGCCGGGGCCGGTAGCATTCACCACGCCGAGAGGCGTTGCAACGGGTCCTGCCGCGAGGGCACACCCGCCACGCTCGGCGTACGACTCCAAGGACGCCTTCCGTGACGGAAGGATGGGCATGTCAGAGGCGCCCCAGAACAGCTGGCGACCGGACGCGACCGAGGAGCTGACCGCGCTCCTGCGGGAGCGGATCGCGATCATCGACGGTGCCATGGGCACCGCGATCCAGCGCGACCGGCCGGACGAGGACGGCTACCGGGGCGAGCGCTTCGCCGACCGCACGGAGTGGCCCAAGGACCTCATCGGCAACAACGACCTGCTCTCGATCACCCAGCCGCAGATCATCGCCGGCATCCACCGCGAGTACCTCGAGGCCGGCGCCGACATCATCGAGACCAACACGTTCTCGTCCAACGCCGTGAGCCTCGCCGACTACGGCATGGAGGCGCTCGCCTACGAGCTCAACGTCGAGTCGGCGCGCCTGGCCCGCCAGGTCGCCGACGAGGTCGAGGCCGAGACCGGCCGCAAGAGGTACGTCGCCGGCGCGCTCGGCCCCACCACGCGCACCGCGAGCATCAGCCCCGACGTCAACGACCCGGGCGCCCGCAACGTGTCCTACGAGCAGCTCGCCGGCGCGTACCTGACCGCTGCGCGCGGCCTGGCCGACGGCGGCGCGGACCTGTTCTTCATCGAGACCATCTTCGACACGCTCAACGCCAAGGCCGCCATCTTCGCGGTCCAGACGCTGTTCGAGGAGACCGGCCGCCGCTGGCCGGTGATCATCTCCGGCACCATCACCGACGCGTCAGGGCGCACGCTGTCGGGCCAGGTCACCGAGGCGTTCTGGGACTCCGTCCGCCACGCGCAGCCGCTCGCGGTCGGCCTCAACTGCGCGCTCGGCGCCAAGGAGATGCGGCCCTACATCCAGGAGATGGCGCGGGTCGCGGACACGTTCGTGTCGGCGTACCCCAACGCCGGGCTGCCCAACGCCTTCGGTGAGTACGACGAGACGCCCGACCAGACCGCCGAGGTCGTCGCCGAGTTCGCCGACGCGGGCTTCGTGAACCTCCTCGGCGGCTGCTGCGGCACCACGCCCGCCCACATCGCCGCCATCGCGCAGCGGGTCGAGGGCAAGCACGGGCGGGTGCCGCACGCCCATGACCCGGCCCTGCGCCTGTCCGGCCTCGAGCCGTTCACGGTCACCGAGGCGAGCCTGTTCGTCAACGTCGGCGAGCGCACCAACATCACCGGCTCGGCCCGCTTCCGCAACCTGATCAAGGACGGCGACTACGACACCGCTCTCTCGGTCGCCGCCCAGCAGGTCGAGAACGGCGCGCAGGTCATCGACGTCAACATGGACGAGGGCATGATCGACGGCGTCGCCGCGATGGACCGCTTCCTGAAGCTGGTCGCCTCCGAGCCCGACATCTCACGCGTCCCGGTGATGATCGACTCCTCCAAGTGGGAGGTCATCGAGGCCGGCCTGCGCTGCGTGCAGGGCAAGCCGATCGTCAACTCGATCTCGATGAAGGAGGGCGTCGAGAAGTTCGTCGCCCAGGCCCGGCTGTGCAAGAAGTACGGCGCCGCCGCGGTCGTGATGGCCTTCGACGAGGACGGTCAGGCCGACAACCTCGAGCGCCGCAAGGAGATCTGCGGCCGGGCCTACCGGATCCTGGTCGACGAGGTCGGCTTCGATCCCGAGGACATCATCTTCGACCCGAACGTCTTCGCCGTCGCGACAGGCATCGAGGAGCACGCGACCTACGGCGTGGACTTCATCGAGGCCGCCCGCTGGATCAAGCAGAACCTCCCGGGTGCGAAGGTCTCCGGCGGCATCTCCAACGTGAGCTTCAGCTTCCGGGGCAACAACCCGGTGCGCGAGGCCATCCACGCGGTCTTCCTCTACCACGCGATCAACGCCGGTCTCGACATGGGCATCGTCAACGCCGGTGCGCTGGTCGTCTACGACCAGGTCGACCCCGAGCTGCGCGATGCCATCGAGGACGTGGTCCTCAACCGCACCGACGACCCCAACGCGGCCACCGAGCGGCTGCTCGAGCTCGCCGAGAAGCACCGGGGGAGCGGCGAGGTCGCGGAGGCCGCCACCGAGCAGTGGCGCGAGCTGCCCGTGGCCGACCGGATCACCCACGCGCTGGTCAAGGGCCTCGACGCGTACGTCGAGGAGGACACCGAGGAGCTCCGCGCGGCCATCAAGGCTGCCGACGGCCGCACCATCGAGGTCATCGAGGGCCCGCTGATGGACGGCATGAACGTCGTCGGCGACCTGTTCGGTGCCGGCAAGATGTTCCTCCCTCAGGTCGTCAAGAGCGCCCGCGTCATGAAGAAGGCCGTGGCCTACCTGATCCCGTTCATCGAGGAGGAGAAGGCCGCGAACCCGGAGATGGCGGGCAACGACACCAACGGCACGATCGTGATGGCCACGGTGAAGGGCGACGTCCACGACATCGGCAAGAACATCGTCGGTGTCGTGCTGCAGTGCAACAACTACGAGGTCATCGACCTCGGCGTGATGGTGCCGGCGCAGACGATCCTCGACAAGGCCCGCGAGGTCAACGCCGACATGATCGGCCTGTCCGGCCTGATCACCCCCTCGCTCGACGAGATGGTCAACGTCGCCACCGAGATGCAGCGCCAGGACTTCAAGATCCCGCTGCTGATCGGCGGCGCGACGACGTCACGCGCCCACACGGCGGTCAAGGTCGACAAGCGCTACGACCAGCCGGTGGTCTGGGTCAAGGACGCCTCTCGCTCGGTGCCGGTCGCGTCCTCCCTGCTGTCCGACGAGCGCCGCCCGGCGTTCATGGCCGACATCCAGACCGACTACGACGCCCTCCGCGAGCGCCACTCGGCCAAGCACGACCGACCGATGCTGACCCTGGAGCAGGCGCGCGCCAACGCGACGCCGATCTCGTGGGACGGCTACCAGGCGCCCGAGCCGGGCTTCACCGGCGTACGCACCTTCGAGGCGTACGACCTCGCCGAGCTGCGCGAGTTCATCGACTGGCAGCCGTTCTTCAACGCGTGGGAGATGAAGGGCAAGTTCCCCGACATCCTCAACAGCCCCACCACCGGCGAGGCCGCCCGGAAGCTGTACGACGACGCACAGGAGATGCTCGACAAGGTCATCGCCGCGGGCTGGCTGACCGCCCGTGCCGTCATCGGCTTCTTCCCGGCCGCGCGGGTGGGTGACGACACCGAGCTGTACACCTCCGCGGGTCGCGACGAGGTGCTGACGACGCTGCACCACCTCCGTCAGCAGGGCGAGCACCGCGAGGGCATCCCCAACCGCTCGCTCGGCGACTTCGTCGCCCCGAAGGCGACCGGGATCGCCGACCACGTGGGCGCCTTCGCGGTCACCGCCGGGCTCGGCAGCCAGGAGCGGATCAAGGCCTTCAAGGACGACCTCGACGACTACTCAGCGATCCTGCTCGAGGCGCTCGCCGACCGCCTGGCCGAGGCCTTCGCCGAGCGCCTCCACCAGCGCGTCCGCACCGAGTTCTGGGCGTACGACGGCGGCGAGTCGCTCAGCAACGAGGACCTCATCGCCGAGCGCTACAAGGGCATCCGTCCCGCTCCGGGCTACCCGGCCTGCCCCGACCACACCGAGAAGCGCACCCTGTGGGAGCTGCTCGACGTCGAGGCCAACGCCGGCATCGAGCTCACCGAGTCGATGGCCATGTGGCCGGGCGCGTCGGTCAGCGGCTGGTACTTCTCCCACCCCGACTCGCAGTACTTCGTCGTCGGCCGCCTCGGCCGCGACCAGGTCGCCGACTACGCCGAGCGCAAGGGCTGGGCCGTCACCGAGGCCGAGCGCTGGCTCTCGGCCAACCTCGGCTACGACCCCGAGGACTGACCTGAGCCGAGGATCTCCGTCGCCTGGAGCTGTCGTTTGGTACCAAACGGCAGCTCCAGGGCCGTTCTGACTGTCGTTTGGTACCAAACGACAGTCATTCGAGGCCGGTCCGACTCGCGTCAGCGGGCCTGGGCGTCGGCGGCGATGAAGTCCGCGCACCGCTCGCCGAACAGGATGGCGGGCGCGTTCGTGTTGCCGTGGGTGATCTCCGGCAGGGCGCTGGCGTCGGCGACGCGGAGCCCGGCGACGCCCTCGACCCGCAGCCGCTCGTCGAGCACCCGGCCCATGCCGGCGGTGCAGGCCGGGTGGTAGGTGTGCAGCGTCGTCTCGCGGATGAAGCGCTCGAGCTGTTCCGGGGTCCGTACGCCGGGACCCGGGTTGAGCTCGCCACTGACCATCTCGTCGTACGGCGCGGCGGCGACGATCCTGCGGGTGAGCTCGATGCCGCGCATGAGAGCCTCGACGTCCGCGGGGTCGGCCAGCATGTTCATCAGGATGTCCGGTGCGGCGCGGGGGTCCTTGCTGGTGATCCGGACGTGTCCGGTGCTCCTGGGCTCCCAGTAGGACTGCATGATGCTCAGGGCCGGCTTGTCGTGCGTGGCCTCGCCGTTGTCCCAGAAGAACGCGGGCGCGAAGACGAGCTGCATGTCCGGCACCTCCAGGCCCTCGCGCGTGCGGACGTGCGCGATCGCCTCGGCGACGTTGCTGGCCAGCGGGCCGGTGCCGTTGCGCAGCCAGTTGACGACGTGCATCGGGTTCTTCTCGACGCCGAACAGGCCCTTCCACGGCTTGTTCAGCTCGAAGTTCGTGAAGCTGAACGGGTGCTCCTTGAGGTGCGCGCCGACCTGCGGGTTGTCGACGACCACGTCGATGCCCAGGCCGCGCAGCTGCGAGGCGTCCCCGATGCCGGAGAGCTGCAGGAGCTGCGGGGTGTTGTAGGCGCCCGCGCTGAGGACGACCTCACCGCGGGCCGCGATGGTCCGCGTGGCGCCGCGACGGGTCACCTCGATGCCGACCGCCCGCCCGCCGGTGATCAGCACCCGGTCGACCAGCGTCTTGGTCATCAGGTCGAAGTTCGGACGCTGGATCGCCGCGTCGAGGTAGCCGCGTGCCGTGCTCCAGCGGCGTCCGCCGACCGTCGTCGTCGGGGCGAGGGCCACGCCGTCGAGGTCGGGGCCGCTGATGTCGTCGTTCGGCACGATGCCCGCGTTGACGGCGGCCTCGACGAAGGCGATGGCGGTCGCGTCGGGGGTGGCGATGCGGTTGATCCGCATCGGCCCGTCCTGGTTGTGGCTCTTGAGGAAGTGCCACTCCATGCGGTCGTACACCGGGGCGACGTCGGACCAGCTCCAGCCGTCGATGCCCCATCCGTCGAAGTCGCGGTCGCTGCCGCGCACCCACAGCATCGCGTTCATCGCGCTGCAGCCGCCGACGACCTTCGCCCGCGGCAGGTGGATCTCGCGGTTCGCCGCGGCCGGCTCGGGCTGGGTGAAGTAGTCCCAGTCGCCCTTCTTGTGGAACTGCTCGCCGAAGGCGGCCGGCGCGCGGGTGTCGAGCCTGAAGTCGCTGCCGCCGGCCTCGACGAGGAGCACGGTCACGGCGGGGTTGCGCGCGAGCCGTGCCGCCACCGCGGACCCTCCGGAGCCGGCTCCGACCACGATGTAGTCGTAGACACCATGGCGCTCTGGGCGCGTCTTCCGCAGCGGCATCGGCAGGTCCTTCGTCGGGCTCGGACGGGGACGGAGGACCCCGCTGGGTAGAGATTGCCATTCTGACAGGGGAGTCCGCCAGATTCTCGACCAAGTGTGTCCCGGCATCCTGTGGGTACTGTGCAACGACCCCACCCACCAGGACCACCAGGAGAAGTCATGGGCCCCCTCGGAATCATCTGCGTCGCCGTCGGCGCGATCCTCTACTGGGCGGTCGACGTCAACATCTCCCACCTGGACGAGAACGCGCTCGGCGTGATCCTGATGGTCGGGGGCATCCTCCTGCTGCTCGGTGCCGCCCTGATGCGCTCGCGTCGCGACGACAGCGACATCAGCCTCGGCGCCGTGCTGATCCTCCTCGGCGCGATCCTGCGCTGGGCCGTCGACGCGGACATCCCCAGGATCGACGACAACGCGCTGGGGGTCGTGCTCATGGTGACCGGCGTGCTCGCGATCGTCGTCGCGTTGACGATGCCCGGCTACCGCGGCGAGACGACCGCGGAGCTCGCGCTCGTCCTCATCGGACTCGGCGCCGCCGTGGTGTGGGCCCTCAAGATCGACCTGCCGTACGTCAACGACGACGCCCTCGGCTTCATCCTGATGATCGCCGGGGTGATCGGGCTCGCCGCCGCGGTGGTCTCCAACGAGCGGGATCGCCGCGACCGTCGCGCCAGGTCGGTGCCGATGGATGCCGACGGCCGTCCGGTCGACCCCGCGGCCGCCCCGAGTCGCTCGCGCTGGCTTCGGCGCACGCGGTAGGCGCACTGGCTATCCGACCTGACGACCCGCTTCCTGTATCGCGGGGATGAGCTTGTCGGAGACCGCCGTGGTGAAGCGGTCGGCCGGCCCCGAGACGGACAGCGCCGCGACCACGTGACCGTCACGCCCGACGGGCGCGGCGACGCACCGCACCCCGGTCTCCTGCTCCTCCTCGTCCGCCGCCCAGCCCCGCTCGAGCGTGCGGTCGAGCTCGGCCAGGAAGTCCTCCACCCGGGTGATCGTGGCGGGGGTCCGCGCCGGCAGGCCGGTGCGCTGGAGCAGCGCCACGACGCGGTCGCGCGGTAGCGCGGCCAGCAGGACCTTCCCGACGGCCGTCGAGTGGGGCGGGACATGCCGACCGACCTCGGCGAACATCCGCAGCGTGTGCGGTGAGGACACCTGCTCGACGTACACGACGTCGTCGCCCTCGAGCACGGCCAGGTTCGCCGTCTCTCCCGAGAGCCGCACGAGCTCGGCCAGGTGGGGCCGGGCGCTCCGGGCGAGCGCGCCCTGGGCCGCGGTGCCGAGACGGACCGCCCCGGTGCCGAGGGAGTACTTCCGCGACTCGGCCCGACGTACGTAGCCCCGTGCCTGGAGGGTCTGCAGGAGGCGGTGGACGGTGCCCTGCGGCAGGCGCGTCGCCTCGGCGACCTCACCCACCCCCAGCGCACGCTCCGCCCGGGCCAGCGCCTCGAGCACGTCGATCGCGCGCTCCAGCGACTGCACCGTCCCAGCCGGACGGCTCCCCCCTGTGCTGTCGAGCATGTTCAGAGACTAGGGCACTCAGGGGATCATCCAGCTGAGGATCCCGGTCGACTGCAGCCCGACGATGACGCACATGAAGACCACCATGACCACGCTCCACAGGAAGACCCGCCGGAAGATGGTGCCCTCCTGTCCGGCCATGCCGACGGCGGCCGCGGCGATGGCGAGGTTCTGGGGGCTGATCATCTTGCCGAGCACGCCGCCCGAGGAGTTGCCGGCGGCCATGAGCACCTGGTCGATCCCCGCCTGCTTGGCGGTCTGGACCTGGAGGGCGCCGAAGAGGGCGTTGGACGAGGTGTCGGACCCCGTCACCGCCACCCCGAGCCAGCCCAGGATCGGCGACAGGATCGCGAACGCGCTGCCCGCACCCGCCAGCCAGGCGCCGAGCGAGCCGGTCTGCCCCGAGAGGTTCATGACGTAGGCCAGACCGAGGACGGCCATGACGGTGATGATCGCGGAGCGCAGCTCGACGTAGGTCCGCAGGTAGGTGCGGACGGCCGTGGCAGGGGAGATCCGCAGGATCGCCATGGTGACGAGGCCCGAGATCAGCAGGATCGTGCCGGCCGCCGGCAGCCAGTTGAACTTGAAGAGCGTCGTGGAGACGGCATCGCCGGCGGCGTTGTAGACGTGCAGGCCGGGCCAGTTGAAGGACTTGGTCCACGGCTCCAGGGCGAGCTTGTCCTGGACCGCCGTGATGTTGGTGATCACGAACAGCACGATGATCACCAGGTACGGCGCGTAGGCCAGCGTGACGTCACGTCGGCTGTCGCGCTTCGTGGGTGCGGCCGTGCCGGGTGCGGTGCCGGGCCGCTCGGTCGCAGGCTCGGCGGGCGTGGCCTCGGCCGTCTCCACGCCGCGGTTGCGCGGGGCGTGCGTGAGACGCAGGAAGCCGACGAGGACGAGAGCGGAGAAGAGCGAGGCGACGATGTCGGCCAGCGTGACCGAGATGTAGTTCGAGGAGACGAACTGGCCGATGCCGAAGGCGACACCCGCGACGATCGCGGGCAGCCAGGTCTGCTTGAGGCCGCGCTTGCCGTCGACGATGAAGACGAGGATCAGGGGCACGAAGATCGCCAGGATCGGTGTCTGGCGACCGACCATCGAGCCGATCGTGTGGATGCTGAGCCGCGGGTCGTTGGTGGCGCCGTTCGCGACCGTGGCCAGCGTGGTGATCGGCACCGCCATCGCGCCGAACGCGACCGGTGCCGTGTTGGCCACCAGCGCGACGGTCGCCGCCTTGAGCGGCTTGAACCCGAGGGCCATCAGCATCACGACGGTGATGGCGACGGGGGTCCCGAAGCCGGCGAGGGCCTCGAGGAGAGCGCCGAAGCAGAACGCGATGATGATGGCCTGGATCCGCTGGTCCGCGCTGACGCTCTCGAAGCTGCGCTGCAGCACGGCGAAGTGCCCGGTGGCGACGGTGAGGTTGTAGACCCAGATCGCGTTGACGACGATCCACATGATCGGGAAGAAGCCGTACGCCGCCCCCTCGGTGCCCGAGAGCAGCGCCTGCCCGGCGGGCATGTTGAAGGCGATGATCGCGATGAGGAGTGACAGCACGAGCGCGATCACGCCGGCGAGCCAGGCCCGCATGCGGAAGCCGCCGAGCAGGACGAAGAGCGCGATCAGCGGTATCGCTCCGCAGAGTGCGCTCAGGCCGAGCGAGCCGCCGACCGGATCGAGGGTCTGATGGAACATGAGTGGCTCCCAGTCGGTGAGGGGGTTCAGATGGTGCGGTGGTGGAGACGGTCGGCGTCGAGCCCACGGATCGAGGCGTCGAGAACCTCGACGAGGTGGGCCATGCCCATCTCGTGGCCGCGGGCGGCGATGGCGGAGGTGACCTGAAGCAGGCACCCGGGATTGGCGGTGACGAGCACCTCGGCGCCGGTCGCGACGATGTTCGCGGCCTTGCGCTCGCCGAGCTCGCGGGAGGCCTCGGGGTGCAGGATGTTGTAGATGCCCGCCGAGCCGCAGCACAGCTCGGCCTCGGCGATCTCGCGCACCTCGAGGTCGGGGATGCCGCCGAGCAGCCGGCGCGGCTCGTCACGGACCCCCTGGGCGTGGGCGAGGTGGCAGGCGTCGTGGTAGGCCACCGTCACCGGCAGCGGGTGCCGCTCCGCCCGGGGCCCGAGCTCGTCCAGGATCTCCGCGATGTCGCTGACCCTGTCCTGGAACGCCCGGGCGCGGTCGGCGTACGTCGGGTCGTCGGCGAGCAGCCGCGCGTAGTCCTTGAGCGTCGAGCCGCAGCCGGCGGCGTTGATCACGATCCGGTCCACACCGGCCTGCTCGAAGGTATCGATGGTGCGACGTGCGAACCGCTGCGCCTCGGTCTCGCGCCCGTTGTGCACCGAGAGGGCTCCGCAGCACGACTGCTGCGGCGGGATCACGACGTCGCACCCCTCGGCCGCGAGCACGCGCGCAGTGGCCGCGTTGACCTGGGGGAAGAACGCGCCCTGGACGCAGCCCGTGATGAGCCCGACCGTCGCCCGGCGCTCGCCCGTGGCGGGCACCCGGCGGGGGAGCGGCTCGGGCGGGCCGAGCGGGGGAGCGAGCCGCTCCATCGCCGCCAGGTGCGGCGCCATCCGCTCGAGCAGGCCGGTCCGGCGCAGCGCGCGGTCGAGCCCGGTCCGCTGCAGCACCCGGAGCGGTCCGCGGAGCAGGCGGAGCCTGCGGGGGTGGGGGAAGATCGCGAAGATCAGCGCGCGCAGCGCCCGGTCCGACGGCGCCCGCTCGTGGCGACGCTCCACCTGCGCGCGGGTCTGCTCGATCAGGACGTCGTACTTCACCCCCGACGGACAGGCCGTCACGCACGACATGCAGCCGAGGCAGTTGTCCCAGTGCTCGACCATCGCGTCGTCCATGGGCGCGCCCTCCAGGCCCTCCTTCATCAGGTAGAGCCGGCCGCGGGGGCTGTCCATCTCCTCGCCCCACAGCACGTACGTCGGGCACGTGGGCAGGCAGAAGCCGCAGTGGACGCAGTCGCCCAGCAGCGCCTCGTCGGGCGGGTTGCGACGGTCGAACGCGCCCCCGCCGTACGACGACTCGTCGGTGATCGAACCGGTCTGACCGAGCTCTGACATCAGATACCTCCCACGAAGCGGCCGGGGGCGAGGCGGCGGTCGGGGTCGAACTCGTCCTTGACCCGCCGCATCAGGTCGAGCGCGGGCACGGGGCCCCACACGTCCACGGTCCGCTTGACGGCGGCCGGGGCGTCGAGGACGACCACCGCGCCACCGTGGCGTCCGCAGACCTCGCGGAGCCGCGTCAGCACCGGCGCGACCGCAGCGGGCTCGTCACCGGACATCGAGGCGTAGAGGACCCCGGCGCCCGCGGAGCCGCGGACGGCGAGGTCGGCAGCGGCCTCGAGGACGTCGGCGAGCGCGGACAGCCGGAACGTGAGCTTGAGCGCGACGGCCCGGTCGTCGCCGGTGGCCGAGGGATCCCACGGATAGCGGCCCCAGCCGTCGGGGCGCTCCTCGGTGGAGGTCGCTCCCGGCAGCAGGCCCGCAGCGGCCTGCGCCCGCCCGTCGACGCCGGCGCCGCGGCCCTCGAGCAGGAGCGTCACGCTCCGGGCGTCACCGTCGACGGCGACCTCGAGCGCGGCCGGGACCACCTGGGCTGCGAGGACGTCCTGGACGAGTCGCTGTGCCTCCGTCGCGGAGCCGAACGGCACGGTCAGCCAGCGGCGTACAGGCGGCACGGGGTGGAGCCGGAAGGTGGCCTCGGTGACGACGGCGAGGGTGCCGTACGAGCCCACGAGCAGCTTGCCGACGTCGTAGCCGGCGACGTTCTTGACCACCTTGCCGCCGGCGCGTGCGACCACACCGTCGGCGCGGACCATGGTGACCCCGATCAGCAGGTCGCGCATGGTGCCGGCCAGCAGGCGGGCCGGTCCGCTGGCGTTGGTCGCCAGGACGCCGCCGACGGTCGAGCCCGGGATCGTCTCGTCGACGAGCAGCCGCTGGCCGGCGGCGGCGACGTGCTCCTGCACGGCGGCGAGGGGAGTGCCGGCCTGCGCGGTGACGATCAGGTCGCCGGCGGCGTGCTCGACCACCCGGTCCATCCCGGACAGGTCCAGCAGCAGGTCGGCCGAGCGCGGTGGCATGGCCCACGTCCGCTTGGTGCCGCCACCCTGGACGACGACGCTGCGGCCTCCGCCGGCGGCACCGCGCAGCGTCGCGGCGACCTCGTCGGTGGAGCAGGGCGTCGCCACCTCGCCCACGGCGACGCCGTCCACCTCGGCGGTCAGCGCTGCGTCGCCCATCAGAAGACCTCCGCCAGACCGGCCTCCTGCAGCGGGTGCGCGCCCTTGCGACGACCCGGCACCTCGCCGCACAGCCGCGGGGTGGGGAAGACCTTGCCCGGGTTGGAGACGTGCGCCGGGTCGAAGGCGCAGCGGACGAGCTGCATCGTGTCGAGGTCGTCCGCGGCGAACATCTTCGGCATGTGGGCGGCCTTGTCGGCACCGACGCCGTGCTCGCCCGTGATCGACCCACCGTGCTCGATGCAGAGGTCGAGGATCGCGCGACTGACCTCCTCGGCCGCATCGCCCGCACCCTCGACGGCGTCGTCGAAGAGCACGAGGGGGTGCAGGTTGCCGTCGCCCGCGTGGAAGACGTTCGCCACCCGTACGCCGGACTCCTCGGACAGCGCCGCGATGCGTCCGAGCACCTCGGGCAGGGCGGTCCGGGGGATGACACCGTCCTGGACGATGTAGTCCGGGCTGATCCGGCCGACGGCGGCGAAGGCGGACTTGCGGCCCTTCCAGATGAGGGCGCGCTCGGTGGGGTCGACTGCGGTGCGGATCTCGAAGGCCGCGCTCTTCTCGCAGAGCTGCACGACGTCGTCGTACTCGGCCTCGACCTCGGCCTGCGAGCCGTCGAGCTCGATGACGAGCACCGCTCCGGCACCCTCGGGGTACTCGCAGTGCACGGCGGCCTCGGCGGCCTCGATCGCCAGGGCGTCCATCATCTCGATCGCGGCGGGAACGATGCCGGCGCCGATGATCGCCGAGACCGCGGCGCCCGCCCGGTCGGTCGAGTCGAAGCCGGCCAGGACCGTCACGACGTGCTCGGGGAGGCGTGTGAGGCGGACCGTGACCTCGGTGACCACGCCGAGCGTGCCCTCGGAGCCGACCACGGCGCCGAGCAGGTCGTAGCCGGGGGCGTCCGGGGCATCGCCGCCGAGGCGGACCACCTCGCCGTCGGGCGAGACCATCTCGACGCCCGTGACGTGGTTGGTGGTGAAGCCGTACTTCAGGCAGTGGGCGCCGCCGGAGTTCTCGGCGACGTTCCCGCCGATGGAGCAGACCTGCTGCGAGGACGGGTCGGGTGCGTAGTAGTAGCCGTGGGGCGTGGCCGCGCGAGTGACGTCGAGGTTGATCACGCCCGGCTCGACGACCGCGCGCTGGTCCTCGGGGCGGACCTCGCGGACCGACCGCATCCGGGAGGTCACGACCAGCACGCCCTCGGTGTGCGGCAGGGCGCCGCCGGAGAGGCCGGTGCCGGACCCGCGGGCGACGTACGGCACGCCGAGCTCGGCGCACGCGCCCACGACCGCGGCGAGCTGGTCGACGTCCTCGGGCAGCACCACCAGCGCGGGCGTGGCGCGGTAGTGCGAGAGGCCGTCGCACTCGTAGGTGCGGAGCCGTGAGGGGTCGGTGATGACCGCGGCGCCGGGCAGCTGCGCTCGCACCCGGTCCGTCAGGCGCTCCAGGGGGCTCATCGCGCCGTCACGGCATCCGCTCGTAGGCCGGCAGGGTCAGGAAGTCGGCGTACTCGTCGGCGAGGGAGATCTCGGTGAACGTCGCGCGCGCGTCCTCCCACCGCCCCTGCGAGAGGTCGGCCTTCTCGCCGATCTTCTGCATCTCTTCCTCGATCAGGCGCTCGACCAGCTCGCGCGTGACGCGCTCGCCGTTGGAGAGCTCGATGTCGTTGTGCAGCCACTGCCACACCTGGCTGCGGGAGATCTCCGCGGTGGCGGCGTCCTCCATCAGGTTGTTGATGCCGACCGCACCCATGCCGCGCAGCCACGACTCGAGGTACTGGATGCCGACGCTGATGTTGCTGCGCAGGCCCTGCTCGGTCATCTCGCCGGGCGTGGACCTCACGTCGAGCAGGTCGGCGGCCGTGACGCGGACGTCCTCGCGGAGTTTGTCGCGCTGGTTGGGCGCGTCGCCGAGCACTGCGTCGAAGGCGTCGCGGCAGGCGTCGACCATGCCGGGGTGCGCGACCCAGGAGCCGTCGAAGCCGTCGCCGGCCTCACGTGTCTTGTCCTCGGTGAGCTTCTTGAACGCGAAGTCGTTGACCTCGGGATCCTTGCTCGGGATGAAGGCGGCCATGCCGCCGATCGCGTGCGCGCCGCGCTTGTGGCAGGTGCGCACCAGCAGCTCGGTGTAGGCCCGCATGAAGGGCACGGTCATCGTCACGCTGTTGCGGTCGGGGAGCAGGAACTCCTTGCCTCGCGTGCGGAAGCACTTGATGACGCTGAACATGTAGTCCCAGCGCCCCGCGTTGAGACCCGCGGAGTGTTCGCGCAGCTCGTAGAGGATCTCCTCCATCTCGAAGGCCGCGGGATAGGTCTCGATCAGCACCGTCGCGCGGATCGTGCCGCGCGGGATGTCGAGGAAGTCCTGCGCGAGGTTGAACGCGTCGTTCCACAGCCGCGCCTCGAGGTGGGACTCCATCTTCGGCAGGTAGAAGTACGGCCCGCTGCCCTGATCGAGCTGGAGCCGGCCGCACGTCGCGAGGTAGAGCGCGAAGTCGACGAGACCGCCGCTGGTCCGGGCGCCGTCGACCAGGAGGTGCTTCTCCGGGAGGTGCCACCCCCGCGGTCGTACGACGATGGTGGGCTGCTCGTCGGCGGTCACCTCGTAGTGCTTGCCCGGGCTGCCGTCGGGGCCGGCCGGGTTGTCGTAGGAGATGGTGCCGCGGATCGCGTCGAGCAGGTTGAGCTGGCCCTGCACCACGTTCTCCCACAGGGGGGTGTTGGCGTCCTCGTGGTCGGCGAGCCAGACCTTCGCACCGCTGTTGAGCGCGTTGATGGTCATCTTGCGCTCGGTCGGTCCGGTGATCTCCACCCGGCGGTCGGCCAGCCGTGGGGCCGGCTCGGCGACCCGCCACGATTCGTCCTCGCGGATGTGGGCGGTCTCTGGGAGGAAGTCCAGCGTGCCGCCCTCGGCGAACTCGCGCATGCGCTTGCCGCGCCGCTCCAGCAGCTCCTCCCGCCGGCCCTCGAGCTCGCGGTGGAGCAGTGCCACCAGCTCGAGCGCCCGAGGAGTCAGGATCTCCTCGTAGCGGTTGTTCATCGGGCCCGTGATCTCGATGCCGGACGGAAGGTCCATCATTCCTCGATTCCATATCGCGGAAGAAATCTTCTGTGCCTTGGAACACTAGGCAAGGACGGGTGCCGGGCGCAAGGGGGTCGGGGCGCGGGTCTCGAGGATGTCGGCCGCCGGCCGCCCGGCCCCTAGGCTGGTGCCTCGCAGGTCGGTCCATCAAGAGCCTCGGAGGGGTCATCGTGAGCGCTGTCGTCCCGAGCGGGTCCGGCAGGAGGAACGCGTCGGAGCAGGCGCATCCGGCGGCTGTGCTCTTGGACATGGACGGCACGATCGTCGACACCGAGCCCTACTGGATGGCGACCGAGACCGAGATCGCCGAGGCGCACGGCGGCACCTGGACGCGCGAGCAGGCCATGCAGATGGTCGGCAACGACCTCCTCACCTCGGGCCGCCTGATGCGCGACCAGGTGCCGCTGCCGTACTCCGCGGAGGAGATCGTCGAGATGCTCCTCGACGGCGTCGTCGCGCGGGTGCGCGAGAGTGTGCCGTGGCGCCCGGGTGCGCGTGAGCTGCTGGTGGCGCTGGGCGAGGCCGGCGTCCCGTGTGCGCTGGTGACGATGTCCTACCAGCGGTTCGTGGCGCCGATCCTGGAGCACCTGCCCGCGGGCACCTTCGCCGCGGTCGTCACCGGCGACCAGGTCGCCAACGGCAAGCCGCACCCGGAGCCCTACCTCACCGCGGCGGCAGCCCTCGGCGTACCTGCTGAGGAGTGCGTGGCCGTGGAGGACAGCCCGACCGGTGCGGCGTCCGCGGACGCCGCCGGTTGCCGGGTGGTCGTCGTACCGAACCACGTGCCGATGCCCCTCCGGCCGGGCTGGACCAAGCTCGATTCGCTCGCCGGCGTGACGCCGGAGCTTCTGGCCCGCGCTTGACCCACGGCCGTCGTACGGCGCGATCGGAATCGTTGTCGGATCGAGATCCCGATACCGGCGATCTTCCCTAGAAGCACCGGGATCCTCCGAGTAACTTCCCGCGAAAGATCCCCAGCCGCGTGGGATCGGAGCGGAGTGAACACGGATGAGAAAAGGCATGCGCAGGGCGCTCGCAGCCGTCGGGGCGAGCGCACTGGCTCTCGGGATCAGCGCGTGCGGCAGCGGCAACGGCAGCAGCGTGAAGGTGATGCCCGACGCCTGGGTCCTCGGCACGACCGACACGGTCACGGCCCTCGACCCGGCCGGCTCCTACGACCTCGGGTCCTCCACGCTGGAGTACAACCTGTACCAGACCCTGGTCACCGTCCCGGCGAACTCGACGAAGATCCAGGGCGACGCAGCCAAGTCGTGCACCTACAGCGACCCCAAGACGCTGAAGTGCACCCTCAAGCCCGGTCTGAAGTTCTCCAACGGGGACGCACTGACGTCGGCTGACGTGAAGTACAGCTTCGAGCGTGCGATCAAGATCCAGGACCCCGAGGGTGCCGCGATCTACCTGCTCGGCAGCATCACGAAGACCAACCCGAAGACCGGTCTGGTGACGCTCGACAAAGGCGCCATCGAGACGCCCAACGACACCACCGTCGTCTTCCACCTGAACAAGCCGGACACGACGTTCCAGTACGTCCTGACCTACCCCGGCGCGGCGGCCATCGTCGACCAGCAGGTCTTCCCGGCAGCCAAGAAGCTCCCGGACGACCAGGTGATCGGATCGGGCCGCTACAAGCTCGCGCAGTACGAGGCCAAGAACCAGGCCGTGCTCGAGAAGAACACGAACTACTCCGGCGACAACTCCACCGGCGCCTCGCAGGTGTTCATCAAGTACTACTCCGACGACACCGCGCTCAAGCTCGCCGTGCAGAACGGTGAGGTCGACGTCGCTTGGCGCAGCCTGAGCCCGAGCGACATCAGCGACCTCAAGAGCGACTCCAAGCTCACCGTCGCCACCGGGCAGGGCGCCGAGATCCGTTACTGGACCTGGAAGGTCGACGGCCCCGTCGGCAAGAACCTCGCGATCCGCAAGGCCGCGGCCGCACTGATCGACCGCGCGAAGATCGCCAAGGTCGCCGACGACAACACGGTGACACCGCTCTACAGCATCGTCCCGCCCGGATATCCAGGTCACAAGGACTCCTTCACGACAGCGTACGGCGCGTCTCCGAGCACTGCCAAGGCGAAGCAGATGCTGCAGGCGGCAGGTGTGAAGACGCCGGTCAAGCTGACCGTCGGCTGGACGCCCACCCACTACGGCTCGACCGCCGAGGACGAGGCCAACGAGCTCAAGCGTGAGCTCGAGGCGAGCGGCCTGTTCTCCGTCACGCTGAAGAGCACCGAGTGGGAGCAGTACCAGAAGCTGTACAAGCAGGGCGCCTACGACCTGTTCATGCTCGGCTGGTTCCCGGACTACCCGGACGCCGACGACTACCTGTCCCCGTTCCTCGTCAACGGCGGGTTCTTCCAGAACGGCTACAAGAACCCGACGGTCAACCGGCTGGTCGCGCAGGAACAGGGCACCGCCGACCAGGCCCTGCGCCAGCAGATCGAGGGCAAGCTCCAGGACATCGCGGCCAAGGACGTGCCGCTCATCCCGATGTGGGTCGGCAAGAACACCGCCGTCTACGGCAAGGACATGAGCGGGGTCGACTCGACGCTCGACCCGTCGTTCATCTTCCGGCTCTGGATGGTCACCAAGAGGTAGTCGCTCGAGGCTCGACCACGCACGACGTCGTGGGGAGCGCGCGCTCCCCACGACGTACGCACGAGAGAGGACCCCGGTGAGCAGATCCGGCGGCGGGTCTCTTCCCCGCTACATCCTGCAGCGAGTGCTGCTCGTCATCCCGATGGTCTGGGTGATCCTGACCCTGGTCTTCGTGGTGCTCCGCGTCGCCCCCGGCGACCCGATCTCCGCGGCGGTCGGCGGGAAGATCGACGCCCAGGCGCTCAACCAGCGCAAGGAGGCGCTCGGCCTCAACCGACCGCTGATCGTCCAGTACTGGGACTACCTGTCCCAGGTGATCCACCTGAACTTCGGCACCACCTTCACCGACGGCCAGCCTGTGCTGCGCGTGGTGCGCGACAACGGTGGAGCGACGCTGAGCCTGACCATCGCGGCGTTCCTCGTCGCCCTGGTCGTCGGCATCCCGCTCGGTCTCGTCGCCGGCCGCTACCGCGACACGGCCCCGGACGTCGTGATCCGACTCTTCGGCATCCTCAGCTACGCCGCACCGATCTTCTTCGTCGGCTTCCTGCTGCAGGTGTACGTCGCAGAGCCGCTCGGCCTGCCGACCGGCGGCGCGTCGGACCCGATGACGGCGTTCGTCGTGCAGCCGCACACCCACATCCTGCTGATCGACGTGTTCCTGAGCGGTGACGGCTCAGCGATCGTCGACGTGCTCAAGCACCTGCTCCTGCCCGCGCTGACCCTGGGTCTGCTGATCTGCGGCGTCTTCATCCGGCTCGTGCGGGTGAACATCCTGCAGACCATGCAGGCCGACTACGTCGAGGCCGCCGAGGCACGCGGCATCTCCCGCGGCAGGGTCACGCGGCACCACGCGCTGCGCAACGCGCTGGTGCCGGTGATCACCGTCGTCGGGCTCCAGTTCGCGCTGCTGCTCGGAGGCGCCGTCCTCACCGAGGAGACGTTCAACTGGCCGGGGCTGGGGCAGAAGCTCGTCGAGTACATCGACGATCGCGACTACGGCGCCGTCCAGGGGATCGTGACGATCTTCGCGATCGCGGTCGTCATCGTCAGCGTGCTCGTCGACATCGTCAACGCCATGATCGACCCGCGGGTGAGGTACTGACATGCGCCTGCTGAAGCGGCTCGCCGCCCCCGTCACCGACACCACCGGACTCGCGCGCTGGATGCTCCTGGCTGGCCTGGTCATCACGCTGGTCTTCATCGTGCTCGCGGTCTTCGCCCCGTGGATCGCGACGTACGGCTTCGCCCAGGCGACCGCCCACGGCCACGACTTCGCGAAGCTGTCCCGTCCCGACGGACAGCACTGGTTCGGCACCGACCGGCTGGAGTTCGACGTCTACTCCAGGGTGGTGTGGGGCGCGCGGACCGCCATCGAGGTGGTCGCCCTGTCGATCGTCATCTGCGTCGTCGTCGGCGTACCGCTCGGTCTGGTGTCGGGGTACTTCGGCGGGTGGCTGGACCGGGTGCTGGTGCTCGTCATGGACGCGCTCTTCGCGTTCCCTTCGTTCCTGCTGGCGATCGTGTTCTCGTTCCTGCTCACCAACATCGTCGGGGGGAGTGTGATCGCGGTGTCCCTGTCGCTGTCGGTGATCTACGTCCCGCAGTACTACCGCGTCGTGCGGAACACGACGGTCAGCGCGAAGGAGGCGACGTACGTCGAGGCGGCGCGCGCCATGGGTGCCTCCGACTGGGTGATCATGCGCCGGTACCTGTTCGGCAACGTCGTCCAGAGCGTGCCGGTCATCGGCACCCTGAACGCCGCCGACGCGATCCTCACCCTCGCGGGTCTCGGCTTCCTCGGGCTCGGCATCCAGTCCACCCAGGCAGCGGAGTGGGGTCACGACCTCAACCGGGCCCTCGCCGACGCGGGCTCGGGGATCTGGTGGACCGGTCTGTACCCGGGCCTGGCGATCGTGCTGCTCGTGACCGGGCTGACCCTGGTCGGCGAAGGCCTCAACGAGACGCTCAACCCGACGCTGCGGCGGCGCCGGCTGCTGCCCGTGGTGCTGCCGAGCCGGGCCGCGCTGATGGGCCCGGCCGACGCGGACCAGGACCAGAGCGAGCAGGACCAGAAGGAGGAGGCCCGGTGAGCGCACCGGCAGAGCAGGCGACCGACCCGGTGCTCTCGGCGCGCGACGTGCGCGTCTGGTACGGCACCACCCGGGGCGCGATCCAGGCCGTCGACGGCGTCAGCTTCGACCTCAGGCCGGGAGAGACGCTCGGGCTGGTCGGCGAGTCCGGCTGCGGCAAGTCCACGCTCGGCCGCGGATTGATGGGGCTGCTTCCCGAGGGCGCGAAGCGCGACGGCGAGGTGCTCTACCGCGGTCGGGACATCTTCGCGATGAGCCCCCGGCAGGCGTACGCCCTGCGGGGGAGCGACCTGGGCATGATCTTCCAGGAGCCGTTGACGCGGCTCAACCCGCTGATGCGGATCTCGGACCACTTCGAGGAGACGATCCGCCAGCACGAGCCCAAGCTTCCCCGCGCGGAGGTGCGCGAGCGGGCGCTGGACGCGCTGCGGCTGATGGGGATCCCCCCGACGCGCTACCGCTCCTACCCACACGAGTTCTCCGGCGGGATGCGGCAGCGCCTGATGATCGCGCTCGCTCTCGTGCTGCGCCCGGCGTTCGTGGTGGCGGACGAGCCGACCACCGCGCTCGACGTCCTCGTCGAGGCCCAGATCGTCCAGATCCTCAACGACCTCCGCCGCAACTTCGACACCGCCCTGCTCCTGATCACCCACAACGTGGGCATCGTCGCCGAGGCGTGCGACCGCGTCGCCGTGATGTACGCCGGCCGGATCGTCGAGCAGGGGACCGTTGCCGACGTCTTCGGCGACCCGCAGCACCCCTACACCCGCGAGCTGCTCGCGTCGACGATCTCGCTCAGCACCACGGGCCTGCGGTTCATCCCTGGGTCTCCGCCCGACCTGGTCGACCCACCTCCGGGCTGCCGCTTCCACCCGCGCTGTCCCGAGGCGATGTCGGTCTGCTCTGCGGAGCACCCGGTGCCCGTCGACCGCGACGGTGGCGGCACGGTCGAGTGCTGGCTGCGCGGACCGCGGACCCTGACCGACGACGAGCGCAGGCCCCTGGCGCAGGAGGAGTTGAGCGATGCCGACGAGGCCTGAGCAGCGATTCGTCCCGACCGGTACGACGGCCGAGCCGCTCATCGACGTACGCGGCCTGGAGGTGCACTACGGCCTGCGCGGCGGCGCGCTCGGCCGGCTCCTCGGCCGCGACTCCGGCACCGTGAAGGCCGTCGACGGCGTCGACCTCCAGCTGCGCCGCGGCGAGGTCCTGGGGCTGGTCGGCGAGAGCGGCAGCGGGAAGACGACGCTCGGGCGCGCCCTGCTGGGGCTGGCGCCCGCCACCGACGGCTCCATCCTGTTCCGTGACCGCGACATCGCCACGATGGGCTCGCGCGAGCGGCGCGAGGTCCGTCGGCACATCCAGATGGCGTTCCAGGACCCGAACGCCGCGTTGAACCCCTCCATGACGATCGAGGACGCGGTGGGCGACGCGCTGCGGGTGCACGGGATCGGCACCGCCGCCGAGCGTCGGGCTCGCGTGGCCGAGACGCTCGAGCGGGTCGGCCTGAGTCCGGTGGAGATGTTCCTCGGCAAGTACCCACGGGACCTCTCCGGTGGCCAGAAGCAGCGTGTGGTGCTGGCACGCGCGATCATCCTCGACCCCGAGGTGCTGGTCGCCGACGAGCCGATCTCGATGCTCGACATGTCCGTGCGCGCGAAGATCCTGCAGCTGATGCTCGACCTCAAGAAGGACCTCGGGCTGACCTACGTCTACATCACCCACGACCTCGCCAGCGCGAAGTACTTCTGCGACCGCATCGCGATCATGTACCTCGGCCGCATCGTCGAGATCGGTCCGACCGAGGAGATCTTCGCCTCGCCGCGGCACCCCTACACGAAGGCGCTGCTCGGCGCGATCCCCGATCCCGACCCGGAGCGCTCCGTCGTGCGCGACCTGCCCCGGGGCGAGATCCCGGACGCCGCCGCGCCACCGGCCGGCTGCTCCTTCCACCCGCGGTGCCCGGTCGCCGTCGCCGAGTGCGGCTGGGAGGGGCGCGACCTGCGGGCGCTCCTGGAGACCCACTGGACCCGCCGCACGCCGGAGGAGTACGCCGAGGAGGCGCGCCTGGTCGGCGACCTCGCCCACCTCGACGCACCGGGGGAGCACGTCGTTCACCTCGGTGCCGGTGGGGCCGCCGAGGTGCGGGGCTTCCTGGACGGGCTTCGCGAGCGGGAGGCGGACCCGCTGTGGAACGGCGTCGAGTCGATGACCGACGAGGGCGCCGGCGTACGGATCGCCTTCCGCGGTGGCGTCGACCCGCAGCTGCGCAGGGCCGGCGGCGCGGAGGTCGCGTGCGTGCTCTACCCCGAGACCGAACCGGGTGCCGGATAGGGTCGGGGAGTGTTGAGAATCGGGACGATCGCCGGCAGCCCGGTCCTCGTGTCACCGTCCTGGTTCGTGGTCGCCGCGCTCATCTCCTACGTGATGGCCCCGCGGGTCGACGAGGTGCAGCCCGGCCTCGGCGCGTGGAAGTACGTCGTCGGGCTGGCCTTCGCCGTCGCGCTGTACGCCGCGATCCTGCTGCACGAGGCGTCGCACGCCCTCGTCGCGCGTCGGTTCGGCTACCGGATCGAGTCGATCACCCTGCACTTCCTCGGTGGCGCGACGTCGATCGACCGCGAGTCCGCGAGCGCCGGCCAGGAGTTCTGGATCGCGGTCGTCGGACCGATCACCTCGCTCGTGGTGGGCGGGGCCGCGCTGGCGCTGCAGTTCGCGCTGCCCGACGGCCTGCTGCTGCTGGTCGTCGACGGTCTCGCGGCCAGCAACCTCTACATCGGCATCCTGAACCTCGTCCCCGCCCTCCCGCTCGACGGCGGCCGGGTGCTCAAGTCGGCGGTCTGGGCCGCGACCGGCCGCGCGGTCACCGGCAGCGTCGTCGCCGGCTGGGCCGGCCGGGTCCTCGCCGTCGCGCTCGTCGTGCTGGCCCTCCTGGCCAGTGCGCGCCTGCACACCGACCCGTTCTTCACCCTCGTCTGGCTGCTGTTCGCGGCCTTCCTGTGGGCCGGCGCCTCGCAGTCGATCAACGCAGCCCGGATGCGCGAGCGGATGTCGCGCATCGACGTCCGCTCGCTCGGTCGGCGCACCCTCGGCGTACCCGAGGACCTCCCGCTCGGCGAGGCCGTCCGGCGGGCGAAGGAGGCCCAGGCGGGCAGCATCGTCACCGTCCTGCCCGACGGCCGGCCCGTCGGCGTCGTCGACGAGCGGGCCGTCCGTGCGATGCCCGACGACCGTCGCCCCTGGGTGCCGGTGTCCACGGTTACCCGCAGGCTCGAGCCCGGCCTGACCCTCCCGGTCACGATCTCCGGCTCGGACCTCCTCGACGCGCTCCAGGCCACTCCCGCTGGGGAGTACGTCCTGCTCGACGAGCATGGCGGGGTGTTCGGCGTGCTCGCCACGGCCGACGTCGTGCGGCTCCTTCGCTGAGGACCGAGGTTTCAACGGTCGCTTCGGGGGTAGATCCGCTGTGGCCGCCACCGGGGCGGCTCGGAACCCCTCTAGGAGCACACATGTCCCCACGCGCAAGGACGCGGCGGCTGGCCGTCGTCGCCGCTCTTCCCCTGGTGGCCTCCGGCATCGTCGCGGTCGGCGGCGCGCTGACGAGCTCGGCAAGCGCCGCGTGCCAGGACGGCGGTGTGTCCTGGACGGTGTCCAAGGGCGGCAACACCCTGGTCAAGCGCTTCCGCGGCGAGAGCCGGTACAACGGCACCCAGGACAACGCGACGCGCACGCTGACCGCCTACACGGAGTCGTCCACCTCCGAGACCCATTCGTGGGAGGCCGGCGGCGGTGGTGGCATCGACCTCGGCGTCTGGAGCGCCCACGTCGAGGGCAAGTACGGCCGTTCCTCGACGACCGGCGTCTCGCAGGGGGTCAGCGAGTCCGACACCTTCACGATCCGGCCCGGCTACAGCGGGTGGGAGGAGGCGCAGGTGCATCGGCAGACCTACATCGTGAAGGCCTACCACGTGATCGAGGGCTGCCCGGCCCAGGGCGCCAAGCTCATCGGCGAGATGGCCTGGCACGACGCCTACGTCAACGGCGCCGAGTACACCCGCAAGGGTCGCGTCGGCTGGTGACTCTCGTGTGGTCTCGGCGACCGGGCTCGATCGAGTCGGTCGCCGGGAACCGCGCCCGGTTCGATAGATTGCGCCGGTGACGAACGACCCCCAGAGCACCGGTGACGTCCCCGCGGGAGCGTGGTCCGGCGTGCACCGCGGCCCCCTCCGGGAAGGCGAGTGGGTGCGGCTGGTCGACGGCAAGGGACGCAAGCACAACTTCTGCCTCGTCGCCGGCAAGCGCTTCTTCTCCAACCGCGGCCACCTCGAGCACGACGAGATGATCGGCCGCGAGGAAGGCTTCACGGTCACCTCGTCGGCAGGTGGGGAGTACCTCGTCTTCCGCCCGCTGCTCAGCGAGTTCGTGGTCTCGATGCCGCGCGGCGCCGCGGTGGTCTATCCTAAGGACGCCGCGCAGATCGTCGCGATGGCCGACATCTTCCCGGGGGCGCACGTCGTCGAGGCGGGCGTCGGCTCGGGCGCGCTGACCTGCTCGCTGCTCCGCGCGGTCGGGCCCTACGGCCGGGTGTCGTCGTACGAGCGGCGCGAGGAGTTCGCCGAGGTCGCCCAGCGCAACGTCAGCCAGTTCTTCGACGCGCCGGAGGGCCAGACGCATCCCGCCTGGACGCTCACGGTGGGCGACCTCGCCGAGGCGCTGCCGACGTCGGGCCTGCAGGCCGACCGGATCATCCTGGACATGCTCGCTCCGTGGGAGTGCCTGGACGCCGCGGCCGACGCGCTGCTCCCAGGAGGCATCCTCTGCGCGTACGTCGCCACCACGACCCAGCTGTCGCGGTTCGTCGAGACGGTCCGGGCCCACGGCGGCTTCACCGAACCGGCGGCATGGGAGTCGCTGGTGCGCGACTGGCACGTGGAGGGGCTCGCCGTACGTCCCGGCCACAAGATGATCGGTCACACCGCGTTCCTCGTGACGGCCCGTCGGATGGCCCCTGGGGAGCGGGCGCCGCTGAAGAAGCGCCGCCCGGCGCCCGGCGCCTACGGCCCCGACTACACGGGTCCGCGTCCGGTGGACATCCCTCCGTCAGCGCCCGAGGAGCACGCCGACGGCGACTGACCAGCGGCACGCCGACGCCACCGCAAACGCGCTTCCGTACGACGCTCCTCCGAGTAGGGTCGAAAGTGTCTGAGGAGGTGGCCATGTCGAACATGAATCCCGGCGATCGGGCGGCAGAGCTGCGGTTGGCAGAGGCGCAGCGCTCGCTCGCCGCGGTGACGGCCCAGAACGAGCGGCTCGCGGGAACGCTGCGCGACGCCCGCGACCAGATCCTCAAGCTGAAGGAGGAGGTCGACCGGCTCGCCCAGCCTCCTGCGGGGTTCGGCACCTTCCTCCAGCGCAACGACGACGACACCGTCGACGTCTTCACCGGCGGTCGCAAGCTGCGCGTCGCGGTCAGCCCGGCTGTCGAGGTGGACACCCTGCGGCGCGGCCAGGAGGTCATGCTCAACGAGGCGCTCAACGTGGTCGGCGCCTTCGACTACGAGACCGTCGGCGAGGTCGTGATGCTCAAGGAGGTGCTGGCCGACGGTCAGCGCGTCCTGGTGATCGCGAACGCCGACGAGGAGCGCGTCGTACGTCTCGCCGAGCCGCTCCTGGGGCAGACCCTCCGCGCCGGCGACTCGCTGCTGCTCGACTCGCGTGCGGGCTACGCCTACGAGCGGGTGCCGAAGTCCGAGGTCGAGGAGCTGGTCCTGGAGGAGGTCCCCGACATCGGCTACGAGTCGATCGGCGGCCTCGGCAACCAGATCGAGCTGATCCAGGACGCCGTCGAGCTGCCCTACCTCTACCCCGAGCTGTTCGCCGAGCACGAGCTCAAGCCGCCGAAGGGCATCCTGCTGTACGGCCCTCCGGGGTGTGGCAAGACGCTCATCGCCAAGGCCGTCGCGAACTCGCTGGCCAAGAAGGTCGCGGCGAAGACCGGCGCCGAGGGCAAGTCCTACTTCCTCAACATCAAGGGTCCCGAGCTCCTCAACAAGTACGTCGGCGAGACCGAGCGCCACATCCGCCTGGTCTTCCAGCGCGCGCGGGAGAAGGCCTCGACCGGTACGCCGGTCATCGTGTTCTTCGACGAGATGGACTCGCTCTTCCGCACCCGCGGCTCCGGTGTCTCCTCCGACGTCGAGAACACGATCGTCCCGCAGCTGCTCTCGGAGATCGACGGTGTCGAGCTGCTCGAGAACGTGCTCGTGATCGGCGCCTCCAACCGCGAGGACATGATCGACCCCGCGATCCTGCGGCCCGGCCGCCTCGACGTGAAGATCAAGATCGAGCGCCCGGACGCCGAGTCCGCGCGCGACATCTTCAGCAAGTACCTCACGCCCAACCTCCCGCTGCACACCGAGGACGTCCGCGAGTTCGGCGGTGACAAGGACGCCGCCGTCGCCGGCATGATCCGAGCCACGGTCGAGCGGATGTACACCGAGACCGAGGAGAACCGCTTCCTGGAGGTCACCTACGCCAACGGTGACAAGGAGGTCCTCTACTTCAAGGACTTCAACTCCGGCGCCATGATCCAGAACATCGTCGACCGGGCGAAGAAGATGGCCATCAAGGACTTCCTCGACCACGACAGCAAGGGTCTGCGCGTCAGCCACCTGCTGCAGGCCTGCGTCGACGAGTTCAAGGAGAACGAGGACCTCCCGAACACCACCAACCCCGATGACTGGGCTCGCATCTCCGGCAAGAAGGGCGAGCGGATCGTCTTCATCCGGACCCTCATCACCGGCAAGCAGGGCACCGAGCCCGGGCGGTCGATCGACACGGTGTCGAACACCGGCCAGTACCTCTGACGCGTCGAGCTTGCCGCTTCGTGGAAGTGCCGTTTGGTACCAAACGACGGTTTCTGGCCGCCTGGACGTGTCGTTTGGGCCCAAACGACACATCTGCCACGCCGTAGGCTGGAAGCATGAGCGCACGCCGGGTGATGGGCACCGAGGTCGAGTACGGCATCTCGGTGCAGGGCCAGCCGACGGCCAACGCCATGGTGGCGTCCTCCCAGGTGGTCAACGCCTACGCGTCGGCGACGGTGCGCGCGAGGCGGGCTCGGTGGGACTTCGAGGAGGAGGCGCCGCTGCGGGACGCGCGGGGCTTCGACATGAGCCGGCAGGTGGCGGATCCGAGCCAGCTGACCGACGAGGACCTCGGCCTCGCCAACGTCATCCTCACCAACGGCGCGCGGCTCTACGTCGACCACGCCCACCCGGAGTACTCGACACCCGAGGTCGTCACGCCGCTCGACATCGTCCGCTGGGACAAGGCCGGCGAGCTGGTGATGCTCCAGGCGGCGAGGCTCGCCCAGCGGCTCCCGGGGAACCCCTCGATCACGCTCTACAAGAACAACACCGACAACAAAGGGGCGTCGTACGGCGCGCACGAGAACTACCTGATGCGTCGCTCGACCCCGTTCGCGGACATCGTCAAGCACCTCACCCCGTTCTTCGTCAGCCGTCAGGTGTTCTGCGGGGCGGGCCGCGTCGGGCGGGGCCAGGACGGCCGGGAGCAGGGGTTCCAGATCAGCCAGCGCGCCGACTTCTTCGAGGTCGAGGTCGGCCTGGAGACGACGTTGAAGCGCCCGATCATCAACACCCGCGACGAGCCGCATGCCGACCCTGACCGCTACCGGCGGCTCCACGTCATCATCGGCGACGCCAACCAGGCCGAGGTGGCGACGTACCTCAAGGTGGGCACGACGGCTCTCGTCCTGGCGATGATCGAGGACTCCTTCATCTCCCGCGACCTCGCCGTCACCGCGCCGGTGAAATCGCTCCGCAACGTGTCCCACGACCCGACGCTGAAGGAGCGGCTCACCCTGGGCGACGGCCGCACCATCACCGCCGTACAGCTCCAGATGGAGTACCTCGACCTGGCCAAGAAGTACGTCGAGGACAGGTACGGCGCCGACGTCGACGACCAGACCGCCGACGTGCTCGCCCGCTGGGAGGACGTGCTCGACCGGCTCGAGCGCGACCCGATGAGTCTCGCGGGCCAGCTCGACTGGATCGCCAAGCTCAAGCTGCTCGAGCAGTACCGCCAGCGCGACGGCCTCGCCTGGGACGACGCGAAGCTGCAGCTGATCGACATCCAGTACGCCGACATCCGTCCCGAGAAGGGCCTGTACAACAGGCTCGTGGCCGGTGGGCGGATGGAGCGGCTGCTGACCGACGACGAGGTCGACCGCGCGGTCACCGAGCCGCCGGAGGACACCCGGGCCTACTTCCGTGGCCGGTGCCTCGACAAGTACTCCACCTCCGTGGCCGCCGCGTCCTGGGACTCGGTGATCTTCGACCTGCCCGGCCGCGACTCGCTGCAGCGGGTGCCGACGATGGACCCGATGCGCGGCACGAAGGCGCACGTCGGCGCCCTGATCGACGCGAGTGAGACGGCCGAGCAATTGGTCCGTGCGCTCAGCCGCTGAGTGGATAGGGTTGAGGTATGTCCCAGGAGCAGAAGCAGACCCGCAAGAGCGGTGACGAGGTCGACGAGACCCAGACTGCGACCGAGAGCGACGTCGCGGAGCGCAAGGACGCCCTGGACGACGACGTCGACTCCATCCTCGACGAGATCGACGACGTGCTGGAGTCCAACGCGGAGGACTTCGTGAAGTCGTTCATCCAGAAGGGCGGCGAGTGAGCCAGCTCGCCGGCGGAGACGCGCGCATCCCTGCGGCGTACCTCCGACCCGGCACGAGCTCGTTCAACGACTTCCTCGTCGAGAACGCTCCGGACCTGCTGCCCGCGCGCACATCCCTCCCAGCCGGCTCCGCTGCCGATCTGGCCCCGCACGGCACCACGATCGTGTCCGTGACGTTCCCCGGCGGCCTGGTGATGGCCGGCGACCGGCGCGCCACGATGGGCAACGTCATCGCGCAGCGCGACATCCAGAAGGTCTTCCCGGCCGACGAGTTCGCCGTCGTCGGCATCGCCGGCACGGCCGGTCTCGCGGTCGAGATGGTGCGGCTGTTCCAGGTCGAGCTCGAGCACTACGAGAAGATCGAGGGCTCCCAGCTCTCCTTGGACGGCAAGGCCAACCGGCTCTCGGCGCTGATCCGCAACAACCTCGGCATGGCGATGCAGGGGCTGGCCGTCGTACCCATGTTCGCCGGGTACGACCTCGCTCGCGGCGTCGGCCGGATCTTCGGGTACGACGTGACCGGCGGCCGGCACGAGGAGGCGTCGTACTTCACCGTGGGCTCGGGCTCGATGTTCGCCCGCGGCGCTCTGAAGAAGCTGTGGCGCGAGGACCTCGGCCAGGACGACGCGGTGAGCGTCTGCCTGCAGGCGCTGTACGACGCCGCCGACGACGACTCGGCCACCGGCGGCCCGGATCTGACGCGCCGGATCTTCCCGGTGGTGTGGGTCGTGACCGCCGAGGGCGCGCTGCGGCTGGGCGAGGACACCATCGGTGCGCTGGCCGACCGTGTCGTGACCGGACGGATGTCGCGGCCCGACGGCCCCCGCGCGCCGATCGAGGGAGGGGAGTGAGCCGATGAGCATGCCGTACTACGTCTCGCCCGAGCAGCTGATGAAGGACCGGGCCGACTTCGCCCGCAAGGGCATCGCCCGCGGTCGCTCGCTGCTGGCCGTGCAGTACGCCGACGGCGTCCTGTTCGTCACCGAGAACCCGTCACAGGCGCTGCACAAGGTGGCCGAGCTCTACGACCGGATCGCCTTCGCGGCGGTGGGCCGCTACAACGAGTTCGAGAACCTCCGGATCGCCGGCGTACGGCTGGCAGACATGCGCGGCTACGCCTACGACCGCTCCGACGTGACCGGCCGCGGCCTGGCCAACGCGTACGCCCAGACGCTCGGGACGATCTTCTCCTCCGGTGGCGAGAAGCCGTACGAGGTCGAGATCTTCGTGGCAGAGATCGGCGACGCCGCCGAGGACGACCAGGTCTACCGGCTGACCTACGAGGGTCGCGTCGCCGACGAGCACGGCTACGCCGTCATGGGCGGCGACGCGGACACCGTCACGGCGTACCTCGAGGAGAACTACGTCGCCGGCGCCTCGCTCGGCGACGCTCTCGCCGTGGCCGTCGCCGCGCTCGGCCACACCGCCAGCGACGACCGCGTCATCCCCGTCTCGGACCTCGAGGTCGCCGTGCTCGACCGGACCCGGCTCCAGCCCCGGAAGTTCGCCCGGATCGCCCCGGCCCGGCTGCAGGAGCTCCTCGGCGATCGCGGGCCGGCCGTCACCGCACCCCCCGCCTCTGCTCCGCCGGCCTCCGGTGACGGGGGCGAGCCGCCGGTCGCTCCGCCACTGTAGTGATTGCCGTTTGGTACCAAACGGCGCCGAATCGACCAGGATTGCTGTCGTTTGGTACCAAACAACGGCACAGTCTGGACCACTAGTCGCGGGTCTGCCTGTGGATACCTCCGGCTATCCACAGGCGGACACTGCCTGAGGTCCAGCTGTCAGCGCCATCGCCCAGGCTGGCCCCATGAGTTCGCAGCGCCCACCGCCGTTCCGGGGCCATTCCCGCAGTCGGGAGCATCATCGGGTCAGCCATGGGCTTTTCCGCACGGAGGACCCCGGGTTGAGCGACGAGGAGGCCTTTGTTCGGGACTTGGAGGCGCTGCTCCTCGTGCTCCCGGAGGGTGCCGTCTTCACTCACATCACCGCGGCTCGCCTCTATCGATGGCAGCTTCCGGCGCTGCCATCGCAGGTTCCATACTTCGCCGCGGTCCGTGGTGAGAGGTGCCCGAGGCGTCCGGGGCTGCTGTGCTCGCGACTGACCCACCAGTCTGCGGAGACCTGGGTCGGACACCTCCCGGTGGATACGCCCGAAGAGGTCCTGCTGCGGTGCGCTCGCGACCTCGGTGTGCTCGATCTCCTGATCCTGATCGACTCGGCGCTGCGGATGGGACACGTGAGCGAGGCCCGGATGCGGGAGATCCTCGCGTCTGCGAGGCCCGGCGTCGCGCGACTACGACGAGCTTGGGACCTCTCCGACCCGGCAGCGGAGTCTGCAGGCGAGACCGTCCTCCGCGCCTTGCACCTCGCCATCGACGTACCGGTCGTCAGCCAGGTCGACGTCCACGACGAAGGTGGGCAGTACGTCGGACGCGCAGATCTTCTCGTCGCGGGCGCCACACGCGTCCACGAGTACGACGGCGCAGGCCACCGCGACAAGGTCCAGCATCGCAACGATCTCCGGCGCGAGCGAAGGTTCGCAGGAACGCCTTACGATCGCTACGGCTTCACCCTCGATGATCTCCTCAACCACCCAGCCGTGATCCTGCACGAGATCGATCGCGGACTGGGTCGTCGTCATTCGGCCGGCAGACTCAGACGGTGGCGAGTGCTCGTGGGCGAATCGCTCTACTCGGACCGGGGCCGCGCTCGCCTGATCAACCGATGGAAGCGGGCGATGGGGGTGGTCGAATGGTCGGAAACTGCATCGTGAGGCCGTACGTAGTTGCCGTTTGGTACCAAACGGCAACTACCGAGCACCCAGCCGGGCGCCCATCAGCTCAATCACCTTCATGAGCCCCCTCCCCGGTCGCACGATGACCGTGAAGTCGGTGATCAGGCCGGACGCGTTCCACTCGAAGATGTCGACGCCCTGGACGACCAGCCCGTCGAGATCGGCGGTGAACTCCAGCACGGCTGAACTGTCGGCGTACCACTCCCGCTGGTAGGACAGCGTCGGCCCGAGCACGTCGAAGGCGGCGGACAGGTAGGCGAAGGTGAGGGCCTTGCCCTCCTGCGGGGCGTGCAGCGCGGGGGAGTGGAAGACCGCGTCGTCGGCCAGGATGTCGGTCAGCCCGCCGACATCGCGGGCCGAGACGATCCCGTGCCAGCGTTCGACGGTCGGCGGCACGTTCGGACTGACTGTCATGTCCCTCAGGCTACGGACGCTGTGACCCGCGACGCACTAGTGTTGCTGCATGGACCGCCGCATCTTCGGGATCGAGAACGAGTACGGCGTCACCTGCACGTTCAAGGGCCAGCGTCGGCTGAGTCCCGACGAGGTCGCCCGCTACCTGTTCCGCAAGGTCGTCAGCTGGGGCCGGAGCAGCAACGTCTTCCTGCGCAACGGCGCCCGGCTCTACCTGGACGTCGGCAGCCACCCGGAGTACGCCACGCCCGAGTGCGACGACGTGCTCGACCTGGTGGCACACGACAAGGCGGGGGAGCGGGTCCTGGAGGGCCTCCTGCTCGATGCCGAGCAGCGTCTGCACGACGAGGGGATCGCGGGCGAGATCTACCTGTTCAAGAACAACACCGACTCCGCAGGCAACTCCTACGGCTGCCACGAGAACTACCTGGTCTCCCGCGCCGGCGACTTCAGCAAGCTGGCCGACGTCCTGATCCCGTTCCTGGTGACCCGGCAGATCATCGTCGGCGCCGGCAAGGTGACGCAGACACCGCGCGGGGCGGCGTACAGCGTCAGCCAGCGGGCCGAGCACATCTGGGAGGGCGTCTCGAGCGCCACGACCCGCAGCCGGCCGATCATCAACACGCGCGACGAGCCGCATGCCGACGCGGAGAAGTACCGCCGCCTGCACGTCATCGTCGGCGACTCCAACATGAGCGAGACGACGACCATGCTGAAGGTCGCCAGCTGCGACCTGGTGCTGCGGATGATCGAGGAGGGCGTCGTCATGCGCGACCTCACCCTCGAGAACCCCATCCGGGCCATCCGGGAGATCTCCCACGACGTGACCGGCCGCCGGAAGGTCCGGCTCGCCAACGGCCGTGAGGCGAGCGCGCTGGAGATCCAGGGCGAGTACCTCGCCAAGGTCCGCGACTTCGTCGACCGTCGCGGCCTGTCCACCCCGCTGATCGAGCGCACCCTGGACCTGTGGGAGCGAGGGTTGAAGGCCGTCGAGTCCGAGGACCTCAGCCTGGTCGACCGCGAGATCGACTGGGTCATCAAGTGGAAGCTGATCGACCGCTACCGGGCCAAGCACGGCCTGCCGCTGAGCCACCCGCGCGTCGCCCAGCTGGACCTCGCCTACCACGACATCCATCGTGGCCGGGGTCTGTACTACCTGCTCGAGCGTCGTGGCGCCGTCACCCGCGCGACCACCGACCTCAAGATCTTCCAGGCCAAGTCGATCCCGCCGCAGGACACCCGAGCCCGCCTCCGGGGCGAGTTCATCCGCAAGGCCCAGGAGCGGCGGCGCGACTTCACCGTCGACTGGGTCCACCTCAAGTTGAACGACCAGGCCCAGCGCACGGTTCTCTGCAAGGACCCCTTCCGCGCGTACGACGAGCGGGTGCAGCGCCTGATCGACGGGATGTGATCGGGACTGCTGGCAGCGGTTGGCTATGGTGTGCGCCGTGCCGACCCGACTCCGCCGCGCCGCCGTACCCCTCCTCGTCTCAGCGCTCGCGCTGACGCTGACCGCCTGCGGCGGCAGCAGCAGCACCGCGTCGGGGTTCGACGCCGTGAGCATCTCCGGCTCGTTCGGCCAGGCGCCGAAGTTCGACTGGAAGAAGCAGATGGACGCCGGCTCGGCGCAGACCAAGACGCTCATCAGCGGCAACGGGCCGACTCTGGCGGACGGTGACACCGCGCTCGTGAACATCGCGGTCGGCGACGGCTGGACCAAGCAGACGCCGATCACGACCTTCGGATCCAGCAAGGGCGCGGTCGCCGTGCCCGTGGGCGGCTCGGCCGGTCAGCCTCAAGCCCTGGGCGACCTGTTCGCGACGTTCCTGCAGAAGTACGTGGCGGCCGGCACCAAGGTGGGCACGCGGATCGCCATCGCGGTGAACACCGACAAGGCGTTCCCGCAGTACGCCACCGCGTTCGCGAACGCGCACATCGACATCGGCAACCAAGACGGCCTGGTGATCGTGGCCGACATCGCCGCAACCGTGCCCAAGTCGCAGGAAAGCGAGAAGGCGCCCTCGGGCCCCGCGGCCAAGCCCGCCGGCTGGGCGCCGAAGGTCGTCACCAAGAGCGGTGCGCCGACCAAGCTGGACTTCAAGGGCACCCCGAAGCCGTCGGGCGAGCTGCAGACGACCACCCTGGTCAAGGGGTCCGGCCCGGCGCTTCCGGATGGCTCGACCGCGGTCGTGAAGTACCTCGGCGAGGTGTACGGCGGCACCAAGCCGTTCGACGAGAACTTCAGCAAGAGCAGCGTGCTGAACGTCCTCATCGGCAAGAAGGTCCAGCCGTTCCAGGGCTATCAGAGCGGCGGGCCCGGGGCGGTCGATCCGGTGATCCCGGGCTGGTCACAGGGCCTCATCGGCGCCCATGTCGGCAGCCGTGTGCTGGTCCAGATCCCGCCGAAGATGGGCTACGGGTCGAAGCCGCCGACGGGCATCCCGGCCAACTCGACGCTGTACTTCGTGGTCGACGTCCTCGGCGGCGCCTGAGCGAGCCGCTCATGCTGCCGTTTGGTACCGAACGGCAGCTCGAACGCGCCTGAGATTGTCGTTTGTGCCCAAACGACACACCTCGGCGACCGGGCGTCGTCCCGGCGCAGCAGCATCCCGCGTCGAACACTTGAACGAATAGCATCGGCTGGGGCAGAATCGGGCCCATGCCGGCTGCAAAGAGCGAGCGCCTGCTCAACCTGCTCATCATGCTCCTGGTGCAGCGGCGTCCGATCGCCAAGGAGCGGATCCGGGAGGTGCTCTACCCGGGCTCCCGCCCGGAGGCGTTCGAGAAGATGTTCGAGCGCGACAAGGAGGAGCTGCGGGGGCTCGGCGTACCCATCGAGGTGGGAGCGATCGACCCGCTCTTCGACGACGAGCAGGGCTACCGGATCAGGGCCGAGGAGTTCGCCCTGCCGGCGATCGACCTGACCCGCGACGAGGCCGCGGTGGTGCGGCTGGCGACCCGCGTCTGGCAGGACGCCACCATGGCGCAGGCGACCACCGACGCGGTGCGCAAGCTGTCGGCCGCGGGGGTGGGGGTCGACCTGACCGCCCTCGACCTCGCCCCGCCGCGGCTCACCGTCGAGGAGCCCGCGTTCGCGGCGTGCTGGCAGGCGGTCTGCGACCGCCAGCAGATCCGGTTCGACTACCAGCGTCCCGACCACGAGCCGGCCACGCGCCGGGTCGAGCCGTGGGGAGTGGTGCGCTCCTCGGGTCGCTGGTACCTCGTCGGCCGCGACGTCGACCGCGCCGCCGAGCGGGTCTTCCGCCTCGACCGCTTCCGGAGCCCGGTCCGCACCTCCGGTCCCACCCACGCGTACGACGTCCCGCCGGATGTCGATCTCCGTGGCGTCATCGCCCGGCTCGCTCCGCGCCCCTGGTACGCCCAGGCCGTGCTGCTGGCCCGGTCGGGCACCGGCCACGGGTTCCGCCGCCACGCCGCGGCAATCGAGCACGACGTGCCCGGCCCCGACCAGCGGTCGGCCTGGGACCGGCTCACCCTGGCCGATCCCGGCCGCAACCTCGTCGACGAGATCCTCTACCACGGCGCCGACGTCGTGCTCCTCGAG